>JAXHSS010000028.1:7735-14753 GCA_034190675.1 Pseudomonadota bacterium
CTACCATCAAGGTTTAGCTCGACTTTAATTTGAGTTTCTAATGTGTCACGACTGACACTCGCTTGACGCAATGAGCTCATATTTTTGACAATTCAATCGTAAAGAGGGCATTGTCCTTGAAAAGCGCCTCGTTGTAAAATATTTGCTGATTCTCCATACTGTCTGAGGCCAGCTACATGCCCGTTATCGTTAGTGAGATGCGTCAAACTGAAACGCATCAAAAAGAAATCCAAAAGCTCTATCAAGATTTACCCCAAGCAGCAAGCTTACTGAGCCAAGTTTTACCCGAAGTGCCTGAAGGCTGCCGCTACTATGTTGGCGTGTTTAACAGCAAAATCACCGCCGCCGCGCTGATCAAAACATTGGATAACAAAACTGTCGAGCTAAGCCATGTTGCTGTTCACCCTGCCAACCGAGGCCGTGATATCGCCGCTCGCGTTGTTGGTGAAGTTGTTGCACATGAAACAAAACTTGGCACAAAACAAATGCATACCCCGCAGGCCAATGATTCCGGGACATACAACGCATTAGCCAAAAGCTGCGGCTTCAAAAAAGTCGATAGTGATGACGCGATTTTGACACTAAACCTACAAAAGTAAGGTACACTAAAGGTTAAACATTTCACAAAACTAGGAGTTCACCTATGGGAATAATTTCAACCTTGTTGTTTGGCTTAATCGTCGGCGCATTGGGCAAATGGGTCATGCCGGGCAAAGATCCGGGCGGATTCATCGTTACTATTTTAATTGGTATCGTCGGCTCATTTATCGGCAACTTCCTTGCGAGCCTTGTGGGCATTACCGTTGCAGGTTGGTCACTCGCTAATATTATTGCCTCGGTCATCGGTGCGGTTGTCCTGCTTTACCTCTACCGAAAGATTGCCAAATAAAAAAACTCTGAACTAATGGGAGCTAAAAGGCTCCCATTTTTATAACTATTATCACCAACGGCTATTCACCACTATGAAAACTGCTCTCAAATGGATTTACCGCATCATTATCGCGGCTGTTCTGCTGATTTTCGCTATTGCAATTTATCTCTTCATTGCCTTTGATCTTAATGAGCTTAAAGGAAAAATCAGCGAAACGGTCAACGAGAAAACTGGACTCCACCTACACCTCAATGGTGACATCGAATGGCAGGTATATCCCGTTATTGGCTTGCGATTAAAAGAGGCCAGTTTAAAAGATGAGCAAGATAGCCAAGAATTACTCGGTGTTGGCACGATGGCATTGGGCGTCGAGTTTTTGCCACTGTTTTCAAAACAGGTGAATCTCAAATCCATCATCCTTAACGAATTAAATGTGGATTATCAGAAAAATGCCGATGGTAGTAGCAACTTTGACCCGCTGCTGAATCTTGCCAAAAAACAACCTGAAGAAGCCGAGCAAACGCCTGAAGAAAACAAAGAAGGCCAGCCGCTCACGATGAGCTTCCAAGACTTCCTGATTACTGACAGCCAGATTCTTTTTAGCGACAAAGACAAAGGCAGCTCAATGAACCTGACGATCAACAAGCTGCTTGCTCAGAATTTCTCGCTCACCCGACCTTTTGAACTACAATTTGACGGAGCTTATGCAGACCAAAAAGGCATGACTGCTAAACTTAAGGCCCATCAAAACGTTCAGCTAGATACCCAAAACAAACAGCATCTATTGAGCGATTTGGTCTGGCAAGTCATGTTAGAAGGTAAAACGCCTGATCCTGTTAACGCCACGATCAATATCCGCCAAATTGGGGTTAATCAAGCCGACAATAACCTCGTTGCCACACTTGAAGGCATCGATGTCAATACCACTCTGACGGGTATTGGCACCAAGGTATTGCCTATCGACTTCAAAACCTCATCGCTGGTGTTCAATAAAAACCAAGACCGAGTCTCGCTCGCCTCAGGCAGCAGCCTCACCGTTGACCAAATGCAATCGAGTTTTCAACTTGCTGTTAGTCAAGCCACGAAGAACCCAACACTCAATGGCTCGATTCAGCTAGCACCGATGAACCTTAAGGCCTTTATGGACAATTTTGCCCAGCAACCCATTCGCACTGCTGACTCAGAAGCACTGACCCATTTTAAAGGCGAATTTGCACTAGCGGGCACTCCAAAGGCTATTCAAATTCAGAACATTAATGCGACACTGGATCAGACTCAGCTAACCGGCTCGGCCACCTTCAAGGCAAGCACTAAGGCGATTGGCTTTAACTTAAGCGCCGATCAATTTAACGCTGACCGCTACTTACCGCCTTCTAAATCAGGCGAAGTGAAAGGCGAGACCTTACCTGCAGAAAAGAAAGCCGGCGAGATTTTCTCTAAAAAAGCGGTTTTACCTGTCGCAGCACTGCGTAAGCTCAACCTTGATGGTGCGGTACAAGTTGGACAACTGACACTCAAAAAAGAAGCGCTCAACGATGTTCGTTGTGGAATTAATGCCAATAGCGGCTTGATCAAAATGTCCGACTGCCGCTTGCAAGTTCTGGGCGGCACCGTAGTTAATAACATAACCGTCGATGCGCGCAGTAACACCCCTGTAATTAGTGTGCGCAATAAGGTCAACCAGCTTAGCTTGCCGGATATGCTTGAAGCCATCATTCATAAAAAGCCCATTACAGGTTTGCTCAGCTCCTCGACCAACCTGACTCTCACGGGCGACTCTATTTACAGCTGGATGGATCAGCTAAACGGCGATTTGCAAATCAATCTAACCGACGCTTTATTGAAGGATGTGAATCTGCGCAAGCTAATTGTGAACCAAGTTGGCGAAGAGCTCACGATGTTGATCGAGTATGGTTTAGCTCAAAAAGGTTATGCCATCCCGCAAAACTTAGTTGAAAGTACCGAGTTCAAAAACCTAAGCTTTCCGGCCACGGTTAAGGACGGCATCATGCAAATCGACCGCTTATCAGCAAAGCTCAATGCCACCGACTCACTCTCAGGCTCAGGCAGCTTTGATATTGCCAACCTCACCTTTGACTACAACCTTGACGTTAAAGCGCCATCACTATTCAAAGGAGAACTGGCCAAATTGGCGGATGTCAGCTGGCCAATTCAATGTAAAGGCAACGTGCTTCAAGCGACCAGCAGTTGGTGCTCAGTCAATCAAGAAAAAACTGGAGCCATTATCCAGCAAATCGCCAAATCAGCCGCACAGGAGCGCTTAACCAACGCGCTAAACGACAAGCTAGGTCTGGGCTTAGATGCCGACAAAGACCTTCAGCAGGCTGCAAAAGATGAGGTTCAAAAACACACGCAAGAGCAGGTAGATAAAGCCAAGCAAGAAATCGAAGACCGCGTAAAAGACAAAGTCGGCGAAGAGCTGGGCAATAAAGTTAAAGACCTGTTCAACTTCTAGTCGTCTGGGCCACATAGCACCTGGAATGACAACCGACACCGAGCTGTTTAGTCAAAGGATACTCAACTGGTTTGATGTGCATGGACGCAAGACCTTGCCTTGGCAACAGCCCGCGACGCCCTATCGTGTTTGGGTATCGGAGATCATGCTGCAACAAACACAGGTCAGCACGGTCATCCCCTATTTCGAGCGTTTTATGGATGCTTTTCCAACGCTTGAATCTTTAGCTAAGGCAGAGCAAGACGAGGTACTCGCCCTTTGGAGCGGCTTGGGCTACTACGCACGCGGCCGCAACCTGCACAAAACTGCTGGCATCGTCAGCCGACAACATCATGGCCAGCTGCCCAATACACTCGATGTCCTTGAGGCCTTGCCAGGCATTGGTCACTCCACCGCTGGAGCCATCTTATCCTTAGGCCATAAACGCTATGGCGCCATTTTAGATGGCAATGTGAAACGCGTCCTTGCTCGGCATTACGGCATTTCAGGCTGGCCTGGCAAGGCCGCAACGATAAAACAGCTCTGGCAGGTCGCCGAGCGCAACACACCTTTGCATCGATTCAGCGAATACAACCAAGCCATGATGGATATGGGCGCGCTGGTATGCAAACGAAGCTCTCCAGGCTGCCACCTTTGCCCTATTTCAAGCAGCTGTATCGCACTAAAAGAACAACGAATTGCCGAACTTCCAGGGAAAAAACCTAAAAAGCAAAAACCAACCCAATACGTCACTTTAGCTCTGTGCAAGGACAGCCAAGGCCGTATTTTGCTCGAAAAACGCCCGCCAACGGGAATATGGGGCGGCCTTTGGTCATTGCCTGAGCTGTCAAAAAGCCAGCCCGATTACGCAGATAAAGCAAACGCTGAGCCTTTAGACTTACTCACGCCGTGGTTAAAAGATCAGCATATTCAGGCAGATGAAGTGCAATACCACCCGAATCAGCTCAAGCATGTATTTAGCCATTTTGAGCTAAATATCGGCCTGTTCATTGTTCAAGGCAGACCGCTTGCAAACAAGATTAGCGAACCGCGCTATGCGTGGCAGAGCGAAAATGCCTCGCTTGGGCTGCCAGCTGCGATCAAAAAACTGCTACAATTCGCCAAAACCCAACAGTGAGAACCTCATGACAGAGACCGTGTTTTGCATCAAATACCAAAAAGAACTCCCCGCATTAAAGCGCCAGCCTTTCCCTGGGCCAGATGGCGAATTTATCTTGAATAACGTCTCCCAGCAAGCGTGGATGGAGTGGCTTCAGCATCAAACACTATTGATCAACGAAAAGCACCTCAACCTGATGGAAAACGAAACTCAGATATATCTTGCTGAGCAGCGCAAAAAATTTTTTGAAAACAAAGACGTTGATGCCGCAGACGGTTTTGTGCCGCAAAGCAAAGAGGTCAAGTAATAGGCAACTGAATTTACCTCGCGTTTGACCCTCGCCAAAGAAACGCAGAATCAAAGAAAAACCAATAAATCCTTGATTCAAAAAACTAAATTTGGTATAAAACGTGACCTAATTGCAGTTTGCACAAGAATTTTGGAGTAAATCATGTCCCGTGTTTGTCAGGTAACAGGTAAGCGCCCCGTTACAGGTAACAATGTATCGCACGCGCACAACAAAACACGTCGCCGTTTTTTGCCGAACCTACACCATCATCGTTTTTGGGTAGAGAGCGAAAACCGCTACGTTCGTCTTCGTGTATCTTCTAAGGGTATGCGCATTATCGATAAATTAGGTATCGACGCCGTGCTTGCAGATTTGCGCGCTCGTGGCGAAAAAGTTTAATTAGGAGCTCGTCATGGCAAAAGCAGTACGCGAAAAAATCCGCTTGGTATCAACAGCTGATACTGGTTATTTCTACACGATCACCAAAAACAAGCGTAATAATCCAGAAAAAATGGAAATCAAAAAGTACGATCCTAAGGTTCGTAAGCGCGTGGTTTTCAAAGAAGCGAAGATTAAGTAAGTCAATCTCACTTATATGCTTTGCTCGCGTTATGTGTTGTTAACAACGCCCAGCGCAAAATAAAGAGCCAGGTCGCAAGCGTCTAACGCTTTAAGGCAACTCACACCTGACTCAAGAAAGCCAGCTTACAGCTGGCTTTTTTTATGGAGTTTTCTGCATGCCTGAACTTCCAGAGGTCGAAACAACGAAGCGCGGCATTGAGCCTCATATTCTCAATCAGCGTATCGAGCGAATCGAGGTTCGCCAACCTCGTCTTCGCTGGCCCATTCCAGAATCCATCAGCCGACAGTTGTACGGTCTGATTATTCAAAAGGTTCAGCGTCGCAGCAAATACTTAATTCTGAGCCTGTCGAATGGCCAACACCTGCTGATTCACCTAGGCATGTCTGGCAGTTTACGCATTGTCCGCAAAAACTCGGCTTCAGAGGCTTTGCGCAAACATGATCACGTCATCTTTTCCTTTAATGACTGCGAGATGCGCTATCATGACCCGAGACGCTTTGGTGCGATTTTATTATCAGAAAACGACTGGCAAGCCCATGAGCTGATTCGCCACCTTGGCCCAGAGCCATTAGAAGATGGCTTTTCTGATGAGCACTTATATCATAAAAGTCGCGGCAAAACCGTGGCTGTAAAACAGTTCATCATGGACGCTAAACACGTCGTCGGCGTGGGCAATATCTACGCCAATGAAGCGTTGTTTTTGGCAGGCATCCACCCCAAACGAGCCGCTGGAAAGATCAGCAAAGCGCGTTATGCCAAGCTGAGCCAGGCAATACGCCAAGTTTTATCATCCGCCATCACACAAGGCGGCACGACTTTGCGCGACTTTGTCAATGCTGATAATAACCCGGGCTACTTCCAGCAGACCCTGCATGTTTACGGTCGCGAAAACCAACCTTGCACGCGCTGCTCAAAGCCGCTCACCCCACTTAGGATGAACAACCGAGCCACGGTTTTTTGCTCGACTTGCCAGCGCTAGCCAAGCTCATGGCCAGCCACTGCGCCACTCCAACCTTCAGCTTCATCAGGGCCAAGAGGCACTCGTCCGCGAGACGGTTTAAGACCAAAAACACCGCACCATGAGGCAGGAAAGCGAATAGAGCCCCCTCCATCATTGGCCGTTGCTATCGGGACAATACCTGCGGCAACAGCCGCCGCACTTCCGCCTGAGGAACCGCCTGAACTATAGCCTTTTTTATGCGGATTATGCGTAGGTCCATGTCGCTTTGGCTCAGTGGTAATATTGATGCCAAGCTCAGGGACATTAGTTTTACCAAAGGGAATGACTCCCGTGGCTTTATAGCGCTGGATGAACTCATCATCATAATCCGGCACCCAATCAATAGCCTGCGAACCCATTGTGATCGGCTCGCCAGCCAAAAAATTACCCAAATCCTTGATCAAGGTTGGCACACCCGCAAACAAGACTTCTTTTGAAACCGACTCGGCCTTAGCTAGGGCTTTCTCATCAAAGCGTTGGATAGTCGCATTCAACTCGTCGTGCTGATCTGCTCGCTCTATTGCCGCCAGCAACAGCTCCTCAGCTGTCACTTGACCCGACTTTATTAATTCGGCCAATCCAGTCGCATCGTACTGATCATAGTCTGCAAATGCCTTCATCACTTACCTCCGCCTCTGTTTAGGTTTTTTATTCTTGTATTTTTGCGTTATAAATTAGTCAACTTTGCTCTAAACGGCTA
>JAXHSS010000029.1:0-14713 GCA_034190675.1 Pseudomonadota bacterium
TAATCGGCTATTAGGTTTGAGGGCGTGAGTTATTCTTCAGCTAAGAATCCGCCACTTTGTCGACGCCATAACTGAGCATAAATGCCTTCATTTGCGATCAGTTGCTCATGGGTGCCTTGTTCGGCGATACCGCCATCATCAAGAACAATTAAGCGATCAAGGGAGGCAATGGTGGAAAGTCGGTGAGCAATGGCGACAACGGTTTTATCATCCATAAGCTGATGCAGGCTCTGTGTGATGAATTCCTCGATCTCAGAATCAAGAGCGCTGGTTGCTTCATCGAGCAGCAAAATAGGCGCGTTTTTCAGCATCACTCGTGCAATGGCAATACGTTGACGCTGACCACCAGAAAGCTTAACTCCTCGCTCACCTACTAACGTATCGTAACCTGAATTGCCCATTGAGTCAGACAAGGACTCGATAAACTCGTGAGCATGAGCCGCTTTAGCTGCCGCGATCACTTCCTCTCGGCTTGCCTCAGGGCGGCCATAGGCGATGTTTTCGAAAATCGTGCGATGCAATAAGGAGGTGTCTTGTGTCACCATGCCAATTTGAGCACGTAAAGATTCTTGCGTTAGGTTCTGGATATTTCGTCCATCAATGCTAATTTCACCCGAGTTTACATCATAAAATCGCAATAATAGATTAACAAAGGAAGATTTTCCTGAGCCAGACCGGCCTACGATACCAACTTTCTCACCGGGTTTAATATCAATGCTTAGGTTGTTGAATACTGGGTTTTGCGCGTTATAGGCAAAATCCACATTCATGAAACGTATAGCGCCTTTTTTAACCGTCAGCGTTTTGGCATCTTTGTCGTCAGTAAGCTTGATCGGCCGCAGCAAGGTATTCATGCCATCTTGCACAGTACCCATATTTTCAAATAACGAGGCGATTTGCCACATGATCCAATGTGATAAGCCATTGACGCGAAGCGCTAGGGCGGTTGCTGTTGCAACAGCGCCAGGACTCACCATAGACTCACTCCATAAGTATAGGCCCAGGGCGAGCGTTGAGGCAGCCATCAGCATATTAATACTATGATTTATGGTTTCGACCCCAGTAACGTAGCGCATTTGAACATGAACCGTATCCATGAATTCTTCCATGGCTTCACGTGCGAAATCTTGTTCACGCTGGCTGTGGCTGAAGAGTTTTACTGTAGCAATATTGGCGTAGGCATCGGTGATTCGACCGGTCATTTTCGAGCGTGTATCGGCTTGGATGGTAGCGGCTTCTCGCAACCGAGGTAAGAAAAAAGCCATGGAACAACCAAAAGCAACCAGCCATGCTAAAAAGGGTATTAGCATTAGCCAGTCGAGGTTAGCCAATATGATGGCTGAGCTGATTATATAAACCAAAATATAACTGACCATGCTGGTGAAGGTCATCACGGTTTCACGCACAGACAAAGCTGTTTGCATGACCTTGGCCGAAATTCGTCCTGACATTTCGTTACTAAAAAAATGAATACTTTGATTCAAAATGCGTTTATGAAAATGCCAACGCAAACGCATCGGGAAAACCCCTTGCAGGGTTTGGAAGTGGATGCCGGAGTTAAGCAGGCTGAGCACGATGCTGGCAAACAACACGCACACCATGATGATCAGCATGTCGGACTTTTCTTCCCAGAAGTTCTCTAGGCCGTACTCGGTCATCCAATCAACAATTTCGCCCATCCAAGAGTAAAGCAGAGCTTCAAATGCACCCAAAAGGCCAGTAAATACGGTGAGCATCAATAGCCACAAGCGAGAGCCTTTCGTGCAGGCCCAGATAAATTGCCACAAACCCTGCGGGCGGTAGTTAAGCTCCTGCTCAGGATACGGGTGAATTCGAGATTCAAAAAAACGGAAAAAACGCTTCATACCATCAATGAGGAAAAGAGAAAATCAGGCAATAAGTTGCCCATAATACACAACTGCTGCGCATCGGAACAGCGCACTTACAAAACAGTGTACGGCGGTTTAATCATTGTTTTGTGAAGTGGATTTTACGCCTAATCCCGCCTTCAGTTGGCCCGCTTCTGCAAGCTGTTTTTGCTCAGAATAACGCGTTGTTAAAGTGCCAACATTTTCTCTGAGCAATAAGGTGAAGCGAAACAGCTCCTCCATGACATCATAAACACGCTCTTTATAACTGCTATCTTTCATCTGGCCACCCTCATCAAACTCTTTCCACGCCATCGGAATAGAGGACTGATTGGGAATGGTGAACATGCGCATCCAGCGGCCGAGAATGCGCATTTGATTGACCGCATTAAATGACTGAGAGCCGCCGCAAACTTGCAATAACGCCAAGCAGCGACCTTGAGTCGGTCTCACAGCGCCATCGGATAAGGGCAGCCAATCAATTTGGTTTTTAAACGCCGCTGTCATTGCACCGTGTTGCTCAGGTGATATCCAAACCTGTGCTTCAGACCAGATAGATAACTCACGCAATTGCTTTACAGCGGGGTGGTCAAAGTTTTGACGGTCAAATACCGGCAGGTCGCTTGGGTCGAAAATTTTCACCTCGGCACCAAAATGCAGGAGTAAATCTTTGCATAACAGCGCAAGCTTCTTGCTGTAACTTCCTTCGCGCAATGAGCCATAGAGGATCAAAATCTTTGGCGGATGACGTTGCTCACCCAGCGTGAGCGACTCGAATGTGGTTGCTACGGAATGTGTTGGAAACTGCATCTACATTGCCCAAGTTCTAGGAATCGCGTTAAGATACCATAATTGTATTCCTGCGGATTGTAAAAAATGCCAAAATCCTATAACTCTGATGCTATTGAGGTCTTAAAAGGTCTGGAGCCCGTTCAAAAACGCCCAGGCATGTATACGGACACCACAAGGCCAAACCACCTAGCTCAAGAGGTGATTGATAACAGCGTGGACGAAGCGTTGGGGGGCTTTGCCGATCAGGTCAGTGTTATTTTGCATGAGGATAACTCGCTGGAAGTGATTGATAATGGCCGAGGAATGCCGGTTGATATTCACCCTGAATATCAGGTTTCAGGTGTTGAGCTGATACTGACTCGCCTCCATGCGGGCGGCAAGTTCTCTGGTGAAAACTACAAATTCTCAGGTGGTTTGCACGGCGTTGGCGTATCGGTTGTCAATGCCCTATCCAAGCGTGTTGAAGTCAACATTAGGCGTGACCAATCGGTGCACGAAATCGCCTTTGAGCATGGAGCAGCCGCTGGCCCGCTTGAAATCACAGGCAGCTGCGGCAAGAAAAACACGGGCACCTCGGTGCGCTTTTGGGTTGACCCAAGCTATTTTGATACCGATAAATTCTCCATCACCAAGCTTTGTCACGTGCTTAAAGCCAAAGCCGTCTTGTGCTCGGGTCTGCGAATCAAGTTTGAAAATCGACAAGCCAAGGGTGACCAAGAGAAAAAACAGGAATGGTATTACGAGCACGGCCTGCAAGACTACCTTCTAGAAAGCCTAGCTTCTGCTGAAAAAATCCCGCAGCACGGCTATCTTGATCGCATCGACCAAGGCCACCAAGCTGCCGAATGGGTCGTCATTTGGTTGAGCGAGCCCGCCGAATTGCTCGCCGAAGCCTATGTGAATCTTATTCCCACCGCTCAAGGGGGCACCCACGTCAATGGCCTGCGCACAGGCTTGCTGGAAGCTATCAAAGAATACTGCGAATTTCGTAATTTGCTGCCTCGCGGCCTTAAGCTCACCGCAGACGATATATGGGATAACTGCTGTTATGTGTTATCGCTTAAAATGCAAGATCCGCAGTTTGCAGGGCAAACCAAAGAGCGCTTATCATCAAGAAGTGCCTCTGGGTTTATTTCTACCGCGGTAAAAGACAGCTTTAGCCTCTGGTTAAACACCAATACTGAAGCGGCTGACGCTATTGCCCAGCAATGTATTAGCAAGGCGCAAGCACGTACACGCAAAGCGCAAAAAGTCGTACGCAAAAAAGTGACGCAAGGACCAGCCCTGCCCGGCAAGTTAGCCGACTGCACTTCGAGTGATCCTGCGCAATCCGAGCTGTTTCTCGTTGAAGGTGATTCGGCCGGTGGCTCAGCTAAAATGGCGCGCAACCGAGAAACCCAAGCTATCATGCCTCTGCGTGGCAAAATTCTAAACACCTGGGAGGTCGACTCAAACCAAGTGCTGGGCTCCCAAGAAGTGCACGATATTGCTGTGGCCATTGGTCTTGAGCCAGGGCAGGATGATCTGAGTAATCTGCGCTATCACAAAGTGTGTATTCTAGCCGATGCGGACTCTGATGGGCTGCATATCGCAACCTTGCTCTGCGCCCTGTTTGTTAAACACTTCCCCGACCTAGTCGCTGCCGGCCATGTTTTTGTGGCGATGCCGCCGCTGTTTCGAGTGGATATTAGAAAAGACACCTACTACGCCCTTGATGAATCTGAAAAACAAGCCTTTATCGAAAAAGCCAAGTCTGAGGGCAAGCGTGCAACGCCAGTAGTCACCCGCTTTAAAGGGCTAGGTGAAATGAGCGCAGGCCAGCTGCGAGAAACCACAATGCTGCCCGATACACGCCGCCTTGTTCAGCTGCAAATCGATGATGCGCACAGCACGCATGAGCTACTCAATATGTTGCTCGGCAAAAAGCGCGCAAGTGACCGAAAAGCTTGGCTAGAAACCAAGGGTAATTTAGCAGAAGTATAGAAAAAACAAGTATTTGCTGAAACTCTTGCTGTTAAATGAGTGGGCTTTTGGTAAGATGCTGGGTTTTCCATTCTGAGGACAGATTATGACCGCACCCATTGCGATTATTATGGGCTCGACCAGCGATTGGCCGACTATGGAGTTTGCGGCCAATATGTTGGATGAGCTAAAGGTGGCGTATGACGTGGAAGTGGTGTCTGCGCACCGTACTCCGGATAAGTTGATTGCGTTTGCTCGTGGCGCTTGCGAAAACGGTTATAAAGTCATTATTGCTGGCGCAGGTGGCGCGGCGCATTTGCCTGGAATGGTGGCATCAAAAACGCATCTGCCAGTTCTGGGTGTGCCTGTTCAAAGCAAAGCGCTAAATGGTATGGATAGCTTGTTGTCGATTGTACAAATGCCCAAAGGGGTTGCTGTTGGTACGTTGGCAATCGGTCAATCAGGTGCGGCCAATGCAGGTTTATTAGCGGCTCAGATTTTGGCTACAGCCGATGCGAGTTTGGCTGAGCGTATTCAGGCGTTCCAAAAAGCGCAGACTGAAAAGGTATTAGCAACGCCAGATCCAAGAGCGCAATAACACAATGTTTGAAACAGCGACAAAAACTGTATGGGTGCTCGGTGCGGGGCAGTTGGGTCGAATGATGCAGCATGCCGCGATGCCGCTTGCTATTGATGTTCGTCCGATTGACTTAAATGCTAAGCAGGCCGTTTCACCGAGTGCTGATGATGTCGTCACTGCGGAAATCGAGGCTTGGCCAGAAAACCCAGCTACAGAGTCGCTGTATACCCACCCTAATTTTGTTAATCGTGAGGTCTTTGGTCGTCTTGCCGATCGTTTAACGCAAAAGCAGTTGATTGATGAGTTAGATATTGCGACCTCGCCATGGATGAATATTACCGAACAAACCTCAAAAGCTCAGGTTATTGAGACCTTGGGTGAGCAGTGTCTGCTAAAGCAACGCCGTGGTGGCTATGATGGGCGCGGACAGCTCTGGCTGAATAAGCCCCATGAGGCGCAGGAATATACGCAATTCCAAGGCCGAGCAATTGCTGAGCAGGTCATTCCTTTTGATGAGGAGGTGTCTTTGGTGGGCGCACGAGATCGAGAAGGCCTAATGGTGTTTTATCCGCTGACGCTCAACTTGCATGTGGACAGTATTTTAACGGCCTCGATCTCGCCTTTAGCGCGTTTGCAGCCATTGCAGGCTCAGGCAGAAACCATGCTGGGTAAGCTCATGACGGCCTTGGATTATGTCGGCGTGATGGCGATGGAGTGTTTTAGAATTGGCGACCGCTTACTCGTCAACGAGCTGGCGCCTAGGGTGCATAATAGTGGCCATTGGACACAGCGTGGCGCTAATGCGAGCCAGTTTGAGCAGCATATTCGCGCGGTGGCAGGTTTGCCTCTGGCTGACATTGAAGTGCCCGGAACCAATGTGATGATTAATCTTGTCGGCACTGAGCGCTCGATGGATTGGTATCAAGTACCTGGAGCTGCGCCCTATTGGTATGGTAAGTCGGTGCGCGATGGCCGAAAAGTGGGTCATATTAATTTTACGCATCAAGATCAGACAGCTCTTGTTCACAGTTTTCAAAAATTATTGAAATTTCTGCCGAAACGTTATACAACCGTAATGGAATGGGTCATTAACGAAATTCAATCCTAAACGGGAGGCAGTATGGATTTAATCTCAGCCCGAGCGCGCTTTGAGGCCATACAAGACCGCATTTGCCAGGCATTAGGTGAGGCGGATAATCAATCATTTGTTACCGATCAGTGGTCCAGTAAGTTGGGTGTCGGCAAAAGCCGTGTTACGGCTAGTGGCGAGGTGCTGGAAAAAGGTGGCGTTATGTTTTCACATGTCAAAGGCGCTGCGCTGCCACCTGCGGCAACGGTTAAGCGCCCGCAGCTGGCAGGAAAGCCATTTGAAGCGATGGGGGTATCTTTGGTGATTCATCCGCATAACCCCTATATCCCAACTTCACATGCCAATGTTCGTTTGTTTGTCGCAGACCCCGAGTCTGACCAGCCCACTTGGTGGGTCGGTGGTGGCTTTGATTTGACGCCCTATTACGGTTTTGATGAGGACTGCCAGCATTGGCACCAGAGCGCTAAAGACCTTTGCGATGGCTTTGATACCAAGCTTTATCCTGAATTTAAACGCTGGTGCGACGAGTATTTCTATCTAAAGCATCGTGACGAGCCCAGAGGTATCGGAGGGCTGTTCTTTGATGATTTTAACGCATTGGGGTTTGAGCAAAGCCTAGCGTTTGTTGAGGCGGTAGCGCAGGGCTATCTTGATGCGTATTTACCCATCATCGAAAGACGCAAAGACATGGGTTATGGTGAGCGTGAAAAAGCATGGCAAAAATATCGCCGCGGACGCTATGTCGAGTTTAATTTGGTTTATGATCGAGGCACGATTTTTGGCCTACAGTCTGGTGGGCGCACGGAGTCGATCCTCGTGTCAATGCCGCCAGAAGTTAGCTGGTCTTATTGTTATGAGCCAGAAGCAGGTTCGCCAGAAGCGAAACTAACGTCCTATTATTTGCAGCCAAGAGAGTGGGTATGAGTCTGTTCGCCGTTTTTGGAAACCCGATTGCACATAGTAAATCGCCAGCCATCCATCAGCAGTTTGCTCAGCAAGCAGGCATAGCAATTGACTATCAGAAGCGCCTCGCGCCTTTGGAGGATTTTGTAGGCGCAGTGGCTAATTTTCGTGCCGATGGTGGGCTGGGGGCAAATGTCACCGTGCCCTTTAAGACGCAGGCGTTTACATTAGCGAGCGAATTAACCGATCGAGCCAAGCGATCCGGCACAGTCAATACGCTGAAATGGCTATCCGAAGTTGACGGCTGGCTGGGTGACAATACTGATGGTGCTGGGCTGTGTCGCGATATAACAGAAAATTTGGGCTGGTCTTTGGCTGGAGCAAGAGTCTTGTTATTAGGTGCTGGTGGCGCCATGCAAGGTGTGCTACCTGTGCTTTCAGACTATTCTGGCATTGAGCTGGTTATTGCTAATCGCACCTGCTCAAAGGCTCAGGACCTAGCGCAATCTTATGAAAACCTTAGAGCTTGCGAGCTGGAGCAGCTGGCTCATGAGGCGCCTTTTGATGTGATCATCAATGGCACTTCGGCTGGGCTGTTTGGTGAGGCTTTAGCATTGCCTGAGACAGTTTTTCATGCCGATAGTCATTTAACAAAGGTTTATGACATGGTGTATGGCAAGGAGCTCACGCCGTTTTTGCAATGGGCTCAAGCGCAAGGTGCAACCGTTTCCGATGGTTTAGGGATGCTGGTGGAGCAGGCTGCTGAATCATTTGAACTGTGGACGGGGTTCCGGCCCGAGACTTCGACAGTAAAAGGAATATTGCTAGATCAAATAGTAGGATCAACGTAGTTTGTGCTCAGCTTGAATACTCATAGCTGAGCACGGACCTTGGTTACGGTTGTTCAGGTGCGCTATTGATAGCGACATCAAACGTTGTGGTGGTGATATACATGATGCTTTGGACGTCGTTGCCTGCCACTTTGTCTTCTCCATCAACCACATAGTAGCTTGCCAATTGATAAGTGCCAGTTTGATCAATAGACTCCGTTAGGGACAGTTGGCCATTAGTATCTGTAGATAACTCTATTTCTTGTTGATCAGGTGTGATCAGTACGATGGCTTGATCTGCCAGCGGCTCATTTTTGAACACAGCTTGGAATTGTGTGTAATCATTTGAGTTCAGCGGAACAATTTCATAATGTAAAATAGCCTGAGAGTCGGCAAGCCCATAGCGAGCTTCAACTATGCCTGCCTGGCGAGGAATGCTGGTAGAGTTAAAAATTTGCTTCCACCACACGATTTTCCAGAACTCCAATGTATCAGCATACTCCATAACCCAAGGTTCCCAGACTGTACCTGAGTACAGCCGAACAACTTGACTGTCGGCCGATAGGCCAGTACTAAAATGGTCGGCCTCTCGATGCAAAGTGGCTGACTCTTTTTTTTCTGTATAAAAGACCACTGCATTACTGATAAGGTCGAGATATTCTCCTGACTCAGGCTCACCTGGCTCGCCGATATAGGCATCTACGTGGCCATCTTGGCCTTTTTGTAGCCAGGCCATATGTGCGTGACTTAAACCAGTGACTGATAACAGTAAAAATAGGGATAGCTTTTTGAGCATCTTTACACCTTTTGATATTTGGGAATATAGTCTAAACCAAGTAAATGAGAATGTATATCATATGCGTTTGGCTAACGTGATCCATATTGCGTGATGCTATCCAAAGGCTGGCTTTTGAATTGGGTCGCAAAGCGCATAAAACTTTTGCATTGGTGAGGTTTCCGCTAGACTCTAAGAAAACAAAAAAAGTCTAAAGAGGAATTTGTCATGCAACAGATCGAAATTGTACAGATATTCGATATGCCCGTTGAGCGTCTTTTTACTATTCTCAGTGAGCATGAGAATCTAGAAAAGCTTTTTTATCCCATCAAAGTTAAGCGATTATCCGATGGCCAAGATCAACGTAATGGTGTGGGTTCGGCTCGCCAGTTGCAATTATTGGTCGCACCACCATTTGTTGAGACTGTAACGCAGTTTGTTGAAAACGAGTTGATCGAGTACAAGATTACCAAAGGTAGCCCGTTAAAAAATCATTTGGGTATTATGCGTTTTGAGGATATGGGTGGTCAGTCGAAGTTGACCTATACCATCGTTTTTGAAAGCAAAATCCCTGGTGCGGGCGCGGTCATCAAGTTTGGTCTGGAAAATGCGATGCGCAAAGGCCTGCGCGATTTGAATCACCGTCAGACCGTTTAATTGTCGGGTTTGACGACTTGCTGCTCATTGCGTTGAGCGGCATGTTCTATCAGTGGGTGTGACCCACAAAAAAAGGCGCTCTTTTGGAGCGCCTTTTTGATTAGGGTGGATTGAGCGTTTATACGCGCTCAATCACGGTAGCAATACCTTGGCCAAGACCAATACACATGGTAGCTAGACCGAGAGTGCCGTCTTTGTCTTCCATGATATTTAATAGCGTGGTTGTGATACGCGAGCCTGAGCAACCGAGTGGGTGACCCAATGCAATCGCACCACCGTTAAGGTTGACCTTATCTTCCATCACGTCAAGCAAGCCGAGGTCTTTCATTACAGGCAGTGACTGCGCTGCGAAGGCTTCGTTAAGCTCGATGTAGTCGATATCATCAATGCTAAGGCCTGCACGCTTTAAGGCTTTTTGAGTGGCTGGTACAGGGCCATAACCCATGATCGCAGCATCGCAGCCTGCAACGGCCATTGAGCGGATTTTTGCGCGAATGGTTAAGCCAAGCGCTTGGGCTTTTTCTGCTGACATCACGAGCATAGCTGAAGCGCCATCTGATAATGCAGAAGAGGTTGCCGCGGTGACCGTACCTGTGACGGGATCAAACACTGGGCGTAGGTTAGAAACGCTTTCCAGTGTTGTTTCTGGACGGATCACTTCGTCGATATCACACACTTTAAGGAAGCCGTTTTCATCATGGCCTTCGATAGGTACGATTTCGTTATTGAAACGACCCGCTTTTGTCGCTTCCCAAGCCTTAGCATGAGAGCGAACAGCGAATTGGTCTTGCATTTCACGGTCGATGCCATGAAGGCGACCTAGCATTTCTGCGGTAAGACCCATCATGTTTGAGGCTTTCGCAATACGTAGTGAAGCGCCAGGACTGATATCAACACCGTGCATCATGTTCACGTGGCCCATGTGCTCAACACCGCCGATAATGAAGGTGTCGCCATTGCCTGTCATGATAGCTTGCGCAGCTGAATGTAATGCTTGCATTGATGAGCCGCAAAGGCGGTTAACGGTTTGGCCAGCAACTTGCTTCGGCAGGCCGGCCATAAGTGCCGCGTGGCGACCGATGTTCCAGCCTTGTTCTAACGTTTGGTTAACACAGCCCCAAATCACATCTTCGATGGTGTTTGGGTCAAGGCTTGGGTTGCGCTCAAGTAATGCGATCATTAGCTGAGCTGATAGTTTGTCCGCGCGAACATTGCGGAACATGCCGTTTTTCGTTTTGCCCATGGCGCTACGAACGGCATCTACGATAACTACATCATTTGGTTTAATACTCATTTTCGTTTCTCCCGTTCAAATTAGTAAAAAGTTTTGCCGTCTTTTGCCATATCGATCAGCAATTGAGGCGCTTTGTACATATTACCGAGTGCGGCATACTTCTCGCAGTTGTCGAGATGGTTCTGAATGCCTGTCGCATCCAAGTAACGGCAAATGCCGCCTTTGAATGGAGGGAAACCGATACCCATAAGCAGTGCCATATCCGCTTCAGCAGCGCTATCAACGATGCCTTCTTCAAGGCAACGAGCTACTTCGTTGATCATTGGTACCATCATGCGATCGATGATTTCTTGCTCGTCAAATGCTTTGCTTTCACCATAAGCCGCTGTTAACAAGGCAATCGCTGTTTCTGATTTGTTTTTCGCTAAACGACCTTTGCGATCAAAGCCATAATCATAGAAGCCTTGCTTGTTCTTTTGTCCTAAGCGCTCTTCTTTATACATGATTTTGTTTGCTGATTGATCATCGATGGCGATGCGATCAGGGAAGCCTTCTTTCATGACTTCAGCTGCGTGTACGCAAACGTCAATACCAACAACGTCGCTCAGATAGGCAGGGCCCATTGGCCAGCCGAATTTTTCCATTACTTTGTCGATCTGGAACATGTCGCCGCCATCACGGAGCAATAAATCAAAACCACCGAAGTAAGGGAATAAAACACGGTTGACAAAGAAGCCCGGACAATCATTCACAACGATTGGTGTTTTACCCATGGCTTTAGAGTACGCCACAACAGTAGCAATGGCTGCGTCAGATGTTTTCTCACCGCGAATGACCTCAACCAATGGCATTTTGTGCACAGGGTTGAAAAAATGCATGCCCGCAAAGTTTTCTGGCTTATCTAGGGCTTTTGCCATTTCGGTGATTGAGATGGTTGAGGTGTTTGATGTCAGGATTGTGCCGTCTTTGCAGATGCCTTCAACTTCTTTAAGAACGCTTTGCTTGATGTTGAGTTTTTCAACGACAGCCTCAACAACGATATCGACATTAGCGAAATCACCGTAGTTTAATGTTGGGCGAATCATTGATAGCGTCTTGCCCATATCCAATGGCTTCATGCGGCCGCGCTCAACCATTTTTGCAAGAAGCTTAGACGCCTCTTCCATGCCCACATTCAGTGCGCCATCAGCAATGTCTTTCATGATGATCGGCGTGCCTTTTACAGCAGATTGATAAGCAATGCCGCCACCCATGGTGCCTGCGCCTAAAACAGCCGCTTGAGCCACAGGTTTGGCTTGTTTTGCCCATTTGCCTGTCACTTTTTTAACGTGTTGATCGTTAAGGAAAACGCCAACGAGTGCTTGCGCTTGTGGTGTTTTAGCAACTTTTGCAAAATCAGCCGCTTCAACTTTTAGCGCCTCATCACGCGTCATAAAGGCGTGGTCTTCCATTGCTTTAACCGCCGCTACAGGTGCTGGGTAGTTTTTGCCAGCCTTTGCGTATACGCCAGCCATGCAAGTTTTGAACGCCATTGCTGCTTCAGTTTTGTTAAGCAATAAAGGGTTTTTCTTTTGCTCACGACGAGCAAGGTGGTTTACTTTGCCTTCGTTTGCGAGCTTGATCATATCAATAGCGGCGTCAATAACATCGCTATCGTTAACTACGGCGTCGACGGCGTGATCAGCTAATGCTTTGGCTGCTTTTTGGTGTTTGCCTGCAGCAATCCATTCTACGGCATTGTCGACACCGATAAGACGACTCATACGAACGGTGCCACCAAAGCCTGGGAAAATACCTAGCTGAGTTTCAGGTAAGCCAACTTTCGCTGACTGCGCCATTACACGAAAGTCGGTCGTTAAAACCACTTCAAAACCACCGCCCAGTGCGAGGCCGTTAATGGCTGACGCTGTTGGGAAAGGCATGTCTTCAATTTTGTTGAAAATACGGTTTGCTGTAGCGACCCACTCTGTGATAGTGGCTTCGTCTTGTGCAAACAAGCCAGTGAACTCAGTGATGTCTGCGCCAACGACAAAAGCATCTTTCGCGCTGGTTAGAATTAAGCCGCGGATATCATCACAACGGTCAATAAGCGCTTCAGTTGCTTCGTCTAGTTCTTTGATGGTCGCTTGGTTAAACACGTTAACCGAGCCCTTTGCATTAAATTCGAGCTGGGCAATGTGGTCTTCCTCGCGGATAGAAACCGACAGGTTTACGCCTTGATAAATCATAGTTGCTCCTTAATAGTGTCAGGAAGGGAATAACAAGCCGCTTGTCGCGGGTTAAGCACAAACAAAACAGTGACTTAAGCCCTTGTCTAGCGTGCTTGTCAAAACTAAGATCGTCAGTGTAGCGCTAAAGAACGGAGGCGACCAGAGCTAAAGCCTTGGAATAATGTAAAAACTTAGACGAAAAAACAAGGAATTATTGAGGTTTAGCCTTGACGATTAGGGGTGCTAAGCATAAAATGCGCGTCCTTATATCTTGGCAGAACTGTTTCTGCCCAGACAATAATCGTTATGGAGTCCTATTAATGGCAACTATTAATCAGCTAGTACGTAAGCCGCGTAAGAGCAAGATCGAAAAGAGTGATGTACGCGCTCTTGAAGCTTGTCCTCAGCGTCGTGGCGTGTGTACCCGTGTTTATACTACTACACCTAAGAAGCCTAACTCAGCGCTTCGTAAAGTGTGTCGTGTGCGCTTAACAAACGGTTATGAAGTTTCTTCATACATCGGTGGTGAAGGTCACAACCTACAAGAGCACAGTGTTGTTCTTATTCGTGGCGGTCGTGTAAAAGACTTGCCAGGTGTGCGTTATCACACTGTTCGTGGTGCCCTAGATACACAAGGCGTTGACGGCCGTAAACAAGGTCGTTCGAAGTACGGTACACGTAAACCTAAGGGTTGATCGAAAGGTTAGTCCTTTTTGCAGTTTGCAGAAAATCTGCTCGCTGTAATCAAACTGTCATCTTTGTGCGCTAAAGTGGCGTGCAATAATTTTTAAAATGATGAGTAAGGCCAGGCATTTGTTCTGGAGACACCTGAAGAAACCCAAACCTTGCTCAAAATAGGTAGGAGACATCGAATGCCTAGACGTAGAGTTGTCGCAAAACGCGACGTGCTTCCTGATCCAAAGTTCGGAAGCCAAACCCTTGCAAAGTTCATGAACCAAGTCATGATCAGCGGAAAAAAATCAGTAGCCGAGAAAATTGTTTACGGTGCACTAGATATCATTCAAAGCCGTGGTAATGACAACCCCCTAGAAGTTTTCGAAGACGCTCTGGATAAGATTCGCCCAGAGGTTGAGGTAAAGTCTCGCCGTGTTGGTGGTGCGACATACCAAGTCCCTGTAGAAGTTCGTCCAAGCCGTCGTACAGCACTCGCTATGCGTTGGTTGGTTGATTCTGCACGTGGCCGTGGTGAAAAGAGCATGGCACATCGCCTTGCTAACGAAATTCTTGACGCGGTTGAGAACAAAGGTTCTGCAATCAAGAAGCGTGAAGATGTTCACCGTATGGCTGAAGCGAACAGAGCATTCGCTCACTTCCGATTCTAATTTTATACAGCTCAGGAGGCTACAATGGCTCGACAAACCCCTCTGCACCGCTACCGTAATATTGGTATCTGTGCACACGTTGATGCGGGTAAAACAACCACGACAGAGCGTGTACTGTTTTATACAGGTATTTCTCACAAGATTGGTGAGGTACACGACGGTGCAGCGACTATGGACTGGATGGAGCAAGAGCAGGAACGTGGTATTACTATTACCTCGGCTGCAACGACTTGTTTCTGGAAAGGCATGGGTCAGCAATTTGATGAACACCGTGTAAATATTATTGATACTCCAGGCCACGTTGACTTCACGATTGAAGTTGAACGTTCGCTACGTGTACTTGATGGTGCGGTTGTTGTTTTCTGTGGTTCTTCGGGTGTTCAGCCTCAGTCTGAAACCGTATGGCGCCAAGCAGATAAATACGGTGTTCCACGTATTGTATTCGTTAACAAAATGGACCGTGCAGGTG
>JAXHSS010000003.1:0-45701 GCA_034190675.1 Pseudomonadota bacterium
GAAACCAAAAACATGATGGGCGCCAAGCAGTTTGCTCAAATGAAAGACGGTTCTATTTTTATCAACGCGGCGCGTGGCACGGTAGTTGAAATCGATGCGATGGTTGAGGCGTTAGAATCTGGCAAATTGCTCGGCGGCGCTGTGGACGTTTTCCCTGTTGAGCCAAAAAATAATGACGATGAGTTTGTGTCTCCATTGCGTCAATTTGACAACGTAATTTTGACCCCGCATATCGGTGGTAGCACGGTTGAAGCTCAGCAAAACATCGGTCTTGAAGTATCTGAAAAGATCATTCGATACAGCGACAATGGTTCGACCATTACCTCAGTCAACATGCCTGAAGTATCACTGCCTGCTCATAGCGGCAAACACCGTTTAATTCACATCCACCAAAACGTTCCGGGCATTTTAGGCCAAATTAACTCTATTTTGTCTGAAAATAACACCAATATTGCAGCACAGTACTTGCGTACCAAAGGCGATATTGGCTATGTTGTTATTGATATCGACCAAGACAGCAACAGTGAGCAAACTTTGCGCATGTTGGCCGATATTGAAGGCACCATAAAAACTCGTGTGCTATTTTAGCCACAACTACTAACTCTAAGGAACGTCGTATGAAAGTAGCCTATTTAGAAGATGATTTGGATCAAGCACAACTCATTTCCGCTCAACTTGAAGAGCTAGGTCTTGAGTGCTCACATTTTGCCTCTTCTGAAGCACTACTCAACAACCTTTACTCAGGTGATTTTGACGGATTCATTCTTGATATCGTCCTGCCTGATATTCGCGGCACGGATGTACTAACAAGAATCCGCGATATGGAAAACACGGCTCCCGTTATCTTCGTAACGAATGAAGACAGCGAGACGCAAATCGTTACTGCATTAGAAGCCGGCGCGGATGACTATATGGTTAAGCCCGTCAAAGCGCGTGAGCTCGCGGCACGCCTTAATGCTGTAGCACGCCGCTATCGCCGTGAAGAGACATCATCGATTATTGATCTCCCGCCGTATCGCATTAACTCGACATACCGCAGTATTGAGATCAGCGGTGAACAGATCCCAATGACGCATAAAGAGTACGACTTGGCGCTATACTTTTTCACCAATATTGGCCGCATTATTCCACGTGGAGAACTATTGGAAAAAGTTTGGGGAACAAGTCCTGATATTACGACGCGCCGCGTAGATACTCACATTTCGCGTCTTCGCCAAAAGCTCAACATGGGCGATGAGGGCAGCGGTTGGAATCTTCACTCAATCTATCAGCATGGCTATCGTCTAGAAAAGCTAGCCGCTATTTAATCATCATCAAACCGTTCAAGTGTTTCTGGATGCTTGAACGACTTTACTGAATAACCAAATAAACCTTATTCATCGTTTTGGGGTTTTCTAAGCCAATATCCTTATTGTCAGATAGCACTCAAAAAGCTAAAACCTTACTCTTCTTAATTTTTTAACCTGGTGATCCGCTGACTCACTCGACCCGTAAACCAAGTTTACCTTGGGATCTTAACTTTTTACTTCAGCGCCTTTATTGATTCCTTCAAAAGCCCGAACTCTAAACGTAGACTCTGGATAGTTCGCTTTACACTGCTTAGCAATATGCGCAGCAATATTTTCCACCGTGGTGTCTTGATCCATCAAATACGTGCAACGCGCAGGCAATGTTAGCTCAAACCGGCCTTGGGGCGCTTGATAAGCCACGGTCCGAAGCTCAGCATCTTGCACAAGGTCTTCTTGGGTGATCAGATGGATATCACAAAAACGCTCAGCCCACAGAGACTCCAGCTGCGCATCACGCCGTCCATCACGATAAATTTCAATCGTCGAGCGGTGGCCGTGAGCAATTCTCTGGCAATTGCCCTGATGCTTTTTCAAGCCATGAGAATAATGGTAATACGCACCATTTAATGGCTCGTTATAAAAAGATAAATCAATTGCCGTCACATTATCTGGCATTTCAGTCATCAAACGCGGAACCATTGCCTCAGCCACTGCCTCAGGGGTAATTTCGCTTGTCGCAAGCTCAGTAAAAGCAGAAGCTGGTGCTTGAGTGGTTAGACGGTCAGCCTTGGCGAAAGCCCAGTCCACCTGCCAAAGCGCCGAGTCCTGAACTGGATCGCAGCAACCTATTGAGGCAGACTTATTGATCGATACATTTTCATGATGCATTGGCAGAAGCAGTTTATGATCCACCCACTCATCTAAGCGCTGCTTAATGAGCTTTTTTGCTGGGCCAAAGTCAAAAATCATCCCTTGATCATCCAGCTCACCATAAAGCACAATGTCATACCACCAGCTTTCTCCTAGTAATCCACGTTCAGGATCTAGGTAGCAAAAATCGACTTGGTTTAATTTAGCAACAAATAAGCCTGTCATTACTCATCAAATTACGATCAACGGAACCGACAGTATACATTGAATTTAATCAGTAATCTGAACACAGATCGCTTTTCTTTGTGTAGGTTATCCGCCGCAACAAAAGCATTCAAACCTATTGTTGAGATGGCCAGCTTGCCAGCAACGCCTACTATGTTACGCAACATAACCATTTTAATTGCTTGTTTTGACATTCTCGTCAAGACTTTGTATCCTATTTCAGGCATGAGTTACTCGATCTGTAACTTAGCAACTCACAACAAGGTGAATTAAATGGCTTTAGATATTATTTTTCTTGATGGTTCAGGTGCTGGCGGCGGCGGCGGCGATGTCGAAACAGGCTTTTTTCGTGACGATACAGCCGATGGTGGTGACGGTGGTAATGGTGCAGGGCAATCTGAAACATTTACCATCAACGACGATCGATCATCATCCATTATATTTGGTGATGGCGCAGGCGGCGGCGGTGGAGAATCAGCTGAGCCTGCAGGAGACTCAGGTACACCAGGAAACGGTGGACTTGCCGGTGGTGGTGATGACGTAATCACAGGCACCTCTGGCAACGATATTATTTTTGGTGACGCCTATAATGGCCAAGACGCCACAACTGCTGACGCTGGTCTTGCTGGGATCTTGGGCGGAGGCAATGGCGGAGATGGCGGTAATGACGGTGCAAGTGATGGCTCGGACGCTTACGGTGCAACAGACGCTAGAGCACTGGGCGGCTCAGCTGGCGACCCAGCCGAAGACGGCCAAGACGGTACTAACGGTGCGTTCTTTCTAGACGGTAGTAATACAACCGTTACTGAACTTTATGACGAATTGTCATCAAACCTTGAAGCCATTGTTAATATGACGTATTCAAGTACAACGCTTGGAACATCTCAAGAAGGTGAAGGCGCTGGTGCAGATACCCTCGATGGCGGAGCAGGTGATGATCAGTTGATCGGCAACGGTGGCGGTGATTCATTCATTACAGACATGAGAGATGATGACGGCACAACAGACACTATCTTGGACTATGATAGCTCAGAAGGTGACACGATCACCATTATTGATGAAAGCGGTGCGTCTATCGCCATCGATACGCTTTACACACCCGATGCAAATGCAGCAACAACTGGTACTGAAAATGTTGGGGACGATGGTGTTGTTTATTTAGCAGACGGTTCACAATTGGTGATCAAGAACTTCCAGTTCCAGAATGAAGCGCCTTGCTTCGTGACTGGTACATTAATCAACACAGCTGAAGGCCAAAAAGCCATTGAGTCCCTAAGCATTGGCGACTCGGTTTGTACTACTGATGGTCAATTAGAAACCATTAAGTGGATTGGCAAACGTGCTGTTGCAGCTCGCTTTGCTGGTGCACATAACCAGCCTATCTGCATTCAAGCAGGAGCATTAGCTCAAGGCTCGCCAGCTCGTGACTTATACGTTTCACCGGATCATGCACTCTTTATTGACGGCGTATTGGTTCAAGCTCAGGCGCTTGTGAACGGCAGCACCATCACGCAAGTTGAGATGACGGCTGATTTCACTTATTACCATATTGAGCTGGATCGTCATGCGCTGATCTTTGCCGAAGGCGCTGAGACAGAAACCTTTGTTGATGCTCAGGCTCGCGGCAAGTTTGATAACGCGGCTGAGTTTGAAGCGCTATACCCTGCAGCAAAAGCTGTGGCGGCGATGCCTTATCCTCGTGTTAAAGCCAAACGTCAGCTACCCGCTGCGATTAAAGCGAAGCTGAAACAGATAAAAACCGCTTAAATAATACGCGTTTTATCCCATAAAAAAGCCCAGCTAACGCTGGGCTTTTTTTGTGCGCATGAATCTATATTTAAGGCTAAATCGAGAACGAAGAGCCGCAACCACAGGTTGTTGTTGCATTGGGGTTGTTAATAACGAAACGAGAACCCATTAGGTTTTCTTGATAATCCAGCTCGGAGCCATCTAGGTATTGGATACTCAGGGAGTCTACAACGACCTTTACGTCACCATTTTCAACCACGGTATCCATATCGTTGACTTGATCGTCAAACTTAAAACCATAAGAGAAGCCTGCACAGCCACCACCGGTGATATACACACGCAGATTTAGGCCCGTATTTTGCTCTTCTTTGCCGAGCTGTTGTAATTTATCAACAGCTGAACCTGTTACTTGAATTGCTGCATCACTCATACTTTTCTTTCATTCTAACAATTTGTACTTATGCCTTAGATCTCAATATTGAGTCAGAGTTCGCTGGGTCACTTAAACTTTCAAAGCCGCTGCTGCTATTGACGCTTCTGAAAGAGATTCCGACTTTTTTTCAGCTACAGAACCTTTCGCTAAGGGCGCTTTGCCAGCTGAAGGCTCCTCACTTGCTGAAGACTCCTCACTTGCTGAAGGCTCTGCAATACCGTTGGGCTTAAACTCATCAATATGAATCATTTGCCCACTCACTTTTGCACCCTGAGCCATTTCCAGTACATTATAATGGATATCACCCAAAATGAAGGCATTGGCAGCCAGCTCAATTCGACCACCGCAAACATTACCGTTCACCGTGCCGTTGATAGAGATAACCGAAACATGCACATTGCCCTGCACTTCAGCCTGCTCTCTGAGCGCTAGCTCAGAATCTTCAGTTCCGCCTGAAACATTACCTACAATTTTACCATGTACGTCAAGCGCTTCAACAAATGCAATATCACCTCTGATTTCCATATCCTCTGAAATAGTAGAAAAATGCGCGGCCTTGCGTTTTCTATTTAACATACTCATGGGATAACCACCTCATCTTGCCAAGGATACGATTTGGTCACACTCATCCGACTTGGTGTTTTTACATCAACCTGAACATTAATTTGCTCAGGAAGAAAGCCTGACGAAAGCGTGATCGTACCTTCCAGTTCTTCAAAATAACGAAACCCAAACTTTCGGCTTTTCTTGCCTGATTCAACCAATTCAGCAAACTCAATCACAGATGGAATCGTATCGCCTGCTTCAAGGCGAGTGCCAACGATAGAAAATGCAAGTTCACCCGCTGTTTTCGGGTAGCCATCTATATTTTGAGTCAACGTAATGGAATAGACATACTGGCCAGCAACACTGCTCGGCTTAAGGCGAAGATCCTTAATAATCAAGCCATCATCGGCTTGTTGAGGCTCCAGAATGTTTTTATAAAAGCGTAAATTATTACGCAATTCCGTCAGCTCGGTTTCGTAACGTTTATTCTCGTCTTTGATCAGACCGACCGCCTCTTGGCTAATCGTCGCATCGTATTGCAGCTGTTTGACCTGCTGATTCAGTCCATCAATTCGTTCTTGATAGACGAGGCATTCAGCCTCAGGGTCAGTATCCGTTGCCAACCAGAAAATACTCAGCGCCCAAAAAGTGGCCGCACCAAAAACAAAACCAAAAAAAGCGATCAACGGCGCTTTTTTATCCGTGCTTCGTTTCATTATGGCACCATTGCTATGCTATTGATACCCTCGTATTCATCAAATGAATAGCTCACGTTAAAACACTGAATTGCCTGACCTGCTGCACCTTTCACCAAATTATCTATCACCGAAAACACTACAAGTTGCTGTTTTTCAGGTTTAGGCATCACCGAAAGCTGGCAAAAATTACTGCCACGAACATGGCGTGTCTCAGGCGCTTGCCCCTGAGCGAGCACCTTAACAAAGTGCTGATCACTGTAGGCTTGCTCATAGACAGCTTGCCAGTCGGTCTCGCCCGTCAACGTCAAATAGCAGGTTGCCTCAATACCGCGAATCATTGGGGCTAAATGCGGCATAAAAGTGACCGGTGTAGCCTGTTGGCCAAATAGCGCTGTACCTTGCTCAATTTCTGGCTCATGGCGATGCCCGGCCAGAGCATAGGGCTTCATGCTCTCGGATGCTTCGCATACATGAAAAGGTAGGCTGGCTTTTCGTCCCCCGCCACTAACACCCGTCTTGCAGTCGGCGATAATGCTTTGCTCTGCGACCAAACCCGTTTTTAACGCAGGAAGAATCGCTAATTGCACCGCCGTTGGATAACAGCCTGGCACAGCAATTAACTGCGCACCTTTTAATGCATCACGATTATGCTCGACCAAGCCATAAACGGCTTGCTCGATATATTCTGGCGCTCCATGAGGCTGGCCGTACCAACGCTCCCACAGCGTTTGATCTTTAATACGAAAATCGGCGGATAAATCAATTACCCGTAAACCCGCTTCCAAAAACTGGCTGGCATATTTATGCGCCGTTCCATGCGGTGTAGCAAAAAACACAACATCGCAGTCCAGAACACGTGAATCATCAGGATCAATAAAAACTAAATCATCATAATGACCGAAAAACTGCGGAAATAAGTCCGTTAATGGCTTGCCCGCCTCACCACGAGACGTAACCGCTGTAACGGTCACCTTCGAGTGGTTGGCAAGAAGTCTTAGCAACTCTTGGCCAGTGTAGCCTGTTGCACCAATAATGACTGCTTTTAGCACAGCGATCTCCGCAAAATCAATGGAACTTAGTATTCTAGCGGATATAATAAAATTTTCATCGCAGAATTTACAATTATGGCCGCCGTGCTATGCTTTTCAGGTGTGGATCCTTCAGGGGGTGCGGGATTAATCGCCGATATTGAAACGCTTCACCACTTGGGCGTCACCAATGTTGCGATTCCAACCGCAATGACCGCTCAAAACAGTCATCAAGCCCAAGGCTTTTGGCCAACAGAACCTGTCGTTATGCGCCAAATGATCGACACCCTGCTGGCAGACAAGCTACCGATTACTGTGATTAAAATTGGCATGATCGGCAATCTAAGTGTGCTCGAGCAAATTCTTTATGCAATTGAACAGCTGCCAAACGCCAAGGTCATCTACGATCCTGTTTTGTTGGCCAGCGCGGGCAATGCATTAGTAGAACCCGAACTTCAGCAGCCCATTGGCGAGCGATTATTACCCCTCTGCGAGCTGATCACACCGAACCATTATGAGCAACAGGTTTTCGCCCCTTTTCTGATCGCAATTTGCCATCAAAACCCACCAGCTCAGTTATTAACAGGCGGCCACGGTCAACATAACCAACAGATCATCAGCCAATTGAAAGCCGCAGGCTATCGTACAGCATTCATTCATCCACGCTTAGCCGTAGATGTTCGTGGCACAGGCTGCATGCTGTCATCGGCGATCGCGGGTTATCTTTGTCTTGGTCAAGACCTAAGACAAGCGATTCAATCTGCGCATCAATTTGCTCATCATGCTATCCGTCAAAGCTATGATTTTGGCCAAGGAAGTCGCCGTGCCATGCGCTAGCTCCCATTTAATCCTTTATGCCTGCCTTAAGCCGTGCACAGTGAGCGCCTCACATGAATAACCTCAAGCCGGCAGACCGTATCGCAGGAATCTATGCGATTACCACGCAATACCAAGCCTCCCCTAGCTGGTATCAGCGTATCGAGCTTGCCCTTCAGCTGGGCATCGACCTGCTTCAATTTCGCAGCAAACAACTGGAAAACGAGCACCGTTACCTGATTGCCAGCCAGCTAGCCGAGCTGTGCCAAAGCTATAATACGCCATTGATCATCAATGACGATATTGCTCTTGCTCGGGCTGTTCACGCCCAAGGTGTTCACTTAGGCCAAGGCGATGGCAGTATTGCCCATGCCAAAGTGCTGCTGGGCGAGCAGGCTATTATTGGACGCACATGTCATGCCGATCTAACCCTAGCGCTTGAAGCGCAAGACGAAGGCGCCAGCTATGTTGCTTTTGGGCAGGTATATCCTTCTCAGTCAAAAGTCTCGGCGCATCGCGCTAGCTTGGAATTTCTTGAACAGGCCAGACAAGAGATCACTATTCCAATTGTAGCCATTGGCGGCATCACCGCATTAAATGCCCGCGATGTTATCGACACTGGCGTGGATAGCTTGGCTTTGATTAATGGTGTCTGGGCAGGTGATCTCACAAAAAATTTACAGGCCTTGAGAAAGGCTTGGTTAAGCGAATAGCTTTCGCTAAACTTTTATCCATTACTAGTCAGTAGAACCTCTTCCTATGACCGAACACATAAGCTCTAATTTAGCGTCTCGCGACCAATCAGCGAGCGCAATGAAAACCGCCTTTGAACTTGCGCAAAAGCATATTCCTGGCGGCGTAAACTCCCCTGTACGCGCATTTAAAAGTGTAGGCGGAACACCTACCTTTGTTTCGCGTGCCGACGGCGCCTATTTGTACGACATCAATAACAACCCCTATATTGATTATGTTCTATCTTGGGGACCCATGATTTTAGGACATAACCACCCCGTCATTCGTGAAGCCGTTGAAAAAGCGGTTAAGGATGGTCTGAGCTATGGCGCTCCAACACTACAAGAAACCGAGATGGCTGACCTAGTTTGTCAGCTTGTACCCTCGCTTGATCAAGTTCGAATGGTGAACTCAGGAACTGAAGCCACCATGAGCGCCCTGCGTCTGGCACGTGGCTATACGGGCCGAGATGCCTTGGTTAAGTTTAAAGGCTGTTATCATGGTCATGGCGACTCTTTTCTTGTCGAAGCAGGTTCTGGCGCATTAACACTGGGTGTGCCTAATTCACCCGGCGTGCCCAGCGCCTTAGCTGAGCTAACTTATACGCTGGATTACAATAATAGCGAACAAGTCCGTGAGTTTTTTGCTCAAAAAGGCGATCAAATTGCCGCCGTTATTGTTGAGCCGATGGCAGGTAATATGAACTTTGTGCCCGCTAAGACTGAGTTCTTACAAACCCTGCGAGATGTATGTGACCAATCAGGTGCTGTCTTAATTTTTGACGAAGTCATGACGGGATTTCGCGTCGCCCTAGGTGGAGCGCAAGCTTACTATAAGATACTGCCCGACCTAACTACATTGGGCAAGGTGATCGGAGGCGGTATGCCCGTTGGCGCCTTTGGCGGAAAACGTGACATCATGGCAAAACTCGCGCCAGAAGGCCCCGTTTATCAGGCGGGCACCTTATCCGGCAACCCTATTGCTATGGCAGCCGGTAAAGCGTGTTTGAATTACCTGCAGTTCCATACCAGCCTATACGAACAACTTGAAGCACAGGCGCGCAAGCTCTTGAGCGGCATGAAAGCCATTGCCGATAGCAAAGGCATCGGTTTTGAATATAACTGCGCTGGTAGCATGTTCGGGTTTTATTTTACTGACTTAGCGGAAGTCAATAGCTTCGATGATGTACAAAAAGGCCATGCTGAGCGCTTTAATCGCTTTTTCCACCACATGTTAAACCACGGCGTTTATCTAGCGCCGTCTTTATACGAAGCGGGCTTTATTTCAATCGCCCATACGGATGAGCTGATTGAACAAACGCTAAGCGCGTTCAGAAGCTTTGAGGCATAAACCAAAAAACCTAAAACAAAGTTAACAGCGCAGAAGCATTTGCTTCTGCGCTTTACGCTAGCCTTAAACTGGCCTTTTAACTGAAGAGCGCCATTGCCGTAATAACAATCACAGCAATCATTGCCAGCAGGCCTACCACATAAAAATAACTCCGTGGGCTGGGATTCTTTTCTGTCGCAATCACATAATAAAGCACCATATGAATCAGGCGGGCAACGGCATAAGTCCAAACCGCATAGCAAAGCCAAGAGGCATTAACGCCAACCATCATTGCCAAAAAGACCATGACAGCAAAGGGTAGCGTGTTTTCTAATGAGTTTAAAAACGTTCGTTCGCTTCTGAACACGAAAGACTCATGTCCCAAGCTAGGATCTGTGATACCCGGAATGTATTGTTTTTGGCTGCGGTGAGCAACCATAGCGATTAATGCCTGAACAAAAACGGTCGTTAGGATCAACCAAAGACCCGTCAAACTCGACGCATAGATTTCAAACATGATGTCCTCCTCATCATTCGATGGATTGTGGGTTTCATTGTGCACCATTTGGTGCATAATTGAGTGATTCACTATAGATTGATTTTAGGTTGCGCGCAAGTTAATTGCACGCAATATTTAATGTCCGAAAAAACAACGCCTGCTCACTCCGATCAACACGACGATCCAACGCTTTGGCTTGAGAACCAAATCTGCTTTCCTTTATACAGCGCACATAATGCGCTATTGCGAACTTATCGCCCGATTCTTGAGTTGTTGGATCTGACTTATCCGCAGTACTTGGTCATGCTCGCCCTCTGGAAAGAGCAACCTGTCACGGTATCTGAGCTCGGCCGATGCCTGTTTCTCGACTCTGGCACACTCACACCCCTGCTCAAACGCATGGAAGCCAAGGGGCTCATCACCCGAAAGAAAAGCGCACAAGATGAGCGGGTAAAACAGATTGAACTTACAGCCAAAGGTCAAGAGCTCAAAAAGCAGGCCAAAGGCGTCCCCGAGCAATTAGCCCAAAAAAACACCGATATGACGATGGAAGAAATTTCCCAGCTCAAAGCCCTTTGCGAGAAGTTTTTTGATCAATTAAACGATCGTTGAGCCATCAGTAAAGCAAAAAAGCCTGTAGATACAAAAAAGCCGCTGACAGTGCAGCGGCTTTTTTAGAAAGAAAAGTGTAGGCGTTAATTACGCGTCAGCACTTTCTTCTTTTGCTGGCTTTTCGATCAATGCTTTCATTGAAAGCTTCATACGACCGCGGTTATCCACCTCAAGCAGCTTCACTTCTACGTCCTGACCTTCTTGTAGATAGTCAGTGACTTTTTCTACACGCTCGTGAGCAATTTCAGAAACATGCAGAAGACCGTCAACGCCCATAGGAAGCGTAATAAACGCGCCATAAGCTTCGATGCGCGCTACTTTACCCGCATATACCTTGCCCGCCTCAGGCACTTCAGTCATTTTCTCGATACGTGCTAGCGCCTCTTCTGCGCCTTCACGTGTCTCACCGTAAATATTCACTGAACCGTCGTCTTCGATGTTAATCTCAGTGCCAGTTGCTTCAGTCAATGCTTTAATCGTTGCACCACCTTTACCGATGATGTCACGGATTTTGTCCGTAGGAACCTTAGTCTTAAGCAAGGTTGGCGCTGTTGAAGCAACCGCTTCACGCGAACTCGAAAGCGACTTGCTCATTTCACCAAGAATATGAATACGGCCATCACGAGCTTGATTAAGCGCGATTTCCATAATCTTTTCATTGATACCTTCAATTTTGATATCCATCTGAAGCGCTGTTACGCCTTTTTCAGTTCCCGCAACTTTAAAGTCCATATCACCCAAGTGATCTTCATCACCCAAGATGTCAGACAATACCGCGAACTTCTCATCTTCTTTAATCAAACCCATGGCGATACCAGCCACTGGCGCCTTCAATGGCACACCAGCGTCCATCAATGCCAATGAGCTACCGCAAACAGAAGCCATTGAAGATGAACCGTTTGACTCAGTAATCTCAGAAACGACACGAATGGTATACGGGAACTCATCCGTCGTTGGTAGTACAGCTGCAATACCGCGACGTGCCAAACGGCCATGACCGATTTCACGACGACCTGGTGAACCCATACGGCCTGCTTCACCAACACAGTATGGAGGGAAGTTATAATGCAACATGAAGTTGTCGTAATGAAGACCATTGATGCCGTCAATCATCTGGGCATCTTTTAGAGCGCCCAGAGTTGAAACAACAATTGCCTGCGTTTCACCACGAGTAAACAAGGCTGAGCCATGTGTCTGTGGCAATAAGCTTACTTTGGTATCGATAGGACGAACGGTTTTCACGTCACGGCCATCGATACGGCTTTCGCCAGCAAGAATACTATCGCGAACAATACGCTTCTCAAGCTTAGACACCATGCCTTCAACTTCTTTTGCGCTATAAGCCGCGTTTTCTTCAGCCGCCAGCTTTTCAACAGCTTGCGCTTTCAACTCGCCCACTTTGGCATAACGTTCCATTTTTTCACGGATCTGATAAGCCGCTTTCAGGCCTTCTCCCACTTGCGCTTTAACCGCTTCTTTAAGCTCAACGTTTTCCGCTGGAGCTTGCCATTCCCATTTTGGCGTGTTCACCTCAGCCGCGAACTCGTTGACCGCTTCGATCACTTTTTGCATTTCCATGTGACCAAACAAAACCGCGCCTAGCATTTGATCTTCTGAAAGCTCTTTAGCTTCAGATTCAACCATCAATACAGCACGCTCAGTACCCGCAACAACCAAATCAAGCAATGAAGCTTCGGTGTCTTCAATCGATGGGTTCAAAATATACAAACCATCTTTAAAACCAACACGCGCAGCGCCGATAGGACCATTAAAAGGAACACCTGAAATCGCCAAAGCTGCTGAAGTACCAATCATCGCAACGATATCTGGATCAACGCTCTTCTCAGCTGACATTACCGTACAAACGACTTGCACTTCGTTTTTAAAACCATCAGCAAACAAAGGACGAATCGGGCGGTCAATCAAACGCGCCGTTAGTGTTTCTTTCTCTGTTGGACGACCTTCACGCTTCAAGAAACCGCCAGGAATGCGGCCTGTTGAATAATATTTTTCTGTGTAGTTTACCGTGAGAGGGAAAAAGTCTTGATCTGGGTTAGCATCTTTTTTTGCTACAACCGTAACCAAAACACTGGTCTTACCCATGGTTACCATCACAGCACCTGTCGCTTGACGAGCAATGCGGCCAGTCTCTAGAACAACCGTATCATCGCCATAAGCAAATTCTTTTCTTACTACATTAAACATCTTATTTCCTACAAATTTGACAGCCCATGCTGTCGGGTTTTCTTACAAGTTTTCTTTCGTTCAATAGCAAAAAAGGGCAACCCTGTGGCTGCCCTTTTAAGCGATTGCTTATCGACGTAGACCGAGACGCTTAATCAAATCTTGATAACGCGAAAGGTCTTTTTTCTTCAAGTAATCAAGCAATTTACGACGCGCATTAACCATACGGATCAAACCACGACGTGAGTGGTGATCTTTCTTATGGTCTTTAAAGTGCGACTGAAGGTCGTTAATACGGTGAGTCAAAAGTGCTACCTGCACCTCTGGTGAACCTGTGTCACCTTCACCACGTGCGTATTCAGCAACGATTTTTGCTTTTTCTTCGATAGAAATTGTCATATGTTTCTCCAATGAATATGCTTAAAAACACACCGCAACCACGCATATTAGTAGTAACGGCGAACCTGAGCGCTATTGCGACTCAGGCGAACGTATCAAACGCTTCGGATAAACCTTAGCGTCTGATTTTACTTCCCCAACACCCAAGAAACGCTCACTGCCTTGCTCAAACAGAGCAACCGGCGAAGCCTCTTCTTGCTCAACAAATACAGCATGACCATGCATCAGTCGCTGAGTTTGCTCTTTGTCTAGGTGGCATTGCACCCAGTCTTGAACCGCGGTATGGATCGGCAAAAAAGTTTGAAGCGCTGCCCCAAGGCTCAATGCCTCCACAGCTTCTAGGGCCTGACAGTCATCTAACTGAAACGGACCTGCCTTCAAGCGGCGCAATTTTACCACATGCGCCCCGCAATTAAAAACGTTTCCAATATCATCCACCAAGGTGCGTACATAGGTACCCTTACTGCAATCGATTCGAAGAGTTAGCATCGGCGGTTGCCAATCAATAAGCTCAAGTTGATAGATGGTAATGGTGCGCGCCTTACGCTCAATCTCAATGCCTTCGCGAGCCAGCTCATATAAGGGTTTGCCCTGGTGCTTTAACGCAGAATACATGGGCGGAATTTGCCCAATTTCCCCAGTAAAATCAGCCAAAACGGCTTGAATATCGGATTCGCTAAGATCAGGCACTGGCGTGGTTTTTAGTACCTCGCCTTCACTATCCAATGTGTCGGTCACTTCACCTAATTTAGCGGTTACTTGGTAGGACTTATCGGCATCTAGCCAATACTGTGACAACTTAGTCGCCTCACCCAGACAGATCGGTAAAACACCTGTTGCTATTGGATCTAGCGCACCGGTATGGCCTGCTTTTTGCGCATTAAGCAAGCGCTTAGCACGCTGCAACACTTGGTTTGAGCTCATTCCCTGAGGTTTGTCGATCAGCAAAATGCCATCGATCGGATTGCCTCGACGCTTTCTAGCCATTAGGACTCAGTCGAAGAATGATCTTGTGACTCTTCTGGTGAAGGCGCTGCACCTTCATCTGTAGCATCTTTTGCTTTGGCCTTACTCAGTGCCGCTTTGATTTTTTCCGCCTCACGAGGCAAGTCATCATAGTGATAACGAAGCTCGGGCGTGACACGAAGCTTCACTCGTTTCGCGATTTCACGACGAATAAAGGGGTTAGCATGGCTCAATGCCTTTTCTATTTCACGCTGTTTATCAGAGAGCTCCTGCTCAGATAAAACCGACTCTTTGGTCATCAGCATCAGATCAGAAAAGTACACATCAGCGACAGAAAGATCATTCGTCACGCGTACATCGGTAACCGTCAACATGCCAACGCGAGGATCTTTCAGCTCAAACTGAAAGATCTGCGCTAGCTCTTTTTTGATCTGATCTGCCACCTTAAATGGCCGAGAGCTAGGATTTCTGTTTAAGAAATCGTTCATTAAATCTCTCGTTTAACTTCAGTGACTTTGAAGACTTCGATCTGATCGCCTGGCTGAACATCGTTATACCCTTTAACGGCTATACCACATTCCGTACCACTTTTCACTTCGGCGACATCGTCTTTAAAGCGTCGTAATGACTCAAGCTCGCCTTCATAGACAACAACGTTATCACGAAGAACACGGATAGGCTCATTCTTGTAAACCACACCTTCTGTTACGATTGAGCCGGCAACTGCGCCAAACTTCGACGAACGGAAGACATCTTTCACCTGAGCAATGCCCACGATCTCTTCACGACGCTCTGGAGCCAACAAGCCCGACATTGCCGCTTTCACGTCATCAATAAGCTCATAGATCACGCTGTAATAGCGCATATCAATACCTTCAGCTTCCGCTAACTTCTTCGAAGCATTATCAGCACGCACATTAAAGCCCAGAATAAAAGCATCCGAGGTAATCGCCAAGTGAACGTCAGATTCGCTGATACCACCAACACCGCCAGTCACAATCGCGACCTTCACTTCATCGGTACTCAAATCATTCAATGCTGCGCTGATCGCTTCTAATGAACCGCGCACATCGGCTTTAAGAATAATATTGACCACTTGTGCTTGATCTTTACCCATGTTGGCAAACATGTTTTCAAGCTTCGATGCCTGCTGACGCGACAAACGCTCCTCACGCTCATTCGCCTCGCGGAAAGACGCCACTTCTTTTGCCTTGCGGTCATTCTCGACCACCATGAACTTATCACCCGCGTTAGGTACATCGTTCAGACCCAAGATTTCAACAGGAATCGAAGGGCCCGCTTTCTTCACTTGGCGACCTTGGTCATCAATCATTGCGCGAACACGGCCATATGTCGTACCTGCTAAAACGGTATCACCTACTTTTAGCGCACCTTCTTGTACTAGTAGCGTAGTCACTGAACCGCGGCCTTTTTCAAGCTTCGATTCAATCACAACACCTTCAGCAACACCTTCTTCATGCGCGGCAAGTTCAAGTAGCTCAGCCTGTAATGAGATATTTTCCAAGAGGTCATCAATGCCCTGACCTGTATGCGCAGACACTGGAATAAATGGATAATCACCACCCCAGTCTTCTGGAACCACCTCTTTGGCGGCCATGTCTGACTTAATACGCTCAAGATCAGCGCCTTCTTTGTCAATCTTGTTAACCGCAATGATAATTGGCAAATTCGCCGCCTTCGCGTGCTGGATCGCCTCTTCTGTCTGTGGCATAACACCATCATCTGCTGCAACAACAATAATAACGATATCCGTTGCTTTTGCACCACGGGCACGCATCGCTGTAAAGGCCGCGTGACCAGGCGTATCTAGGAATGTGATATTACCTGCCTTTGAATCCACATTATAAGCACCAATATGCTGCGTAATACCGCCAGCCTCGCCATCAGCAACATGCGCCTTACGGATATAATCCAGCAACGACGTTTTACCGTGGTCAACGTGACCCATAATCGTGACAACAGGCGCTCGAGCCTTCAAACCATCATCTTTACGTTGAATATCATCCGCCAACGCATCCTCAATAGCTGTTTCACTCAAATGTTTAGGCTCATGACCAAACTCTTCAACCACCAAGGCCGCCGTATCATAGTCAATGCTCTGATTCGCCGTCACCATTTCGCCCATCTTGAACATCTCTTTAACCAGTTGATTAACCTTAATGCTCATTTTTTGCGCTAAGTCAGTCACTGAAATCATGCTACCAATTTCAATGATTTTGATTTGCTTCTCTGTCGGGGCTTGGAAGCCGTGGTTACCCAAAATACTGCTTTTATTCAGTGGGCGCTTCGGATCGCGCTCAGCCTGTTCGTTACGACGGCCACCAGCACGCTTCTTCGCATCTTTTCTACGGCGAATTTCCCGAGCCTCTTTTTCTAAGCTCGACTCAAACGCCTGTTCAACCAGTTTACTGCCATGCTCAATCTTAGTTTCCACCGGCTTGTTTTGATCCGCCTTTTCAGCTTCATCTTTGTACTTTTCAACCAACTTAGCCGTTTGCTTAGCGGCTTTAGCCTCCAAGTCTTTCTGGCCCTTACGCTCAGCATCATGGCGTTCTTTTTCAGCCTGTACTTTTTTACGCTCTTCTTCAGCTAACCTAGCCGCTTTTTCATCAATAGCTGACGTATCGACTAGCTTGCGCTTGCTAGATTCTTTGGCCGTCTGCTTCTCTTTTTCTGTCTGCTCAGCTTTTGGCTGCTGCTTTTTGGCTTTTTTCTCTGCGATTTCCTTTTCTTTAGCCACCGCTGCTGCTTCTTTCTTACGCTCTTCTTCCTCAGCTGCTTGCTTTCGCTCCTCTTCTGCAGCCTTGCGAGCTGCCTCTTCCGCCTCAAGCTTTGCGCGCTCTTCCGCTTCTTTTTGCAGGCGCTCTTCTTCTACTTTTTTATTCTGGTTTTCAATCACACTACGCTTAATGTACGTGCGCTTTTTGCGCACCTCAACATTAACCGTCTTGCTCTTACCCGAAGCACCAGCTGTTTTGATCGTCGAAGTCGATTTACGACTAAGCGTAATTTTCTTCGGCGCCTCATCTTGACCATGAGATTGGCGCAAGAACGCCAATAGTTTTTGCTTTTCTTCATCACTCACCACATCTTCAGCGGCGCCTTTTTCGACACCCGCATCTTTGAGTTGCGCGAGTAAACGCTCCACATCAATTTTCAATATGGTTGCGAGTTTTTCTACGGTTACATCTGCCATGATTTTAGCTTTAACCTCTATATTCGTTTATCTGTATCGTTCGTATCAATTACTCAAACCAGGGCGCTCGAGCGGTCATAATCAAAGCACCGGCCTGCTCATCCGTCATGCCTTCGATATCCATCAAATCATCAATGGATTGCTCTGCCAACTCTTCCATCGTCTTAATGCCTTTATTCGCAAGAACATGAGCTAGCTCATCATTCATGCCTTCCATGTTCAACAGGTCATCGGCTGGCTCTTCTTGCTCTTCTGTCATGAGTGCTTTGGTCAGAATTACATCTTTAGCCCGACCCCGCAGGGCATTAACGACATCTTCATCAAACACTTCAATTTCAAGCATCTCATTGATCGGCACGTAAGCCACTTCTTCAAGCGTAGTGAAACCTTCCTCGTAAAGAATCTCAGCAATATCCTGATCAACATCCAGATCCTGCATCAAATCGGTGATCACTTTCTCACCTTCAGACTGCTGCTTCGCCTCAGCATCAGCAAGCGTCATGATGTTAAGCTCCCAACCCGTTAACTCGCTGGCCATGCGCACGTTTTGACCATTTCGGCCAATCGCTTGCGCTAAGAACTCTTCTTCAACGGCGATATCCATTGAATGGCGCTCTTCATCAACCACAATGCTAGACACCTCAACCGGTGATAATGCATTGATCACAAACTGCGCTGGATTGCCATCCCATAAAATAATATCAACACGCTCACCACCTAACTCATTCGAGATAGCCTGAACGCGCTGACCACGCATACCGACACAAGCACCTACTGGGTCAATACGCTTATCGCCCGTGCGAACCGCTACTTTAGCGCGCACACCCGGCTCACGAACCGCACCTTCGATCTGGATAATGTCATCCGCAATTTCTGGCACTTCCATGCGGAACAGTTCGACCAACATATCTGGATGCGTACGGCTAAGGATCAACTGAGGACCTCGACCAGAATCATTAATCTCAGCGATAACGGCACGAACACGCTCATTCATACGGAACGCTTCACGCGGCAATGCATCTGTTCGGTTGAGCAAGCCTTCGGCATTGCCACCGAAATCAATAATAATGCTCTCACGTGTTACACGCTTAACCGCACCCATAATGACTTCGCCTTCACGGCCACGGTACTGATCAACAATGAGGTTGCGCTCAGCTTCACGCACCTTCTGATAAATCACTTGCTTTGCTGTTTGCGCCGCGATACGACCAAATGCAATCGACTCAATTTCTTCTTCGATAATGCTACCGATCTCGGCCTCAGGATCTTCCTCAACGGCGTCTTTCATCAGCAACTGGTTGTCTGGCTCTTCAAACTCGTCCATCTCAACCACTTCCCATTGGCGATAGGTTTTGTAGTCGCCCGTGATCGGATCAATCTCAACGCGAACACGCACCGCATCAGCATGCTTTTTGCGCGTAGCTGCCTCAATGGCCGCCTCAATCGCTTTTAAGATCACCGTTTGATCAACACCCTTTTCGTTCGAAACGGTTTCTGCAACTAATAAAAGTTCTTTACTCATTGTTATTTCCTATCCACCACTATTTAGAAAAATCAGGAATGACATTTGCCTTTTCAACATTCTTAAAGGCAATCTCAACAGGCGCAGCGCCATTGGGCTCAAACTCAAAGCTTGTCTCACCAACGCTCAGCAATCGACCTGAAAACTTACGTGCTTTATTGACGGGCAAACGCAGGCGAAGCTTCAATGTTTCACCCACAAACGCAGCATACTGCTCGGCGCTAAAGAGCATACGATCCATACCCGGTGAAGACACCTCCAAGGTATAGGCCGACTGAATGGGATCCTCAACATCCATCAAACCACTAACATGGTGACTGACCTCAGCGCAATCATCGACACTGATTCCCTGCTCATGGTCAATATAGATCCGCAACACCGCAAATTTACCATTCGGCAAATACTCCACACCCCACAGTTCAAAGCCCAAGGCCTCAACCGTTGGGCGAATCATTTGCGCGACTTGATCTGCACGTTTCAAATTCCAAACCCTCAAAAAACAAAAAAGCCCCTAAAAAAGGAGCCATCCGACAGTTTCAAAGCAAGCGAAAAACCGATGCTTAAAACCACAACATTGCCGACCAAAACACAAGTCAGCGCTGAATTTGATGCGAAGAGTACAAGAAAAACCGTTGATAATCAAGAAGTTTTGCTGATCAGCACCTGCCTGCAACAAGTGCTTTTCAGCACAATCAACACAGACTTGGAGACAAAACTTTTATTGAGATTTTAAGCAAGCAACACTTTTAAGTGCTCGCCTACTTTTGAAGGCCTTTGATGTTGGTAGCGGGGGAGGAAAGCCCCGCCATGGCCAGGCTCACGTCCCAGAGCCGCCCAGCGGTTGCTTTGTCTTTGGCCTTTTTTGCCATACGGGCTGGTTTGCTGTTGGAGAAATAGCCTCTAGTTACTGATGCAATATCAGGTGAGCTTGCTAAGTAGACGCTGGTCTCTGCCCCTTTTCTGGCGTAATTAACAAGGGCCTGACCCATTGAATGATTTGTTGCCGATCCCTGACTCATTGTTCTGTCCAAATCCACTGCGCACGGCCCCTGGGTGCAAGGCGTTCGCGGTGACTGCGGTTCCCTCAAACCGTCGTGCCAGCTCCTGAGTGAATAAAACGTTGGCTAATTTCGCGTGATTGTAGGCGTGTATTCGGTGAAGCGAACTTCGCACTTGAGGTCATTGAAATCAATTTTACCTACCCAGTGGACTATAGACGATACTGTAATAATTCGAGCAGGCGCCGATGCCTTAAGCAGGTCCAACAGTAAATGGGTTAGTAAGTAATGGGCCAGATGGTTGGTGCCAAAGGTCATTTCGAAACCGTCTTTGGTGAGCAGTCTGTCCTTGTTCATGCCTCCAGCATTGTTCACCAGTACGTCTAAGCTGTTGGTCTTAGCCCTCACCTGTTCCGCCATATCGCGCACAGAGTCAAGATCACTGAAATTACTTTCAACAAACTCAACCTAGTGGTTGCCGGTGCTCTCTTTGATAGCTGTCACTGTGTGGGCTCCCTTTTCATGGTTACGCACATGGACAAAGACCCGTGCCCCCCATAGACGCCAGCGCATCCGCTGTTTTCTCACCCACGCCATTGGTGGCCACGGTCACCAATACGGCTTTACCTGTCATGGAGATACTGGAGGAGTTGTTAACTGCTGTTGTCATGGAAAGAAACCCTAAATTAATTTTATTGTTTTCACATTTCGTTCACGACGGCTTCACCATCCATTGACGAAGAGGGTTTTAAAGTCTTCGAAGAATCAATAGAGGCAGAAGCCTCACCAACCAAATGGAGAATGAAAATGAAGCCATCAAAACTGACTAAAATAGCGGTTGCAGTAAGCAGCTGTCTAGCCCTAATCGCCTGTGACGACGACGACTCTACAAATGAAGAGTCATTTTCCGCAGGGGAGCTGCGAGTGATCCATGCCTCTCCCGATGCACCACCAGTTAACGTTCTGCTGAATGGAGATGAAGCCATCGCTGACCTAGATTACGCACAAAGCACAGGCTTTACACAGCTTAACCCAGGCAGTTATGACATTCAAGTGGAAGGTATTATCCCTGGAGGCAATGCAACTGTTATCGACGTGCCTGGGTTTGAAATCACCGAAGAGTCCAGCCCCACGGTCTTAGCCGTAAATACGGTATCCAGCATTGAGCCCATTGTGGTGGAAGAGTCCGCAAGTACCCCCGAAGACAACCAGGTGGCTATTGTTGTGGCTCACGCAGCGCCAGTGGCAGGTGCTGTTGACGTTTACCTGACTGCTCCAGGAGACGATATCAGTAGATATTCTCCTGCGTTAAGTTTTGACTTCAAAGGCAGCGTGGACGCTGGAGCACTTGATGCGGGTGAGGTGGAGATCCAGGTGGCCATTGGCGGCGCGGTGGTCTACAACTCTGGTGCTGTTGACCTCACTGCTTTTGCTGGTCAATCCATCATGATTGTTGCACTTAACAGTGAAAATGAAACCGAGAACAGCGCGTCTCCCATTAAATTGTTGGTGGCCACAGATGAAATGAGCTTAGAGCTGACGGACGTCGACACAACTGCGGCAGCGCGGGTGGTACATGCGTCACCAGATGCGGCGGCGGCCGCGGGCGGTGCGGTGGAAGTGTTTGCCACCAGTGCTGCGTTGGGCACGGATCCAGTGGAATTGATTGATGGTTTCAATTATACCGATGTGGTGCCTGCCACCGACAGCTACGTCCCAGTCCCACAGGGCGCCTATACTTTTGACGTGGCCCCCGATACGGACATGATTGGCGATAGCGTATTTACATCTGATGACCTGGAGCTCATGGCTGGTGATGAGTACACGGTTATAGCCCTTGGCAGGGTATTGGGCACCCCAGAATTCAGCTTACTGCCTGCGGAAGATGACAACCGCGCTATCGCCACCCAGGGTAGTGTGAAGCTGACCCACGCGGCCCCTGCAGCGGGTGATGTGGATGTCTACGTCACCGCTGGAGGTGAATACACCACGGCAGATATTGAAGCGGGTATAGTGTCTGAACCCTTGATTGCCGGTTTTGCTTTTGGTGATGCCACCGATTACGTAGCCATTGCCCCTGGGAGTTATGACATCCGAGTGGTGGCCGGTGGTAGTGTAGCCATAAATGTGGAAGGGCTAGATGTGATGGGCGGCGATGTGCTGCATGCTATTGCTCGAGGGCCAAGTGAGCCTTCTGGTTCCATTGCTGACTTCGGTGTGATTCTGTTGAGCAATTAGAGTCTAACAGCGTACGTGACGGAGCCTCCCTCCTGGTTGATTGGGGAGGTTCCCGCGATGGCTGTTTTCAAGCTTAGTGAGAAAAATTCGAAGCGTAGCGCGATCAATAAAAAAACTGCTTAAAAATCTTTTTGGTGCAACTACTGCTTGTGAGCAGTATGGCCATGAATGGTGTATTGGCAGCCCCTCTTATTCCTGAGGAGGTTCTTGTCAATCAGACGTTGCAGAGGTAATCGAAATTCTTTTGGCAACGTTACAGCGAGGACCCCAACGCACCGCTCCCCAACTCCCTCATTCTTCTTGTCTACCTCGTTCGCGACGATGATATGCAATCCATTCCTCAGTGGTTGCATGATAAACCCATGTGAAAGAGCCGAGCCAGACATTATGGCTCCAACCCCATTGTTCATTTGTCCCAAAACGACAACGACACTTTGTTTTTGGTGTTTAACGAGCAGCAGGTGACCCGTTTGTCTTTTTTCTTTGGCATTTTGTCTCTAACCCTAGTGCTGCTAGTGATGCATGGAGCGGCGTACGGGATTTACTGGTTCAGAAACTTGCTGGGGAAATGCGCAATTGCGACGTGAACGGGGCTGCTCCCACGTTGGATTTCAACGATCCCGTGTGGAATGCAGATGAAGAAACCTATTGGTGGATGCCATTAATGGCTTGATCCAGCGCGTGCAACAACTGGTAGACCGATAGCGAAATTTTACTCGCTACGCCAGCCATGAGCTGCGTACCCCTTTAACTGCTGTAAAAGGTTCGGCGGCGAATTTAGAGCGACAAAATCTTGACGTTTTCATAGAAAATCTCCTAGATTAAATCATAGTAAATCTTCTACTTAAAACTCCTGTTATTTATTGGGGGGGGGGGTACACAAGAATCAAAGCAACTCCTAAAATAACCACAATCGCCACAACCAGATAAAAAACGTTCTGGCTTCCAAAGTAAGCTATGACCTTATCTTCAAATACATTTTGGATAACTAACGAAAAAAGATAGTCAACTATTCCTACGCTACCTGTGACGCCAATAGCTTTCAACCAAAAATTTTCCATACTTACTCCCTACCCAAAACAGAATAGTCTGAGTTTTTTGTTGCAATAAGCAAATGCCTAAAAACAGCATCTGTTTTTTCTTCCACCTCGTCCGGTGCGAAACTTTCCGGCAAGCCAGTTTTCTCATCCCACAGGAAGTCCTTTATCTTGACTTTAATTTCATCACGAGTGCTCTGCTTGGCAGTAAAATTCTGAATCCGGCCTAGCTCTTCCTTTATCGTCCTGTAAAGACCTTCGGCCACTTTTTTAATACGATCAATTTCTTTTTTGGAAAGGTCAGGCTTTAACAGCAAGTCAAACAGGGCTAAAGACTCTTCGCTTAGACCTTCTTTAACTGCTCGCTGCTCTTCTTCGCTCAGATCATCCACCAGTTTGAGCAAAGCTTCAAACGTAGCCTCAATGGTTACGCGGTCTTTTTCGTTGTTATAGTCATTAACGATCTCTTCGTAGTGTCTTTGAAAATCCGTTCGTGTTGGGTTTTTCATGAGCATTTTGAGAAGCTTTTTCTCGATGATATCTTTCAAAGATTGAACAGTGGTGTTCTTGGCAGGTGAACGTTCAAATTCTTTTCTTAGTCGCTCAAAATCGATCTTGCTGATATCGTAAAGTTTGCTGGGCTCACGAACACCCGTATCAGGCTCAATGCTTCCCTCAATAACAGCGTGAAGTTCGCGCATGATGTCAGAGATATCCGCCTTCTCAACATCCTCTTGCAGGCTCTTGTAGATAATATTGATTGCGTCGTAGGCTGATCGGTAGTTATTTATGGCTTTGATGGTTAAACAAGCCTTGAACTTTTTGAAAACCTCGCGGCAGATAATTTCAAAGCGCTTGCGGGTTTCATCATTCTGGTTAACGACTTCTTTTGCATCAATAATGGCTTTGTTGCGCTCAAAGCCTTTTTTCTCCAGTACATCTTCCAATCTGAATTCTTTTGCTGCCAAAAACGCTCTTACTGCTTCAATCGTCTCTTCAAGGTCTGCCAGCAATTCTTCTTCCGGTCTTACTGGATCAAGTTCTGGTGGTGGCTGTCCATTTCCACCTTCAACGCCCGTATGACCAGCAAAGGTCGCAAGGGCTTTGCGCAAGTTTTTCAAGATGCCGCAGTAATCAACGATAAGCCCGTTATTCTTGCCCTCGGCCACGCGGTTTGCGCGGGCGATGGCCTGCATCAAGGTGTGCGCCTTGAGCGGTTTATCGAGGTAAAGGGTAGACATGGTTGGTACATCAAAGCCAGTGAGCCACATGGCGCATACGATGGCGACACGGAACGGATGCTCTTCCTCCTTAAAAGCGCTCTCCATATCAATGCGCTTGCCGTCGGGTGTTTCAAAGCCTTCTTTAATCAGCTTACGGTGGGGGGTAATATCAAGTTCCCATTTGCGGAACTTATCGACCTCGCCTTGCTCCTCACTAACCACCACGGCCATGATGGTCTCTCGCATCCAGACAAGCTTGCGCTCCATGTCCGCTCTTTTTTCATGAGCAGGGGCTTGCTCATCAGCCAGCTTGGGCAGCTCCTTTTCAAGCTCAGCAATTTTAGCCTGCCACTTCTCAAGAATAATCTCCTGCATCCGCACACAGGTGATCTTATCGATGCAGACCATCATCGCCTTGCCATTCAAGCCACCCACGCTGTAGTGCTCGACAAAATCTTCAGCGATTTGCTCCAGGCGGCTTTGCGCAGTAATCAGGTGGTAATCACGCTTTAGCTCACGCTCCAGGCGCTCTGCCACATCCCGATCTTCAATTTCAACTTTTTCCAGCTTGGCTGCGATCTTCTCGTTGAGATCATTGGTTGCAATGCCAAGCTTTTCACCGCGAGCATCGTAGTAAAGGGGCACAGTGGCTTTATCTTCCACAGCACGTTGAAAGTCATAGGTGGAGATATAATCCCCGAATACGCGGCGGGTGATTTCATAATCCTTGAAGAGCGGCGTTCCGGTAAAACCGATATAGCTGGCATTAGGAAGCGCATTGCGAAAGTTCAGTGACAAGCGGCCATATTGGGTGCGGTGCGCCTCGTCGGTAATAACGATAATGTCATTCCGATCTGAATAAGGATCGTCGGGATCAACATCTTTATTGAATTTCTGCACCAGCGTAAAAACATAAGCCTTATGCTGATTTAACAGCTTTTGTAAATGATCGCCCGACCCAGCACGGCATGGGTCTTGGTCATTATCAACAAGGCCGCACCCTGCGAAGGTGTTATAGATTTGTCCATCCAAATCTTCACGGTCAGTACAAATGAGGAAAGTAAAGTTGCCGCCTAATTTACGATGAATCTTGCGAGCGAAGAAAACAATCGAATAGGACTTACCCGAGCCCTGGGTATGCCAGAAAACACCGAGCTTGCCTTTGCGCTCTTCACGGTTCTTTACCGCTTCAATAGCGCGGTTGACGCCCAAAAACTGGTGATTACGGGCAATGATTTTGACCAGCTTGCCCTTGCTCTCATCAAACAACGTGTAGTTTTCAAAGAGATCAAGAAAATCCCGCTTGTTACAGATGCCTTTAAGCAAGGTTTCCATATCCACCACGCCTGGATCGTCTTCGGCTAAACGCTTCCAGTCATTAAAGTGTTCGAACTTACTGGAGATCGAGCCGATTTTTGCGTCCACGCCATTACCTAAAATCACAAAGGCGTTGTGATGGAAGAGATGCGGAATAGTGTCTTTATAATCGGAAAGGTTTTGCTCGTAAGCATGACGGATGTCTTTGTGAATGGTCTTGCACTCGATAAACATCAAGGGAAGGCCATTGACAAAACCAACGATGTCGGCACGGCGGCGGTAGATATCCCCGCGCACCCACAGCTCACGCACGCAAAGAAAGTGGTTGTTTTCGGGATTATCAAAATCAAAGACTCTCAGGCGCTTAAGCTCAAGCTCACCGTCTTTGTTGCGAAAATGCACCTTTACACCGTTTTTGATTAGCTCATATTGCTCAAAATTGATTTGCAATGTGTTTTCAGTCACAGGCGCTTCGGTGATCTGGCGCAAAGCATCCTGATAGGCGGCATCGGGCAGGCCAGGATTAAGCTTGACTAGCGCTTCGCCCAAATAGCGGGTGAGCACAACCTCTTTATCAGAGGCCCGGCCAAGCGTGCCTTCCTTGCCAAAGGTCTCGTTGTTATAGGCGTAGATACTTTCCCAGCCAAGCTGCGCTTCCAGATAATCAGCCGTGGTTTGCTGAACCAATGTATCTTCGTTCAGGGGCGACATTAGCCTGCATCCTTTAGCAAAATAAAATGTTCAACCAAGCGGATCATCAGTTCTTTTTGATCGGGTTTACTCTCGGCCACTAATAAGGCCAAAGCCACCAGGGTATTGTCGTTTATGAGTTGCTCAACGGGCTTAGACAGCATGTGTTGGTGCAGCCGCAAATACCACAAAAACAAAAACGAGCCGGTGCGTTTATTGCCATCTGCCAGGGGATGGTTCTTAATAACGAGATACAACAAATTGGCCGCACGACTGGCCACATTGGGGTAAAACAGTTCGTCACCAAAACCCTGCTCGATGGTCGCAATGGCCGAGGCCAGGCCATCGCCACGCAGTTGGCCGAACAGTTCGGTGGCTTCGCCTTTGGCGATCAATTCTTTTTTAAGTTCGGCAACGGCCTTGAGTACATCACCCAATACCAGCGGCTGCATGGCGGCTTGTTTATGCTCGGTCTCGACCAACGACTGCTCATCGTAGGCTTGCAGCAGGCTCCAACTGCGGGCGTAATCGCTGATCACCGCCAAGACCGCCGTGCCTTCGTTATTGACCAGCGCCTGATTGCTGAGTGTTTGGGATAATAGATCCACCGCTTGCTGGAACTCCACACCGCGCTGTTGCAGGCGCTGCTGGTTGAGGGTGTAGCCTTCCAACAAGTGTTGTTTCAGAGTTTGCGTCGCCCAGATACGAAACTGGGTCGCACGGGAAGAGTTCACCCGATACCCCACGGAAATCACGGCATCCAGATTGTAGTGTTTGCGCTGTCGCTCCACCTGTCGCTTGCCTTCGGTTTGAACTTGTAAGAAATCCTTACAGGTTGCAGGCTCATCAAGCTCCTGTTCTGAATAGATATTTTTTAAGTGCTGGGTGATATTTTGCGGTTTGACTGCAAACAGCTCTGCCATCTGGGCTTGAGTCAGCCAAACAGTCTCTTCAGATAGTCGCACGTGTACCTGCGCCTGCCCATCTTCCAACTGGTAAATTTCAATTTGTTTATTCATGCTTAATCAGCCTGAACCCGCGTATCTTCATTGAGCGGTGCCATCATACTGCAATCTCCCCGTTCATGAGTTTAGGAAGAAGGAGATCACGGGCTTGTGTAAGCCTGAAGATTTGATCAACTAAATTGAGACGTAATGTAAACAGGTTTTCCGTTTCATCCAGGAATGTGTTTAGTAATGTCTCTGGGGGAATAGGAAGTTCAATAGATTCAATCTGTTTGGCACTGATGTTTGGCTGCGCAGCTCCACCAGCCAAATTTAAAATTGAAGACTGAGCCTTTTCTGAATTGAAAAAAGACAATAGTAGTGGCGTTACATCTCTGCCGATTTTTGTCTCAAACTTCCCAACCCGTTGATTTAGATAAAATGACCGCTCACTTGTAGGCATCAAGCCAACTTTACCAACTGTAGCTCCGGTCATAGCTATCAGCATATCTCCGGCAGACAATTTGAACTTGGCCGCTTTCTCTGCAACATTATCGTCAACGCACTGACAACCCGAAACATCAACAGTATTAGTACTTGTTATATTTTTAATTTTGATTACTGGGTTTCCTTCTTCGAGCCAATCCTTACTTTTAAAGGCATAGCCTGAAAACACTTTAGCAGTGTCTCCGACGCACCCAGCCGTCCACCCCTCCGGCACGCCATCAATAATTTTAACATGCTCATGGCCGGGGAAGCGGAAACGTACAAACCATTCTTTGTAAAGCTGCCGCGCTGATTCCTCCAGCAACTCAATCCGCCGCTTGTTGTTTTCGATAAGGTCGTCATAAGCTCCAATTACACCAACGATACGATTTTGGCTTTCTAAGTCAGGCACGTTGACTTTGAATCCTTTCAGCATCGTTAAGTTTATGTTCGGTTGTGCCGCCTGTCCTCCGCCAATGCCTTGGCACATTGCAAAGGTGCTGGGATTCTTGAAATGGTAGTAAATATAACGAGGATTAGCTTCTTCCTTTTTAACCCTAGCAATGCCAACTGCTTGGTTGGTGTTTGCAGGAACATCCGAAGGTCTAACATATCCACATTTACCAACGTTAGCCCCTGCAATAGTTACGAGCACATCATGTTGCTGAAGCTTTGAACGCTTTAATTTTTCGTGGGTTTCGTCATCGATAAACGTAAAACCACTTCGATCAAGAGTGACATCCCCGTTGAGAGCCTCAGCTTTAACAAAGTTTATACCTTCGTCAGTGAATGGCATTCCATAAGTAGATGGCGTAGTCCCTTTTGTAACCACTTCGGTTATGTCATCAATACTTTTGACGCACCAACTCATATCCCCAACTCCTCAAAAATCTTCTGAATTTGAGCGGCAAGAGTAGCGGCTTCTTCGTTCAACCCTTTCAGCTCAATATGAATATCACGTAGGGTTTCTTCAAAGTCGAAATCTTCGTCCTCGACCTCTGGTGCCACACCAACATAGCGCCCCGGGGTCAGGCTCCAGTCATTGGCTTTGATCTCTTCGGTATCCACCAGCTTGACCAGGCCTTCCACATCAGCAAGCTGCGCATCAGGGAAGCGTTCTTGCAGCCAGTGGGCTTGTTTGAAGAAATAACGGATCAGTTTTAACTGCTCGACGGCTTCTTTGCGCTGTTCATCAAGTGCTTTGATGGGTTTATTTAACCCCTTTTCACCGGCTTTTTTCAGGCGCTCTTGGCTGTCTTTGGCCTGCTTTTCAACAAACTTGTAGAGCTGGTCAATCTGCTTGATCAGGTCTCGGCTGGTTTCGGCTAAAGGTTCCAGTTTTTCAGCGGAGGCCTTCAGCCCCGCATTATCCTTCGCCGATTTCTTCCAAGCTTTGCTCTCGGCATCAATGCTGGCTTCAAATACGTTGATATCCTTAGCCAACACGTCAAAGGCGCTTTTCGTTTCATCATCGACTTCAGGGAGCTTGGCGATCAATTCATCCAGCCCGGCAATAAAGCCATCCATCTGCTCTTTGCTGGCCTTTGCCTCTGCAAGTGTGCGATCAAGGTAGCTTTCAACCAACTCCAAAAAACGTTCGTTCTGCCCACGATAAAGCCAGATGATAGAAGTCAGATTGGCCAGTTGCTCGGGCGAGAAGTCGTAAATTTTGCGCGTGACCTTGCGGTAGACATTGCGCGCATCGAGCATCAGCACCTTGTCTTTCATGGCTTCCGCTTTGTTCTTGTTAAAGAACCAAAGCTCACAGGGCACTGAGCGGGTATAGAAGAAGTTGGAACGGATGGCGACCATCGCTCCAACATGACCACTCTCAACCAGCTTGCGGCGTACCTCGGCCTCTTGCCCTCCGGCGCTTGATGCCTGTGAAGACATAACAAAACCTGCGCGGCCTTCGTCATTCAAATAACTGTAAAAGTAGGAAATCCAGAGATAGTTACCGTTGGAAACGGCGCCTTTCTTATTGACCCCCGGCAGCCCAAACGGCAAACGCGGATCGTTTTTAATTTTCTCCGCGTCCACGTCATCGACGTTGAATGGCGGATTGGCCATCACGAAGTTGGCTTTGCCGAGAAAATCATGTGGGTCTTCGTAATAGGAAATCGCCTTTTGTATTTTGCCTTCCAGCCCATGTACCGCCAGGTTCATTTTGGCCAAGCGGATGGTGGTGGGGTTTTTCTCTGCACCGTAGAAGGTCGCTACATCTTGCGGATTCTTGTGCATCTTTTCGATGAAGTGTGCGCTTTGCACAAACATCCCGCCTGAACCACAAGCAGGGTCGATGACCGAGCCATGATCGGGTTCGATAAAGTTCACGATCATCTGCACCAAGGAAACAGGCGTGAAGAATTCACCTCCGTCATGAGCGCTTTCGTTGGCAAACTGAGTTAGGAAGTATTCGTAGATGCGGCCAAAGATGTCGCCAGTCGCCTTTTTCAGAGCTGGATCGTTGAAAGTGCGCAGCAAATTACCAAGCACGTCATTGTCCAGCTCTTGATATTCGCTCTTGGGCAATACGCCTTTGAGAGTTTCGTAGTCTTCTTCAATGGCCTCCATCGCGTCGATGATAGCCTGGGCGCGGTCATCGCCCTCAGTCAGATTGATCAGATAATCGAATTGGGCTTTTTCCTGAAGGAAGATAGCGCCTTTACTGGAGAAGTCTTCCTTGGTGAGCGGCCTGGTCACGCCGCCTCGGGATGGCAAAGATGCTTCGATTTCTGGCTTCACCGCGAGATAACGGCTATAGGCATGACGAAGGAAGATAAGCCCCATCACGGGCATAAAGTATTCATTGCTGGCGTAATTGCTGTTGGCGCGAAGGTTGTCGGCGCTGCCCCACAGTCGTTTCTCTATTGCTTCTATATTATCTAGCTGAGCCATTCGGCTGTTACTCCGTTTCTTTCTTCTTCTTTTCTTCAATCCAGCGTTCAATATCTTCGGTTTTAAAACGCCAGCTTCCTCCTACCTTAAAACCAGGTAATTTGCCTTCAGCGGCTAGCTTGTAAGCCGTTTTTTCAGCGAGCTTTAGGTAAGCCGCCACCTCTTTTAAAGTTAATATTTGATCAGTCATAGCATTTTCTGCCCTCATAACTATAGGGGAGAATATGGGAAAATAGATGAATTCACAACCAAAGAGATTTACGCTGGTGCAGTTATATACACTCGCATCCAAGATCGCGCCTTGGTCGTCCTCCACTGGCGAAACAGTGGTCGAGGTTAAGCGTCGAAATGCTTACAGCATCCAATCCGCGCAGGGTTGGTCGAGGGAGTTCATGAGGGGCTATGGCTATGACATGCCCCTTTGATTGATGGGAAGTCCATGAAGGGAGAGCTAACTTCTCCTTTCTGGTTGATGGGGTTGCAAGGGGAGAGCAAAATCTCAGCCTTGCCCATGGGGTTCTTAGGGCTTTGAGATTTGGCTCGCCCGCTGTTTCCTCAAAAAAAGCACAATAAGCGAACAACAGCACATAGAAGCACCTCGAAAAAAGCAACATATATGCTTCTTTTTGCCACTGAAAGACTTCAATTCTTCAAAAGCAACTTATATGTTGCTGAAGCTAAAAAAAGAAACTAATATGTTTCTTAATGGTAAATAGCAACATATACGCTTCATTATGAATTCACTACTCGAACAAATCAAAAAACGCCGTATCGCATTGAAGCTTAAGCAGCACGATATGATGCTGCGCGTTGGTATATCGCGCCAGCAATATCAGCGCTTGGAATCCAAAGGCAATCCGCGCCTCGATACTCTTGAGCTTGTCGCTAAGGGGCTTAAAAGTGAGTTGCTGCTGATACCACAAGAAAAATTGAATGCTGTGCTGGCGGTACTGGCCGACGATACTCTTTCACCCACTGGGCCATCAAATGGCACACCAAGCAAGACAGAAAAAGAACAAAGTAACCCACTGGCTGATGATCCATGGCAGGGTTTGCTGGGAGAGAATGAATGAGCACAGATAGCAATGATGAAGTCAATGTTCTACAGCTCTCAATTCATGGCGTGCTGATCGGCTATCTCGCAGGGTTTAAGAATGGCCGCAATGTTTTGAGCATTGCAGACTCATTTAAAAACGATCCTGAACGTCCGACATTCAGCCTGATTACTCATCCCGCGTTTCCGAATGCGGCCAAGCTCATGGCTGCGCCATGGGCGCGGAATCAACGGCTGCATCCTGTACTTTCAAACTTGTTACCAGAGGGATCATTACGTGAGCTGATCTCACAAGGCCTGAAAGTGCATATAGATAATGAATTTCACATTTTCTCGTATCTTGGCGAAGATTTGCCGGGAGCTATCGAAGCCACGCCCATGGAGCCTGAAGATGTTCCCGTCCTTTTATTAGAGAGTGTCCTGAGCACGCACGGAAAGGCTAAGGCAGTTAAGTTCGATAAAGATGCCATCTACAAAAAAGGAAGAGAAAACAAGTTTTCCTTGGCTGGCGTACAAATGAAGTTTTCCATGAAGGAGAAGGATGGGCGCTATAACTTATCCAAGGGTGACGTGCTGGGTGATTGGATCATCAAAACGCCCTCAACCAAGCACAAGTTTGTGCCATTGAACGAATATACCGCCATGTCGCTGGCGGGGCTCGTTGGCGTTGATATTCCTGAGATCAAATTGGTTGAGCTGAATCAGCTCGACAATCTGCCACAAATTAACTTACCCGATGAAAAGCAGGCCTTTGCCATTAAGCGATTTGATCGTGACGACGACATGCGCATTCACATGGAAGACTTCGCGCAAATTCTGGTGAAGTATCCGCACGAAAAATACACTTCGGCCAATTATGAGAATATCGGTAAAGTCATTTATGACTTTTCTGGCGACGGCCTTGCCGACGCTCAACAGTTCGCAAGGCGATTACTGGTGAATATTCTCTTGGCCAATGGCGATGCACATCTCAAGAACTGGAGCTTCTTGTATCCTGATAAGATCACGCCACGGCTGTCTCCTGCCTACGATATCGTTACAACCAATGTCTTTATCGAGAATGAAACCCAGTACGCGCTCAACCTCGGTAAAACCAAAGAATGGTATAGCGTTACTATGGCGCACTTTCAGTCATGGGCAGATAAGTCGGGTATTCCGTGGCGAGCGATCAAACCTCATTTGGATGACACAATGACAAAAGCGAGAGAGTTATGGCCTGAGGCTCTGAAAGCGTTACCGATGGACGAAGCGCACAAAGATACGCTCAGAGAACATTGGGTAAAACTTCATGATGAATTCAAAATTAATGCCGTAAAGTAAGCCTGTTTTAAGAGTAAGCAGTGTATCAAACGCCGGAAAATTCAGAAGGAACAAAATCTGGTGTTTCTTCGGAGAAGAATTTTTTTGAACTAACAGAACCATTAAAAAGGGCCGAACAATGAATATGAATCAGGTGATGCTACCCGTTTCAAACATGGATGAAGCAACAGTTTTTACAGGCGAATGGGATTACACTTTATTACTGAGCTTTCGATAGTAAATTAAGTTTAAACTTTATTTAAAGCACTCTTTAAAAAAATTAACCAAAGGCCGTGTAATCGTTGTTTCCTTGGGCTCACCAATTGCTTTGGCAATTCCAATATGACTGTATTCACTGCCATCAACTATAGTGACGTTTACTTTGGCGGCTTTTAGCACATTGGCGAATTCCATGATTCTATTTTTTCTACGCTCTTGACCTCTTAAAGTTAAAAAGAAATGAGGGTAGCTTAACCCCTTTTTGACATGGTAATAAGGTGAAGCGTCTCGGTTTGCTTTTGGGTCAGAGCCGAAAGCATTAACAATCATTGGGATGCCTTGAGCAACATATTCATCGACCTTATAAACATCAATATCAATGGAAGCCACGCCTTTTATAATTGAAAAGGGTATATTTCTATCTTCTAAAAATTCGCGCTTGGTTCCTGCTAAAGATACTAAATGTGCGCCCGCACTATGACCAATTAAAGCAATTTTATTAGGGTTGCCACCGTATTTTGAAATGTTTTTGTACACCCAAGCCATAGCATCCGCTATATCATTATTATGATCAGGGTATTTAATGCGATTATCGTCCATGCGAATTTTGAGAAGTTTCGGTCTTGGGCTGAGGCGGTAATTGACACCTACCAAGATCCAACCATTCTCAAGTGCTAAATTTCTTAGGTTTTCAACGCCTTCTGCCTTGTCACCAAGGTGCCAGCCGCCGCCATGAACCCATATAATGACTGGTTTTTGAGAGAAATTGTCAACGGTGGAATAGATGTCAAGGCTGACCCTTTCTGAGTCAACACCGGTTAAACTTTTATATTGAATGGTTTTAAAAGTAGTATTGTCAGGGGCAGGGGTTTTTGATGCCGAGCAGCTTGAAGTAAAAATCCCAATAATGAAAAGCACAATAATTTTGTACATAGGATCCTTCTATATCAATAATAAATGTGATTAGTATATCAAAATTTAATCATTGAGATAAAATATCAATTTTTGTTCACTGCTGTCCCGTTGACTTTCATATGAGTTTCATTTGATTAACATCGTGCAGCTTGCCATCAGGCGGGTCGCCTCTTAATAGCGCCATCCAGTCACGTTTATCAAACAAATTAAGCTGCAATAGCCGTAATAACTGCTGCATACTTTTTGTGAGTCCTGACTGAAATTTCAGAAATGAAATGAGTAGGTATACGCACATCGCTATCCATATTTTTGTCACCACCGCATTCTTACGGGTGCCAACAAATGATTTTATTTTCAGGTTCTGTTTTACCCATTTAAAAAATAATTCCACTTGCCATCTGGCTTTGTAAATATCCATATTTGTCAGTTGCTTATACCAATCGTAATCATTGTACGCCTTATCAATCGCAACATTGCCGACCAAAACACAAGTCAGCGCTGAATTTGATGCGAAAAGTACAAGAAAAACCGTTGATAATCAGGAAGTTTTGCTGATTAGCACCTGCCTGCAACAAGTGCTTTTCAGCACAATCAACACAGACTTGGAGACAATACTTTTATTGAGATTTTAAGCAAGCAACACTTTTAAGTGCTCGCCTACTTTGGAAGGCCTTTGATGTTGGTAGCGGGGGCTGGATTTGAACCAACGACCTTCGGGTTATGAGCCCGACGAGCTACCAGACTGCTCTACCCCGCGACATCAAGGCCGTGCATATTATCAACGAGGCATAGGCTTGTCAAGCCAAAAGCGAATTATTCGTGCAAATCTCTGATTTTTCTTAGCTCAGCATCAATTTGATCACGCAAGACCACCACCGTGTCAGGTGCGAAATCAAGCGACATCTGGCTGCGCTCTGCTTGCAGCAATTCGTAAGATAAGTTCAGCGCTGTGATGATAGCAATGCGCTCCAGGCCCACAACATGCCCTTTATACTTCATCTCGCGCATGCGTTTGTCTAGGTCGCGCCCCGCTTCGAGCAACAGCGGTTCGTGCTCTTTTGGGCAGTTAATTTGATAGGGTTTGCCTAGAATATCCACCGTTACCGTAATCATTAGATCAACTCAGCATCTTTTAAACGGTGAATGATGGCATCTATTTTTTGCTTTGCCAGCTCGTTTTTTTTCTTTAAATCGCTGCATTCCTCTCGCAAACGCTCCTCCTTTTCTTTGACATCCTCATACATTTTACGAAGGTTTTCACTCGCCACTAGTAAACGTTGGACGTCTGCCTGCAATTGTTCTAAATCACTCATAGCCATATTATTTTTTGCGCAATTTGGATAATATAGGTTTGATACGAATATTGGTCAAATATCTTAAGAAAAATTGTGGAAAACCTCGGATTTAATGAAATTTTAAAAGGCTTGCAATCAGCTAATAGTCAACTGCACCCTTCCGTGCTTCACGGCTTGGTGAGCGGCCTATGCTGTGCAAAATTCAGCGCCAAGGACCAGTGGCAGCAACTGTTGCTGGGTGATAGCCAAGAAGATCAAGAGCTCATGGCCGCCCTGATTGCTAAAGTATTCAGCGAAACAGAGCAGGCATTGAGTGATATTGATTTCACCTTTGAGCCATTATTGCCCGAAGAAACCAGCTCGCTGAATAACCGTGTTAAAGCAATGGTCGGGTGGTGTCAGTCATTTATCCATGCCTTTGACTGGGCAAGCAAACAGCGCGATAAGCAGACAGATATCGATACCGAAAGCTATTTGAGCGAGATTACAACGATCTCTGAGCTCGACACTGGGCACATCGAGCAAGAAGATGAAGTCGATTTTATGGACATCATCGGCTTTTTGAAAATCTGCGTACTGAACATTTACGCAGAACATGCCATACAACGTGAGCCTGTGCGCTCATCACCCAATAAGGACTTTCTCGCCGAGCTCGACTTCGACGATGATCCATACACCGACGGAACGACGATTCACTAACATGACGAACACGAACGAATTTTCAAAACGCCGCGAGGAGTTATTGCGATCACTGGGCAAAAACAGCATCGCTGTTATTCCCTCTGCGCAAATGACATTGCGTAACCGCGACGTAGAGCACGAATTTCGCCAAGACAGCGACTTTTTCTATTTAACTGGCTTTGAAGAGCCCAATGCCATGTTGGTGCTTGCGCCCAATCGCAAACATGGTGAAACCATCATGTTCTGCCAGGAGCGCAACCCTGAGATCGAGCTATGGACGGGCAAGCGCATGGGCCCTGAAAACGCGACTGCTCAACTCGGTGTTGATGATGCCTTTCCGATCGACGATGTCGATGACATTTTGCCCGGACTGATCGAAAACAAGAAAAAGCTGTTTTTCACCTTGGGGCAAAACGAGCAACAAGATAAGCGCCTAATCACCTATTTAAACAAGGCGAAAGAGCAAGCTCGCAGTGAAACAGGCGCACCACAGAAACTGATCAACCTCAGCACCTTATTGCATGAAATGCGCCTGCATAAAAGCGCCAATGAAATCGCCAAAATGCGCAAGGCAGCTAAGATCACTGCCTTGGCTCATGCCCATGCCATGAAAAACTGCCACCGTGTTAAATACGAATACCAGCTTGAGGCAATGATCAATTATTCCTTCGCGATGAACGGCGCTAAGCGCAGCGCCTATCCTGCGATTGTTGGCTCGGGTGAAAATGGCTGTATTTTGCATTATACCGAAAACCGAGCGCCGCTAACCTCAGGTGATCTTGTATTAATCGATGCGGGCTGCGAGTTTGACTATTATGCCGCCGACATCACTCGAACGTTTCCTGTGAGCGGAAAATTTAGCCCAGAGCAGCAAGCGCTTTATGAGCTAACACTTGAGGCTCAAAAAGCCGCTATAGCCGCAATTAAGCCTGGCGCCAGCTGGCATGGCTTCCATGAGGTCGCCACTGAAACGATCACCCAAGGGCTTATTGACCTTGGCTTATTGTCCGGCAGCCTTTCTGAAAACCTTGAAAGCGAGCGCTACAAAGCGTTTTTCATGCATAAAACAGGCCACTGGCTGGGTATGGATGTACATGATGTGGGCGACTATAAGATTGACCAAGAGTGGCGTGTCCTTGAAAAAGGCATGGCCATGACGGTAGAGCCTGGCATTTATGTTGCGCCAAACAACCTAGCTGTTGACGAAAAATGGCGCGGCATTGGCATCCGCATTGAAGACGATGTTGTTGTTAATAAATCTAGCTGTGAAGTCCTAACCGCTGATGCCCCCAAAGAAGTGGCTGAAATCGAAGCCTTAATGCAAAGCCTACGCTGAGACATTTATGACCTCTACTGCAGACACCAAAGACCAGCAAACCAGCTCATTAGAGACCGATATTGTCATTATCGGCTCAGGTTTGGCGGGTTTGTGTTTTGCAGCTACGTTAGCCGAGCATAGCGAGAAGCGTGTCACCTTGATCGAGCGAAGGGCGCTTAGCCAACTTCCTGAGTCAGACATTGATTCGCGCACTGTTGCTTTATCTTCCACCACCGTTAGCCTTTTTAAAGAGATCAGGATCTGGCCTTTGTTGGCTGAAAAAACAAACCCAGTTTGGACCATTCATGTCAGTAGCGAAGGGCGTTTTGGTTCGTCCATTATGGAGCCGCCGGCGCAGAATCAGCAACAACCTCTGGGCTATGTCACCACCTACGCTGCACTAAGCAATGCATTGTTAGCTAAGCTTAGCGAGTCTCAGCATTGCCAATTGCTGGATAGCGCCATCGTTGGCTCTGCAAACTCTATCACACAAACCACCTCAGGGTGGCAGCTTCAAGTAACAACAGAGCAAGGTGATTGCACCATTGATACTCGCTTGTTGATCGGCTCTGACGGTGCTCAATCGGCCTTACGTGATTTTTGGCGCTTTTCAGTGGATGAACACGATTACCAACTCGATGGTCTTGTCTGCTCGCTGCACTGCGAAGCAGACAACCAAAACACGGCTTATGAGCGCTTTATGGACCAAGGCTTGGCCGCTTTATTACCACAAAATGATCACCACTTTGGCCTTGCCTGGGCTTTGCCGCGTGACTCAGAGCTGTTTCATGCCAGCCCCGAACAGCTTGCCAAAGAAGTGCAGCGCCACGTAGGCTGGCGAGCAGGTCGTCTTAGTGTGGTAAGCTCGGTTGCTCGCTTTCCGCTAAAGCGCACTTTGGCGAATGACTGGCATTTGCGCAATGGCTTCTTGCTGGGCAATAGTCAGCACTCACTTCATCCCGTTGCTGGTCAGGGCTTTAATCTAAGCGCTCGCGATGCACACAGCCTGGCTAAATTATGCATTGAGCATGATCTCGACTATCAGCATATTTTGCCTGCCTACCAAAAAGTCCGAGAACAGGACCACCAGCGGACGGTGACACTGTCTCACCAATTACCCAAATTATTTAATTATCGAAACCCATTGGTCGGTCTGTCGCGTCAATTAGGCTTATTGGCCTTTGACAGCATGCCCGCAATTGCGAAATCATGGTTTGTTCAACAAGCCATGGGGCAACACGCAAAACGCTTATGATTAAGACATACGATATCGCCATTGTCGGCGCAGGCATGGTTGGTCAAACACTGGCACTTCTGCTTGCAGAGCACGGTTTTTCGATCGCGCTCATTGAAAAAAACAGTAAACCCAACGCGGCGAAAGCAGCGACAGACATTAACGATTTTGCAAATCGAGTGAGCGCCATCACCCCTTATTCCGAGTTTTTACTCAACAAGGTTAATGCTTGGGCCACCATTGAGCGCCAGCGCCTTTGTCGTTATGAGCGCATGACCGTTTGGGAAGAAAATGGCACCGCAACACTCGACTTTCAGGCTCATGATATTGCTAGTGACCACTTGGGCACCATCATTGAAAATCCGATTATCGTGTATGCCTTATTTGAGCAATGCGAAGCCAACCGTCAGATTGACCTCTACTTAGATGCCCAAATTGAGAAGATTCACAATACAGAAACAGGCTGTAGTGTTCAGCTTCAAAACCAGCCCATTGTTCACGCTGATCTTCTTGTCGGCTCAGACGGCGCGCTTTCTTGGGTTCGTAAGCACTTACATATCCCGACAACAGAAAACCATTTAGGTCAAATGGCCATCGTAGCGACCATTAAAACGGAGCAGCCACATCAAGCGGTTGCTTTGCAGCGCTTTACGAATCAAGGGGCGCTTGCGTTTTTGCCGTTAAGAGACGAACAAACACAGCAATATGCTCATTCTATTGTTTGGTCATGCCCTTTGAATACGGCCAATGAATGGTTAGCCGCAGGTGAGTCGGCTTTTGTGCACCAGCTACAGAAACACTGCCCGCCAGAGCTTGGCAACATCACTGAATGCTCATCACTACAGGCCTTTCCGCTCATTGCGCGTCACGCAGAACATTACGTACAACAGCGTGCTGTGCTGATTGGCGATGCTGCACACACGGTACACCCGTTAGCAGGTCAGGGCGTCAACCTAGGCTTTCTCGATGCGGCCGCTTTGGCAGAAGAGCTTATTAAAAGCAAAACCAAGGGCATCGAATGGCAGCAGCCGCTCGTGCTCGCACGCTTTGAACGACGCCGCCGCTGGCATAATCAGCTCATGCAAAAAAGTTTTAACGGGCTCAATCAGCTCTATTTAGTGCAAAACCCCGTGCTAACCCTACTGCGTAATCAAGGCGTTAGCCTCGTGAATCGTTTTGAGCCAATAAAACGCATTTTGTCGCTGACCGCAATTGGCAAAACCGGTGACTTGCCTTTTGAACAAGAGTGGCAGCAATAATTTTTAAAAGCCAAAAAAAAGCCCGCTGGATCATCCATGCGGGCTTCTTCACGAAATTTTGCACTATTTCAGCAAGACTAAAAGCGCCAGTTAAGCTGCGCGCCCAGCAAATGAGCTGAACTATCAAACTTACCGATTAGCACCTCTTGTGTCGGAGATACATTTTCTGTTTTCGCAGATGCTGACTGGATATAAGTATAACCAAAATCTAAGTCAACGTTTTCAAAAGCTAAATAATTCATACCAAAAGACAGCCAGGTTCGGTCTGAATCAGGCACGCGTGGTGAACGATATTGATCTTCTGTGATAGGGCTTTCATCAAAAGCCATACCAAATCGGAATCGTGCTTTAGGGGTCACTTGATATTCCAAACCAGCCGCTATTCGATAAGTATCCTTCCAGTTCTGCGGCAGCACAGTATCTCTTTGATTCGAGTCATACTGAATAACAAAGCGCTCAATCGAAGACCAGCCCATCCATGAGTAATCAACCATAAGATCAACAGACTGGCTTAAACTCAACATTAATGCGATTGAGAAAGACTCGGGCAGATCCAAATCCAATTGGGCTGGAGCATTAATAAAAGCGCCTGTTGCTACTAATGGATTATCACCACTGGTATCACTAAATTCGACCTTTCCTTCCAAATCATGGAATACTGCAGATCGATAGTCAACCGCCAATCGAAGACTTTGTAGAGGCTGGAATGTAGCTCCTATGTTCCAGCCAGCCGACCATGAATCTCCCGTTAACTTTTGCTCACCCTCTTCACCAGCAACAGGCGCGCAAGCAGCAACTGCGTCGGAATAGGCACTACCCAAATCAACTAATGTGCTTATACAAGCCAAATAGCTATTAAATGCAGAAGTTAAACTAGCGTCCGCGTATTGCAAGCTAAAGCCAAAGCCAAGATTTAATGAATCAAGCACTTTCACAGCCAGCGCTGGATTAATATTATAAGCTGTAATTTTTGAATCCGTTGAATGAAATCGACCAACCCATGAATTGTCGTAACTCGTTCTCGAAGCAAAGGGCGTATTAAATGAAATACCATAAGCCAGAGACTCACTGATCGGAGTCGCCATATACAAACTTGGCACTAAATAAAGGCTTGATAAATCAGCGCCACCCTCTCCCTCAATCGGCTGACCTGTGGCATATTGACTACCATCATTAGTGAACTCTATATCTGGCATGATAACCTGCCCGCCAAAGGTAATCGTCGCCTTTTTTATATCCGCTAATGTTGCTGGGTTTGCAAACTGATTACTTGCGTCATAGCCAAAAACAGAAGCGCTTGCGTTTGCAGTACCTAGTCCCGAAGTCGACAACGATTGTGACTCAAAACCCGCCGCATAAACTGGGTTCGACAGTACAAAAAAGAAAAGACCATTGGCCAATAAAGCCCAAAAACTTTGTCGCTTCATCAAAAACCTCCAAAAACATCATAACTATTCTAATTGCAGCACCTACAAAATTATAGCTCTTTATCACGCACAAAAAAGCCCGCCGAAGCGGGCTGGATTCAAGGACCTCAGCTTAAAAGCGCCAGTTGAGTTGAGCCCCTAGAATATCGGCAGAGTTATTATAATTACCCTGCAACACGTCATTCGTTGGGCTTACATTTGCTGTCTGTGTGCCATTGATAAAGACGTGGGTATAACCCAAATCTAGATCCATTGACTCTGAAAGCTGGCTAGACCAACCCACGGACAACCAAACACGATCCGAATCAGGAATTCGCGGCGAGCGATACTCTGAGTTCGGCACAGGTGTTTCATCAAATGCGATACCCATTTTCCACGCCGATGCGCTCGAATAACGGTGCTCAAAACCTGCCGCAAAGCGGAACGCATCTTCCCAGTTTTGTGGAAGTGCAGTGTCATCCTGCTCTGAGTCATAGTCCACGACTAACTCATCAAAGCTAGACCAACCCATCCACGATACATCCAACATCAAGTCCGTGTTCGGGCCTACCGCCGTCATCATCGCGACAGATAGCGACTGAGGCAGGTCAACGCCTAAACTGGCCGATGTTGTTACTAACTGAGTTCCATTTGCAGTTAGGTTTGGTGCAATCCCCGTAAATGATGCCGTACCATCAAGGTCATGCTTCACCTCCGAGCGATAATCAAATGCTAAGCGTGTGCTCGGCGCCACCTGAAAAATCGCGCCAACATTCCAGCCATAGGCCCAAGAATCACCCGTTAGCTTCTGCTGACCATCAACACCGACAAGTGGTGCACAGTTTGTAGCAGCAGCTTCAACAACAGCAGGAGTTACGGGATCAGACTGCGCTAGGGCTCCATTAAAACAAACCGAATATTGGTTTACCGCTGATTCAAGCGTTGCATCAATCATTTGAGCACTAACACCAAAACCTAATGACACTGAATCACTGACCTTGAAGCTAAGCGCTGGGTTAATGTTATAGGTGACAATTTCCGAGTTCGTTGTATGATAACGACCAACCCAGTCATCATCATATTCAGTTTTTGAAGCAAACGGCGTATTAACAGACAAGCCAATAGCGACGCTATCACTCATCGGCAAAGCCAAATACAGGCTGGGTACAAAGCTGATTAAGAAATCATCAACGTTACCTTCACCAGGAATAGGGGCGCCGAATGCATTTTCTGTACCTTGGTCACTAAAATCGAGTTGCGCAACGATTAACTGACCGCCTAACGAGAGCGTGGGCTGTTTAATATCACTCAATGTCGCTGGGTTCGCAAACTGATTAGTCGCATCGCTCCCATAGACCGAAATGCCCGCATTGGCCGTGCCCATCGCAGACGTCGACAATGACTGAGATTCAAAACCTGCCGCATGAGCAGGCGCATGAATCGAAAGCGCAACGGCTGCCGCCATGCTAGTCGCCACAAAAAATTTAATTGTTTTCATCGTGAGTCTCCTCGACATAAGACAAGTTACATTGTAAGTCTAAGTTTGTAGCAGCGACACCACAAAGCGAGCGTGAAAACCAAAGCCATACAAACAATAAAGAATCCGCTAAACTAGCGCACATAAAAAAACAGGACAAATCCATGCAAAGCATGACCGCCTTCGCCCGCGAACAACAACAAAACGACCAGATTCAACTCAACTGGGAAATAAAAAGCGTTAATAGCCGCTATTTAGAACTCAACTTTCGACTTCCTGACGGCTTTCGAGAGCTAGAGCCTTGGCTTCGCAGCCAACTGCAAACCCAACTCAGTCGTGGCAAAGTCGATATTTCGCTGCGTTACCAACTGTTCGACAGCCAAAAAAGCGATATGCTCAGCATCAACCGCGGGCTGATCGAGCGCTACCTAGCAGAAATGCAAAGCCTTGGGCTCGATAGCAAAAACATCGATGCCACCGCACTGCTGAAGCTTCCCGAAGTCCTTAGCTTTGAAGCCAGCGACCTTAGCGAACACCACACACTCGCGAAAAACAGCTTTAACGCCGCAATTGAACAGCTCAAAGCCATGCGCGGCAACGAAGGAAACCGTTTAGCAGAAATGATCCGCACTCGGCTTACCGATGTCGAAGACGTGCTCAGCCATGTCGCTTCGGCCCTGCCTGACATCAAAAACAACCTAAAAACCAAACTTGAAAACAAGCTAGCCGAGCTGAGCGAAAGTACTCAAAGCGTCAGCCCAGAACGACTCGAACAAGAGCTTATTATGTATGCTCAACGCATGGATATTGACGAAGAGCTCGACCGACTGCACTCGCATATCGCTGAAGTTCGTCAACTGCTTGACTCAGGCAAACCCATTGGCCGCCGCCTCGATTTTCTAATGCAAGAATTTAATCGCGAAGCAAATACCCTAGGCTCAAAAGCCGCTGGCATCTCAATGACGCGTGGCGCTGTTGACCTCAAAGTGTTGATCGAACAAATGCGTGAGCAAGTACAAAATATTGAGTAGCCATTGTCCAGCATGGCGCCTTAAGCAATCAGTATATTCACTGCAGTTGGCGGCCAATTCAAGCCGGCGCTATGATCGATTTAGGCGATTACGGCTGAGCCAAAATGGAATTTACATCAAACTTGATAGGCGCATCTAACAATGCGGCATCTCTTTGCTGTTCATCTTCAACGCTCAGAAAAGATGACATCGGCGTGCGCAAATGTGGCAGCAATGCAAAATATGTCGTGTTAGCGACGATAGAGCCAAGATAATACGACTGACCACCTTCTACCGTAAACGACAGATTAAGCGGCTCTTCATTAACGTAGCGGCGCTCTTCTGCGCGGTTTACTGAGCTAGGATTGCCCGCACGCGTGAAGGTGAAGCCTGAGACTTCATATTCACCAGGGGCGAGCTCTAATAGGTACACCTCGCCTTGGCGAGTATCGTTATTGATGAGCGGCTCATTGAATACGCTTTTTCTTGATGCCTGTAGCGTGATGGTTTCACCTGTTGCCAATTGCGTGATCGCCAGTGAATGCTGGTCATAAAAGCTTTCGTTTTCTGCTTGTTTTTCGGCATTTAATACAAAGCTGATAAGCACGGTGGCCGGGTTGCTTACGCCTTGTGAGGCACTCAGTTTCGTGACGCCATCGCTGCTGGGTTGCAAGCTTTGGCAGCCAGTGAGCACCAGCGCAAAAATGAATGAGGTAAAAGTTAAGAGCAGACGCATGGCAAGTCCTAGATTATTGTCGATAATAAAGACCCCATGCTAGAAAGAAAAAGCCCCGAAAACAAGCGTTTTCAGGGCTTCGTCAGTTTTGGAACGATTAAAGTCCCGTACTTGGTGCAGTCGGAGGGACTTGAACCCTCACGAGCGTTGCTCACTACCCCCTCAAGATAGCGTGTCTACCAATTCCACCACGACTGCGTTTTTGGCTGTTTGGATCTAGTCTGGAAGATCCGAGCTGTTATCTGCTGGCAGATCAGCTTCTGTGTCTAGGCCTTCAAACTCGAAGCTTGGGACATCTGACGGCTGCGCTTCTTGAGGAAGCTCGTCAATTGTTTCGGCCTGCGGGACAAGCAAATCATTATTGCTGCCGTCGCCGTAATTATTGTTTGCAAGGTAGGTATATACCAGCATCACCAGGAAAAAGGCGGCGGCTAACCACCAGGTAACACGAGTAAAAAAGCTGCCAGAGCCTGCGCTACCAAAAAGGCTGCCAGAGCCACCGCCGCCCATATTAAAGCCAGCTTCTGCACCTTTGCCTTGTTGTACTAAGATCACAACCACCATCACCACGGCGATGACAACGCTGCTCATGAGTAATATCGATAAAATGTTCATCTTGTTCTCAGTTAGTCGTTTCTGCGTGCTCTAAGATGGCGTTGAAACTTGCGCTGTCTAGCGAAGCACCACCAACAAGGGCACCGTCAATATCTTTCATGCTGAATATCTCAGCTGCATTGTCAGGCTTTACACTGCCGCCATAAACAATACGGGTTTTTTGAGCAAAAGCTTCACTGCATTCGGCAAGCTTTGCTCGGATAAAGGCATGTGTTTGCTGCGCCATTTCTGGTGTAGC
>JAXHSS010000030.1:0-14419 GCA_034190675.1 Pseudomonadota bacterium
CGGTAATTATTGATGTGGCCACATTAAGCACCCTGCCGAAAGAGGAGTTTGCCGCAGGATTTGCCGAGGTTGTTAAGTATGGCTTGATCCGTGATGCTGAATTCTTTGAGTGGCTAGAGGCAAATTTCGATGCTATTTTCGCTAAGAAAACTGACGTGTTAATCGAAATGATTTACCGCTCCTGTATGCACAAAGCGCAAGTCGTTGCGGAGGATGAGCGTGAATCTGGTGTGCGCGCACTATTAAATCTGGGGCATACTTTCGGTCATGCAATTGAAGCTGGCATGGGCTATGGCAAAGTGCTCCACGGCGAGGCGGTAGCGATAGGGACAGTGGTTGCTGCAGAGTTTTCACGTCGACTTGGTCACTTGACGAGTAATGACGTTGCACGAATTGTTAGTCTATTCAGTCAGGCGGGTTTGCCGATCTCAATTCCTGAGCAAATGACAGCAGAGACCATGCTTGATTTGATGCAGTTGGACAAGAAAGTCGAACGAGGTCAGTTAAAGCTGATTTTGCTTAAAAAGATTGGCGAAGGGTATATCGACAAAGCTTATGATGCCCAGCAATTGCAGGAATTGCTTGAGGCACTTTGCGCAAATTAAGCAGTGAACAAAAATTAACTCTTAGATAAGCGCCTAAGATGGCGCTCTACTGTGACGGTATCTTTTGAAGAATTTCGTCGAGAATTGCAATCAAATTGCCCCCTGACTTATAATGCAGGGCTATTTGACAAACTGACAACGTTTGAGGTTGATGAATGACATTTATAGTTGGTGAAAACTGCATTAATTGTAAACATACTGACTGTGTTGAAGTATGCCCTGTGGACTGTTTTTATGAAGGTCCAAACTTTTTGGTCATCCACCCAGATGAATGTATCGACTGCGCGCTTTGTGAGCCAGAGTGTCCAGTAGAAGCCATTTATTCAGAAGATGAAGTGCCAGAAGATCAGCAGAAATTTATCGAAATCAATGCTGAGCTTGCAGAAATTTGGCCGAACATCACAGAGATGAAAGATGCTATGCCAGAAGCAGAAGAGTGGGATGGCAAAGCGGGTAAGGCCGAGCTGCTCGTGCGCGACTGGGAAAAGTAAACCCTTCTTATCATGCAAGAATACCTGCTAATTCTGGTTAGTACGGTACTGGTAAACAACTTTGTACTGGCCCAGTTCTTGGGCCTTTGCCCTTTTGTAGGGGTGTCTAATAAGCTGGAATCGGCCATTGGTATGTCAATGGCGACGGTGTTTGTACTTACTCTCACCTCGGTTTTAAGCTATCTCACCTATCGTTATCTTCTCCAGCCGCTGGAATTGACGTATTTGCGAACCTTGGTGTTTATTTTTCTTATCGCCGCTATTGTGCAATTTACCGAGCTGTTTATCCGCAAAACCAGCCCGGCCTTGCATCGGGTGCTCGGGTTGTTTTTGCCGCTGATCACTTCAAACTGTGCTGTGCTTGGCGTTGCTTTATTGACCATTAAGCAAGAAGAGACCACATTAGCCAGTGCGTTTTTTTACGGGCTGGGCGCTTCGGTGGGTTTCGCCTTCGTCTTAATTGCTTTTTCTGCTATGCGTGAGCGCCTAGCCTTATCGGATGTGCCACAAGCCTTTCAAGGGCTGCCCATTGCTTTAGTTACAGCGGGCTTAATGTCCTTGGCTTTTTTGGGTTTTGCGGGGCTAGCATGATGTGGCTAGACATGATTGATGCTAGGGGGCTGTTGAGTGCGCTTGGCTTGATGTTTTTGTTAGGTTTGTTGGGCAGTATGCTTTTACAGGCGGCTAACCGACTTATAGAAACTCAGGAAGAGCCTCTGGTCGATAAAATCAATGATTGCCTGCCACAAACTCAGTGCGGCCAATGTGGCCATCCAGGTTGCCGGCCTTATGCCGAAGCCATTGCACAAGGCGAATTGCATAATAAGTGTCCGCCAGGAGGCGATGAGACGATTATCCAGCTGGCTGATTTATTAAGCCGAGAGGTTATTGCGCTGGATGAGGCGCAAGGCGAGACGGCCGAAACGCCCATGTTGGCTTTGATCCGTGAAGATGAGTGTATCGGTTGTTTAAAATGCATACACGCATGCCCCGTTGACGCCATTATCGGGGCGCAAAAAAAGATGCATACGGTTGTCGCTGATTTATGCACAGGCTGTGAATTGTGCATAGAGCCGTGCCCAATGGATTGCATTGATTTAATAAGTGAAGAAGTTTACCAGCAGCAAGCATTATCGGCTCAATACGGTGTCCGCTATGACAGCTAACAAACGGCTAACAAGCGTTATTGCAGTTAGTGAGCAAGGCTTGGTTATCGATACAATAAAGCAGCCAAGCCGAGCAAAAACAATAGCGAGGCTAGAGCCGCCAAAACGCTTGACCTATCCACTCATAGACCGCCGATTTGGTGCACTAACGCCTAAGGTTAAGCCAGGCCAATGTGTCCGCAAAGGCGAGCTTTTAGCAATTCACGATTTTCAACAGGGATTGAATGTTCATTGCGCATTGCCGGGGCGAGTCTTGGGAGTTGAGCGTCATGTATCATTAAGTCACTTATCCAGCGCCTCACCCTGTCTTGTTATTGACGTAGAGGCAAGTCAAGAAACACATTCTGAACAGCATTTGTCGAATACCGCTCTAAGCATGCCAGCTTTGCATGAGCCAGACTGGCCAATGATCATTCAGCGTGTGGCAGAGACAGGTATTGTGGGATTGGGCGGCGCGGGTTTTCCTACAGCACAAAAAATGCCTCATGAGCTACAGTACGTCGTGATCAATGCCGCTGAATGTGAACCTTTTATCACGGCCGATGAGCGGTTAATAATTGAACAGGCACAGCAGATAGCTCAAGGCATTGAGCTGATAGAAACAGCGGCGAAACCTGAACGTATTATCGTTGCTATCGAAGAAGACAAAACCGAGGCGATTGCCTGCTTGCAAAAGGCTTTGCCCAAACAGGTCGAATTCCAGCTTTTGGCCTCTAAGTACCCAACGGGCAGTGAACGCCAGCTGGTTCGGGCCCTCTTGGGCAATGTCCCAGATCTAAATGCACCGCTAAAAGAGTTCGGTATTTGGGTGGTTAATATTGCCACGTTGTTTGCAATTAAGCGCGCGGTACTTGACGGCGAAGTATTAACACAGCGAGTAGTGACGGTGGCCGGAGCCGCGATTGCAGAGCCAAGAAACTACTGGCTTCCTATCGGCATGCCTGTGAATGAGCTGGCGCAGCAATTGGGCCTCGACAAGAAGTCTGGCGCGGATGACACACTGGAGTGGATTCATGGCGGCCCGATGATGGGCGTTGATCTTCAACGGCAAAATATCCCCGTGGAGAAAGTGACCAATGCGTTATTACTCGACCCTGAAACCAATAAAAAGCGGCAGGCGAAGGCAAGGCCTTGTATTCGTTGTGGCAAATGCGAAGAGGCTTGCCCCGAGTTTTTATTGCCTCAGCAGCTTTTGAAGGCCAGCGAACATGATGCGCAAGAGGTATTGGAATCATTAAAGCTTGAGCAGTGCCTTGAATGCGGCGCTTGCGACTTTGTTTGTCCAAGTGATATTCCGCTGGCTCAACATTTTGCTGAAGCTAAGGTAAAGCTTCGTACGACACGACAAACGCAGAGCCAGGCGCAGGCCGCCAAGTTGCGTTACGAGCGACGGGCGCAAAGGCTTTTGCAGCGTGAAGAGCAGCGCGAAGCGCTAAAGCTCGAGCGAGCAAAAGCCCGAAAAGCGAGAGTCCAGAGCGCAAAACCGCAGGCGAAAGTGGGCACTGAAGCGGTTAAATTAGCTGATCAGAAAATCGTCAAGTCATCTCCTGAGCAAGAGCGCTTTGAAACTACTGACAGCAAGCAGCTTAAAACGGAGCTCGCCAAGGCGCAAAGCATTTACCAGCAGGCGGAAAAGGCGCTGGCGCAGGCAAAAAAACAAAACATGCCAAAACTTGAGCAGTTAGAGGCTCATGTTGCACAGCTTAAAGCTCGCGTTGAAGCGGCACAGCAAGCTTATGATCAGCAGCTTTCTGGGGGCTCATCATGAGTTTTTTGAGCGGGGCATTTAGCAAGGCTCGTATATGTTTGTCGCTGAAAAGCTCGGTTCGCGCGGCTTTTAGAGCTAGTCTCGGCATTCAGCGAAATCATAATGATAGACAGGTCGGATGATGAAAGTGGTCAATCAACACGGCTCGCAAACTAAGGCGAAATTAAGTAGCCAAGAGCATATGAATCAATTGCTATTGGCAACCTTGCCGGGGTCAGCGGTGCTCAGTTATGCCTATGGTTTGGGTGTGGTGAGTAACCTTTTGATCGCTGTCTTTAGCTGCTTGGCGTTTGATGCACTTATGCTAAGACTGCGTCAAAAGTCAGTTATGGAAGGCCTTAAAGACTATTCTGCTCTTGTTACGGCGGTTTTGCTGGGCTTGGCTTTACCGCCAGCTTTGCACTTTTCCTTAGTGGTGCTGGCAAGCTTTTTTGCTATCGTTGTGGCGAAGCAGCTTTATGGAGGGTTGGGGCAAAACCCGTTTAATCCTGCAATGGTTGGTTATGTCGTGTTATTGATCAGCTTTCCTTCAGCGATGAGCACTTGGGTAGCGCCTGATCATTATTATGCCGTGCTAGAGCCTGCTTTTTTAGGCATGGAATGGCTCGATGGCATGACGGGGTCGACATTGCTAGATCAATCCAAGCTCGCCAGCCTTCAGCCTGACATCTATACTTTGCCAGACGTTTATTGGTTGAATCCGCCGCCTATGGTTTGGGCGAATATCGCATTTGCTATGGGTGGCTTATATTTATTATGGCGTGGAGTCATTCGCTGGCATTTGCCGTTTTGTTTTTTGTTGAGCTTGGCGCTGATCTCAGCTTTGTTTTATCTGATGGATTCAACTCGTTTTTCAAGCCCTCTGTTTCACCTGCTGGTCGGCGCTTCCATGATGGGTGCCTTTTTTATCATTACCGACCCTGTATCAGGTGCAACCAGTCGCAAAGGACAATGTGTTTTTGCGGTAGGTGTTGCTGTTTTGGTTTTTGTATTGCGAGAATGGAGCAACTATCCTGAGGGCTTGGCGTTTGCGGTTTTGCTGATGAATATGCTAGTGCCGATTATTGATCATTACACCGTGCCTAAAACGGCAAATGAGCGTTTGTTATGAAAGCGTTGCTTCAGCTGCAGTTAATCGTGCTTGGCTTTACTTTATTATGCGCGCTGGTGTTTTTTCTTACCGAGGCTAATAGAGAAGCTAATCAGCTTGCTTTTGAACAGCAGCAACTTAGCCAAGTGGCCAAGGGCGATGTGCAAAGTTTTCAGCGAATGGCGCTAAATGACAAACAATGGGTCTATTATTCTTTGGCCGAGAATCAGGTGGTTCTTGAAGCGTTGAGCCCAAAAGGTTACGGAGGCGACTTGCGGGTATTGGTGGGTTTAGATTCCGTGGGTGAAATTACGGGCTTAATGGTGCTAAAACCGCATCTCGAAACTCCAGGTTTGGGCGATAAGGTGGAAGCAGGAAAGTCGCAATTTTTACAACAGTTTATTGGAAAGAGCTTAGAAAACGCTCCAGAAAAAGCGTGGCAGCTGAGTGCTGAGGGAGGCGCATTTGATGCGGTAACGGGTGCAACGGTTAGCTCAAGGGCTGTGGTTGAAGCCGTTTCAGCGGGCCTGGCGGCCTGGACCCAGTGGCTTGAGAGTTCGTCAAACGTTGTCCCAATAAAAGCAGGGGAGGCAGGTGATGACTGAGCCTGTAAACGCCGAAAGCCAACATGTTGTGGCGAATGCCGATCAGCCAGATGCCGCGGGCGCAAAGTCGATTAATGAATTAAGCGAGTTCAAGAAACAGGCGCTCAATGGTTTATGGAAAAATAATCCAGCCTTGGTCCAAGCGTTGGGGCTCTGTCCGCTACTTGCGGTTAGCAACACCTTGGTTAATGCCCTTGCTTTGGGTTTGGCAACATGGTGTGTGCTGCTATTTTCGAATGTGGCGATTGCGAGCTTACGACACTTCGTGCCTGTGACAATGAGACTGCCAGTATTTGTGGTGATTATCGCCTCGTTAGTAACAGCCGTGGAATATTTACTGCAGGCGTTTAGTTTTCCTTTATACATGACCTTGGGTATATTTTTGCCGTTAATCACAACCAACTGTCTGATATTGGGGCGAGCTGAAGCGCTTGCGCGCAAGTCGTCGGTTTTGCAATCGTTTCAGGATGCTTTTTGGATGGGTTTGGGCTTCTTGTGGGTGTTGGCCTTGCTTGGCTTTGTTCGCGAACTTTTGGCTCAAGGGACGATGTTTGCTGACATGCAGTGGCTATTGGGTTCGAGCGCAGCCTCTTGGCAAATTGAGCTGAACTCATTAGCTGGCTCTGGCTTTTTATTAGCCGCGTTGCCACCAGGGGCTTTTTTAGTGCTGGCAGCAATGATTGCGGCCAAAAATGCACTTGAGCGGTCAAAATAGTTTGCAAAGAACAAGCCCCTGTGTGGGTGGTTGATCGAAATAACGAGTACGTAACGACAGAAAATTATGAACAAAGCTAAGCGAATAGAAATCTTTCAGCGCCTCAGGTCTGAAAACCCAGAGCCTACTACCGAGCTTAATTATTCCAACGATTTTGAGCTATTAATTGCGGTATTGTTATCAGCTCAAGCAACGGATGTTGGGGTAAACAAGGCGACGGATAAATTGTTCCCCGTGGCTAATACGCCACAGGCTATTCTAGATCTGGGTTTGGATGGATTAAAGTCGTATATCAAAACCATCGGTCTTTATAACGCTAAGGCAGAGAATACGATGAAGACCTGCAAGATATTGGTTGATCAGTATGACGGGCAGGTTCCACAAACACGTGAGGCACTGGAAAAGTTGCCAGGTGTGGGCCGTAAAACCGCTAATGTAGTGCTCAATACGGCCTTTGGTCAGCCGACTATTGCGGTGGATACGCATATTTTTAGGGTCTCAAATCGTACTAAAATTGCTCCAGGTAAAACACCGTTGGCGGTTGAAAAAGCATTGGAGAAGTTTGTGCCCGCCGAGTTTAAGGTGGACTGTCATCACTGGCTGATCTTGCATGGTCGCTATGTGTGCAAGGCGCGAAAGCCTTACTGTGGCGCCTGTATAATTGAGGATCTATGCGAGTTTAAAGAAAAGGTCTACGCTGAATAACACTAAACGAAGGCATTTTTTAGCCACTGGCAATCGGGCTTTTTTGATGCGCCAGTATATGAAAACGTAATAACATCAAAACGGCAGTTGCGATGTTGGTGCTCAGGATGAGCCAAAAGGTAATGCTGCGCGGCTTTGCGTAATTTATTGATCTTACTCGGCGTGATGGTTTCGATGGCATGGCCATAGCCTTGACTCACTCGCTTTTTCACTTCAACAAACACTAGGCTTTGCTGATCGAGCGTAACAAGGTCGAGCTCGCCTTCTCGATAGCGAACATTGCGCTCAATGATTTTCAGCCCCTGGCGCTTAAGGTGCTTGGCGGCGAGTGTTTCGTGATAAAGACCATCCTTGGTCGCTTTTCCTGTCATAAACTTTCCCTGCGGTTATCAGCTCGCTTGATCAACGAGCTGAGCGCATTATTCGTTTGGTTTTTGGTGCTCTAAGGCATCGTTGCTGACGAAGGAATAGCACATTCCTTATATTCATCAACAATCAAGCTGCGATTATCAAAGGTAAACCATTCTAGCTGGCGCTGGAAGCTATTGTCATAGCCGAGTTCTAATTGCCCAGTCATGCCAAGATGAGACTGGCTGCGGTTATCCAATTCGCCGAGGTTTTGAGCCAACAGCATGGCATCACGCCCGAGGGCATAAAGGCGAAGTTTGGCGGGTGTGCGCGTGCCTGCTTGGTCGATAAATGCGGGGTCAAGGATCGCTTGCTGTATGACGGGTGCATCCACCAAGCAGATGTCGCGAAGGTCGCGGTTGCCGTAATCGTTGATCTTCTCAAAGGCATTGGAAACCGAATAGACAGGTATCGCGCCAGCATAATAATAGTTTAGCGCAGGCTTGATTTGACGCATCTGGTTGTTATCGCCGATGGCAAAGATGATATTCGCATTAAGGTTTTGACTGTCTTTGCTGCGCAGGGCTTCGCGAAGCTCGGCCTCAGTTAGGTGCTGCTTAAGCACGCTCTTAACAAAGCTGTTGAGGTTGTCATCTTTTTTGAATGCTCGTGCATCAATGATGTCACCTTGGTAGTGTGAGACAAACTCTTGAGCAATGCGCTCACCCCATGCGGTTTCTGGATAGAGAATCAGCGCGCGGTTTTTGCCTTTGCGGTTGGCGGCTTCGGCCACCTGACGCGCTTCATCAGCTGGGTCTAGGCTGAGGTAAAAGACATTGCTGGCGCTGCTTAAGTGCTCAGGCTTATTTAACGCGATCACTGGAATGGAGGCAGGTTGTAATTGCTCAATTTCAGATTTCATCAAAGGGCCAATAACCAATTCGCTGCCTTCAGATGCTGCCGTTTGAATGGCTTGGTTAATGCCCTCAGGGCTTAGCGTTTCTGTGTCGATAAAGACGAGCTCTGCAGAGCTGCCAGCAGAGCGGATACCATTTTCGATATCGCGGCCGATCTTGGCGAAGCGGCCACTAAGAGGCAGTAAAACGGTAATCTTTTTGGCTGCAGACTCAGGTAATTCGCCATAATTGAAGGCGTCAGTTGGCGCGGGGCTAAGTTCAAGCTCGCCATTTAAGAGTTTTTGCGAAAACTCATACGCAGGGTGGCTGGCCCAGGCCGACTGCCAAGCTTCAATATTAACTTGAGGCTCGGAGGTGTTTGCTTTCAACGCAAGGTCAATCCAGCCCAGGCGGTTAAAGCTTTGGTCGCTCTGAGTGGCTTCAATTAGCTTGGATTCCTTGGTTTTGTTTAAGTCTTGCCAAAGTAGTTGTGCGTTTTGCTCGTACAGCTCATCTTCGATATAGTCTGAGACATCGATGCGCGTCATAGCGGCATTAAAATAGCTTTTTTGCTGCTCTAGCGTGGTGGCGTGTAGCCATTTTGCTGTAACAAACTGGCTTTCTGGTAACTGCTTAAGTCGGTTGTCAGATAGACTTGGCTGTTCAAAAAGTTGTTTTGCGCGCTGGCTTCGGTCTCGCTGATAGGCGATTTTTGACTCCGCAAGGTCGAGTAGAGTTTGTTCATAGCCGCTGATATCTGCGCGATTGATCAGGTTGAGCTGTACACGTGCAGCTTCGATTTGCTGGTTATCAATGAGTTTGTTCGCAGCGATAAGACGGCGCACTCTTGCTTCAGCCGGATTGGTTTCGGCGTCGATTTCAGTTGCAAGTTCAAACGCAGACCGCGACCATAGGCCTTCGTAGTCGAGTTGTACCTCAGCAGAGGTGTCGACAGGCTTTATGATCGATTTATTGCCAGGAATATTTTGGCAACCGCTGATGATCAGCGCAAACATACACCAAGAAACGATAGAAACTAATGAACCAACACTTCGCGTCATATTTAGAACCTCAAACAATTGAGCCAGGGTGCTTGTACGTTATAGCGACACCCATTGGCAATCTGGCCGACATGAGCCCCAGAGCGATAGGCATTCTAGCACAAGTCGATTTAATTGCGGCAGAAGATACGCGAACTTTAAGCCAGCTTCTGTCACATTTTGATTTACGACGGCCTTCAACTGCATTACATGACCATAATGAAGCTGATAAAGTCCCCGCTTTGATCGAGCAATTACATAATGGTTCCGCAATAGCCTTAGTTAGTGATGCCGGTACGCCGCTAGTCTCTGACCCGGGGTTTCGACTGGTTCAAGCAGCTCAGGTAGAAGGCATTAAAGTGTCTCCGGTGCCGGGTGCCTGCGCACCCATTGCAGCGCTATCGGCTTTGGGTTTGCCTACCGATCGTTTTGCGTTTGAAGGCTTTTTACCCGCCAAGGGTGCAGCAAGGGAGAAGCGCCTACAGAGTATTGCGGCCATGACGATGACAGTGGTTTTGTTTGAAGCGCCGCATCGTATTGACCGATTGGTTGATGAATGCATTGCGATTTACGGGGAGCAGCATCGCTGCGGTTTTGCTCGAGAGATTACTAAAACATTTGAAACCATTAAGCAGTTGAATCTAGGCGAGCTGCGAGATTGGTTGGCTAGTGATGCGAATCAACGTAAGGGCGAAATGGTCTTAGTGCTTGCGCCAAAGCAGCTGGAAACAGAAGGGGGTCTGAGTCAGTCATCGATTGATCAAGATAAGCTGGCTGACTTGTTGCTTGCTGAGTTGCCTGCAACTAAGGTGGCGAAAATTTTAGCCAAGCTGACCGGCGGCAAAAAACAGGCGCTTTATCGTGAATTGCTCGAAAAAACAGGTCAAACCGAGTAATATAGCCCATGCGGAAAACTGGACAATCGCTGCCATTATTATGGGAGAGGAAAGTCCGGACTCCATAGAGCAAGACGCCAGGTAACGCCTGGGCACCTGCCTTGGTAGGTGACGGCCAGTGCAGCAGAGAGTAGACCGCCTGTCCACTTTTTTAAGTGGGTCGGTAAGGGTGAAAGGGTGCGGTAAGAGCGCACCGCGCTTTTGGTAACAAAAGTGGCACGGTAAACCCCGTCTGGAGCAAGACCAAATAGGAATTCGATGGCGTGGCTCGCGCTGAATTCGGGTAGGTTGCTTGAGGCTGTTAGCGATTTCAGCCCTAGACGAATGATTGTCCTCGACAGAATCCGGCTTATAGGTTTTCCGCATATCAAATTATTTTATATAACAAAATAGTCTAAACGGTATCACCAAACTAAGGTGTTGGTTGTAATCGATCTTGCTGTGGCATTTTCTTGTTTTCAACTGCAAGCCTTAAGCCTCTAAGTCCTTGTTTTTAGGACAGATTCCCAAGCTTTTAAAAAAGCTATTTCTTGACTGTAGTTTCGTTTCATCCGATAGTGGGAAAATGTGGTAAAAAGTGCAAAAAAGTGGGTTTTTGTACAAATTAAGAGCGTTTTTCTATGTATGGTGGTGAATTAGTCAGTTTGGATGCGAAGGGTCGTATGGCCATTCCAACCAAGATGCGAGATGACCTTCAGCCTGAAAAGGTAGGTCAGCTCTATATCACTGTGCACGCCTTTGACCCTTGTCTCGTGCTTTATACCCAAGAAGAATGGTTGCAAGAAGCGGATTTTTATAACCGTATGCCAGCTCGTGAATTAAAAGTGCGCACATTGCGCCGCCGCATTTTAGGTCAGGTGGCTTCTGTGTCGTTGGACAGTGCGGGCCGAATCTTACTTCCACAACGTCTTCGCGATGTCGCAAAACTTGAAAAGAAAGTGATGTTTTCAGGCATGGGTGCTCGAGCTGAGATTTGGTGCGAGGAGCTGTGGAATCAATATCAAGCGGACGATGAAGGTGTGCCTGAGGATGGCACGCATGATGCGCTCGATCAACACCACTACTAATTGGGGTGTGTGATGTCTGAACATGTTTCGGTTCTTCTTGAGGAATCGGTGGATGCCTTAGCTATTGAGCCTAATGGAACTTATATGGATTGTACGTTTGGTCGCGGGGGGCATAGCCGCAAAATTTTGGCCGCCTTAGGAGAGCAGGGTCGTTTAATTGGCTTTGATCAAGACCCTGAGGCGATTCGTGTCGGTGAGGCGTTGGCTCATGAGGATTCGCGCTTTTCTATTGTGCACAGTAATTTTTCAGATGTTGAGTCAGTGATCTCGAGTATGGGGTTGCTGGGAAAGGTGGATGGCGTGTTGATGGACTTAGGGGTTTCATCACCGCAGCTGGATCAAGCCAACCGGGGCTTTAGTTTTCAGCAGGATGGTCCACTGGATATGCGCATGAACACGGCGCAGGCGCAGACAGCGGAGCAGTGGTTGAACCATGCTTCTGAGTCGGAGTTAGCGGATGTGTTCTGGCGTTACGGAGAAGAGCGCTTTTCGCGAAAATTAGCGGCTGCCATCGTGATGGATCGAGAAAAGCAACCGTTTACCCGCACGAAGCAGCTGGCCGACATGATTGCTCGCGTTTTGCCGAATTCAAAAGAGAAGAAACACCCAGCAACGCGTGCTTTTCAGGCGATTCGTATTCAGGTGAATGCAGAGTTAGAGAGCTTGGTGGTGGCGTTGGAGGCGATGCCGAAGGTGTTGGCGCATGGTGGGCGTTTATCGGTGATTAGCTTTCATTCTCTGGAAGACCGTTTGGTGAAGCAGTTTTATAAGCCAAAGCAAGACCCGAGACTTAGAGGGTTGCCAGTGCAGGGTGAAAAGGTTGAGATGAAGGCTGTTGGCAAGCCGCTTAAAGCGAGTGCCCAGGAAGTGGATGCGAACCCGCGTTCGCGCAGCGCTGTGTTGAGGGTGTTTGAATGTCAGTAACGCCAAAACAGAAAGGGTTGTTTTATTTGGCGCTGGCCTTTGCGTTTTGTTTGGTTTCGGCTGTGGCCTTGTCTGTGCAAGTGTTTGAGACGCGCTTAGTACAGGCCAAAGTGGCGAAGCAGCAGAGTAAGTTATTGGATGTGCAGACGCAGCGACGTCTGCTGTTTTTAGAGAAAAGCGCCTTTGCAAGTAAAGAGCAACTGCAAAAGGTGGCGAAGCAGACGTTAGATATGAAGGTGCCCAAACCTTCTGAAATAGAGGTAATACAGTGACTAAAGCTGGGGTGGTTAAAAGTATGCGATGGCGGCAATACGCAGTATTGGCCGCCTTGCTGCTATTGGCATCTCTGCTTTGTGTTCGCGCTGGATATTTGCATATTTGGCAAAGCGATATGCTGACAGAGCAAGGCGATAACCGTCACATTAGAACCTTGGTCGTGCCGGCTGAGCGCGGTGAAATTGTTGACCGCAATGGTGAGCTGTTGGCGGCTTCTGCGCCGATGTACGCCATCTGGATTGACCCTGTTGAAATTCAGGCATTTTTTGAAGCCAAGCAGGCACATGATCAGTTGTCGGCACAAATTACTCAGCAAGAGCAGTTGTTGGCGCAAATGGGTTCAGAGCACAGGGCCACCCAAGAGGCCATAACTGAGTTAAAAACACGTCGATATAAGCATCGCGTCGCTATGTATACGCGATTTGGTCGCACGCCTTTATTTGAGTCTTATGAGCCCTTAGCCAAGGCATTGGGTACGTCGGCATCAAAGATTGAAGAAAAAGTTAAACGCATGGCCTCTTCTCGATATGCCGTATTAGAACGACGTGTGACGCCAGAAAAAGCTGAGCGTGTGTTATCGGTGGACTTTCCCGCAGTTTACTCTGATCGCATTTATAAACGCTTTTATCCTGCAGGCGATATGACGGCGCCAATTCTGGGTTTTGTTGATATAAATGAAGAAGGTAGCGAAGGCATTGAAAAGAGCTTTAATGTGCAGCTGGCCGGAGTCGATGGCAAGCGTCAGGTGATACGTGATCGCGAACGCAATGAGTTGGAAGTGCTGGACGTGCTGACACCTGTTAAAAAAGGAGAAACCGTTAGCTTGAGTATTGATTCGCGCTATCAGCATATCGTTTTTGATAGTTTGCAGCGCGCGCAAATTCGCCATAGTGCAGATAAGGCAATGGCGGTTTTGATGTCCCCAAAAACAGGTGAAATTTTGTCTTTGGTTAGTCTGCCTTCGTTTAATCCGAATAAGTTAAGCTCGGAAGAAAGCCCGCACTGGGGTAATCGCGCGGTGCGTGATCTGATCGAGCCAGGCTCAACGATGAAACCGCTAATTGCGGCGGCCGCGCTACAAACAGGCAAGATGTCTGCAGATGAGAAGATTGACACCCCTTATCAGATTCGCGTCCAAGGCAAGGTGATCAATAATAAATATCGTGGCGAGTTTGATCTAGATGACATTATCGCGAAGTCCATGAATGTGGCGATGGTGAAAATTTCTGAGCGACTCAGTGACCAAGAAATGTTGGATATGCTCGGCCAGTTAGGTTTTGGTTTGGAAACGCAGTTGAGTTTTCCCAGCGAGCCTGAGGGGTATTTGCCAGTCGAGCCATTGCAACCCATTAAAAAAGCAACATTATCTTACGGCTACGGCATGACAGTTAGCCCTGTGCAGCTGGCATCGGCTTATTCAGCGATTGCAGGTCATGGAAAACGCATGCCCGTCACATTAATAAAGCGCGATACAACAGTAACGCCGAGAACGGTGTTTTCAGCTGATGTTGCCGATCGAATTACTCAGGCGTTGGAAGCAACTGTTGATCGAGGAACGGGTCGACGCGCTCAGATTTCGGGTTATCGAATTGCAGGAAAAACAGGTACAGCCTTTAAGCTAAACAGCCGAGGCGAATATGACGAAGAGCAAGTGCAGACGGTCTTTGCAGGTTTTGCGCCAGTTAACGATCCAGAGTTTGTATTTGTCGTGATCGTAGACAACCCAAAAGGCGAACAGGTGAACGCGGGCCAAGTAGCCGCGCCGATTTTCGCTGAAGTGCTCGGGCAGATTTTGCCGATGGCGGGGATTTTGCCGCAATTAAAAGC
>JAXHSS010000031.1:0-14144 GCA_034190675.1 Pseudomonadota bacterium
TGGCATTGTAGTCAAGTTGCTTGGCGATGGTGAGTGCAGGTTTATTGTCTAGGCTGTCGGTGAAGCGCTGAGAAGCTTCAGGAAATTGGCCGTGAACGGCCACTTGATAATGATTGTCTATTTGACGGGCTTCAAAAAGTTTTCCAAGCGCTTGAGCGGCTTTTTTACTGTGGGCAATGAGCATCAAACCCGTGGCAGCTCGATCTAAGCGGTGTACGACAAAGGCGTTACGCTGTGGCGAAAGATGGCTCTCGGCATAGCGGCCTAAACTCTGGTGATCACCCCATTTCGAGCCATGTGAGAGCACGCCGTAACTTTTATCCCAGACACTGTAGAGACCCTCGTCGGCTACTAATCTTGAGGCAATGGGGGCTTGTTGTAATATCGAGCGGCGGTAGTAAATATGCAGTTGATCATCTTTTTTTAATGTTTTTTTTGCACGGCGTAGGCGCTGAGTGTGTTGATCACGAGTGAGCCACACGCAACCTTTTTGCATGGCGTCTTTAATTTGCTGCTTGGAGAAAGTCAGATGCGTCGCTAGAAGATCGACAGCGGTTGTTTCTGTCTGATCGACGGTGATATGTCGCTTGATGGTTTGATCTTCACTAGACGCCTTCATGATGAGCTAATAATTCGTCAATAGGTTGATTGAGTGAAAGCCTGGCCCACCAAAGTAGGCCAGAGCAAATTGCTAGCAAATAGGCGCTGGTAAACTAGCGCTGGTTTTCTCGCGCGATAGCACGGTAGCCAATGTCTTTACGGCTGAAAACATCTTGCCATTGGATTTTTTCTGCATGAGCATAGGCTTTTTGCTGCGCATCTGAAACGCTGTCGCCTAGAGCGGTTACGCATAATACACGGCCGCCATTAGTGACCACCTCGCCGCTTTCATTCAGGGCGGTGCCTGCGTGAAACACTTTGCAGTCGGGCGAGCTGTGATCAAGCCCTGAGATGACATCGCCTTTGCGATAGCTAGCAGGATAGCCACCTGCAGCGAGTACCACGCCAATAGCGGGTCGCGGATCCCAGTTAGCGGTTGTTGTTGCCAGCTTCTGGTCAATGGCAGCATCACAAAGTGCAACTAAATCTGACTGCAGACGTATCATGATAGGTTGCGTTTCAGGGTCGCCAAAACGGCAGTTATACTCGATAACCTTAGGGCTGCCATCAGCCATGATCATTAAGCCCGCATACAAAAAACCGGTGTAGTCATTGCCTTCGGCCTTCATGCCTTCGATGGTCGGCATAATCACTTCTTGCATGATGCGCTCTTCGACATCTGCGGTAACCACAGGTGCAGGGGAGTAGGCGCCCATGCCACCCGTATTTGGCCCTTGGTCGCCATCCAGTGCGCGCTTATGGTCTTGGCTGGTTGCCATGCTGATCATGTGATCGCCGTCAGCGATCACGATAAAGCTGGCTTCTTCACCATCTAAAAACTCTTCAATCACCACGCGTGCGCCGGCATCTCCGAAAGCATTACCCGACAACATGTCTTTAACGGCATCTTCTGCTTGTTCGAGTGTTTCAGCGACGATCACGCCTTTACCTGCTGCAAGGCCATCGGCCTTGACAACAATGGGCGCGCCTTTTTCACGAAGATAGGCTAATGCAGGCTCGACTTCAGTGAAGTTTTGATAATCGGCTGTTGGGATTTTGTGGCGTGCAAGAAAGTCTTTGGTGAAGGCTTTTGAGCCTTCTAATTGCGCAGCGCCCTGGCTGGGGCCAAAGCAACGAAGATTACGCGCTTGGAAAAAATCAACAATACCTTCGACCAAAGGTGCCTCTGGCCCAATAATGGTAAGGTCAACTTGATGCTGCTCAGCAAATTCTGCGAGTGCTTTAAAATCCAGCACGTCGATGGCCACATTTTCGAGTGCGCTTTCTGTCGCGGTTCCAGCATTGCCGGGTGCAACATAGACTTTGCTCACGTCAGGAGATTGTGCGGCTTTCCAAGCTAAAGCGTGCTCGCGGCCACCGCTGCCGATGACTAAAATCGTTTTGCTCATAATATTCTCGTTATGATTGATAGCTGAATAATTCAAGGCCAGCCAGCTCTAGACGGTGCTGGTCAGTTTTGGCTTGTCGAGGTGCAAGTTTTGCAACGGCCTCAGCAATGGCGCGGATATGCTCAGGTGTTGAGCCGCAGCAGCCACCAACAATATTTAAAAAACCTTGGCTTGCCCATTCGCTGATATGCTCGGCCATTTCCTCGGGGGTCATGTCGTAGCCACCTAGCTCGTTAGGCAGACCCGCATTGGGGTGAGCCGAAACAGGGAAAATAGAAATATCCGATAAAGTCTTAACGTAGCTGCGCAATAGATCAGGCCCAAGCGCACAGTTAAGGCCAATGCTTAGTGGCTTTGCGTGTTTGATGCTGGCGTAAAAGGCTTCAGTTGTTTGTCCTGAAAGTGTGCGACCCGAGATGTCGGTGATGGTGCCTGAAATCATAATCGGCAGATCAACGCCGTGTTGCTCTTTTAGGGTTTGTAACGCAAAAATTGCTGCCTTGCAGTTTAAGGTGTCAAAAACGGTTTCAACCAAAAACAGATCAACGCCACCCTCAGCTAGGGCTGCTGCGGCTTCGATATAATCTTCAACAAGCTCATCAAAGGTGATCGCACGTGCGCCTGGGTCATTCACATCAACCGATACGGAGGCGGTTTTTTGGTTAGGCCCTAAAACGCCCGCGACAAAGCGAGGTTTGTCTTCGGTGCTGTATTTTGCAGCTGAGGCTTTAGCAATTCTTGCCGCTTGAGTATTGATGTCAGCGGTGTAATCAGATAATTGGTATCGAGCCAAATCCGAGCGAGTGCAGTTAAAAGTATTGGTTTCGATGATATCGGCGCCGGCTTCAAAGTATTGCTCGTGGATCGATTGGATAAGTTCAGGCTTAGTGATACTGAGGAGGTCATTCATGCCTTTTAGTTCACATGGCCAGTCTTTGAACTGATCGCCACGATAGTCGGGCTCTTCTAATTTGGCGCGCTGGATCATCGTGCCCATAGCGCCATCAAGAATTAAAATTCGGTCGTTTAAAGCGTTTTGTATTGCGTTAGTCATGATTATGCGGATTGTTGAAGTCCCGTGTTTTGGCTTAACTGAATTAAATCCAGCAAGATATAACCTGCTTCTTCGGCAAATGCATCCGTCTCTGATGAATCGGACTGAGTATTTTCACTTTCTTCTTCCAATTCGTCCAGTGATTTCAGGGGTTTTTCGCCCTGAGCTTTACGCAAACGGTTTTCGATCTCGAGCTGTTTGGCAATGATCTCGTCTTGCTTGTTTTTTCGCTTAGCCAAATTCAGGGATAGGGCAGATTGTTCACGCGTTTGCGCTAATAGCTGTGACTTGGCAATCACGTAGCTGAACTCAGGGTTGTTGGCTACGCGAGCCTGGTGCTTGGTTTGCAACGTTGAAACATAGGGTGCAATACGGTTTTGAACCGCGTATTTCGCACGCTCAATTTGCTCCCAAGGCATTGAATTAGTCAGTGCCGATTCGCCAATCAGCGTTTCATCGATCAGCGTGGGATAGGTGATTTGAGGGAGCACGCCTTTATGCTGGGTGCTGGCGCCTGAAATTCTATAAAACATCGCCGTAGTCAGCTTGATTTGGCCTTTAAATAAGACATCGCTGACATTTTGCACCGTGCCTTTACCGTAGGAGCCATTACCGATAATAACGCCTCGGTCGTAGTCTTTAATGGCGCCTGCAAAAATTTCTGAGGCGCTGGCGCTGAGGCGATTGATTATCACAGCCATCGGGCCGTCATAGAGCATGCTGGGGTCGGTGTCTTCCAAAACGGCGACATCACCGTTGCTTTGCTTGGTTTGAACCACGGGGCCTTTTTCAATAAAGAAACCGACCATACGACGAACTTCTTCTAAAGAGCCGCCGCCATTATTACGCAGGTCAATGATCAAGCCTTCAACAGATTCTTGCTTTAGCTCTTGAATGAGTTTGGCGACATCGTCACTCGAGCTGCGAGTCGATTGGCCGTTAAAGCTATGGTAAAAGCTTGGCAAAGTGATAACTCCAATACGTCGAGTCTTATCGCCTTGCTGCAGTTCCATCACGCTTTTTTTCGCTGCGCTGTCTTCGAGTTTAATCGTATCACGAACGAGTCGAACGACTTTAGTCGCGGAGTCATCAATGGCATTATGTGGAATAATCAGAAGGCGAACAACGGTGCCTTTTTCACCACGAATTAAGGTAACGACTTCGTCAATTCTCCAGCCTACAACATCAACCATTTCGCCATCATCACCTTGAGCGATACCAATGATACGGTCTGAGGCATGAAGCAGCCCTGATTTCTCAGCTGGACCACCGGCAATTAGCTCGATGATTTTGGTGTACTCGTCTTCGGCGGACAGTCTCGCACCAATGCCTTGTAATTGCAGGCTCATGTTGATATTGAAATTCTCTGACTCATGAGGAGAGAAGTAGCGGGTATGTGGATCAAGCGTGCCAGTATAGGTGTTGATAAACATCTCAAACACGTCATTGCTGTTGATTTTGTCGAGCATATTAACGCGGTTTTGGTAGCGTTTGATCAACAATTCGCGTGCTTTTTCTTCGGTTTTATCCGCCAGCATATTGCTGATCATTTCGTCTTTGGTTTTTTTGCGCCATAAATCACGAAGCGCATTTTCGTCGTCAGGGTGGTTAATTTCTGTGCGGTCAATCACTAAAGATTCATCGACGGTAAAATCAAAGCTGTCTTTCGTCTTCAGCAGTTCGATGCCGTAATTTAGCGCCTCGCGTAGACGATTTTCATAGCGCTGATAGACAACGAAGCCAATTTCCAGCTTGCCATCTTGTAGGGCGTCATCAATCTTGTCTTGATACTGGACGAATTCACTGAGGTCAGCCTGAGTGAAAATCGAATGGTTGGGGTCTAGGTATTCGAGATAATCACTGAGGATTTTTGCTGACACTTGATCGTTTAATTTTTGGCTGCGGTAGTGGTGGTCTAAAATGCGCTGGATTTGGTGGCTAACGATAATTTGATCACGCTCTGGCGCACGATTTTGTGCTTCGCTTTGAGCTGCCTTGTCTTGCAGAGAAACCATTCGGGCTTCGCCAGCATCACAGGCGCTGACATGAACCAGTGCCGCGGTTAAACAAAGATATCGAGTAAATGTTTTAAATTGCATAAGGTTAACCTTTCGCCGTAAATCCAATCTCAGCAGGCCGGAAGTGTAGCGCATGCCAAGTAAAATTGCTTATTTTTCAATAGGAAAGTCAAAGCTGTGAGTGGTCATTATTAATAATATCGTATTTTAGAGACACGTAATTGGTATTTGTTCCCTTTGGTATCGTCAGTTGATGCTTGATTTGAGGCATAAAAGCGAACAGTAACCGTTCGATGTTGTTGCGCAGGAATATGAACGGTGAGCTCAGTTTGACGCTCTTCAACTACCATGCATACGTTGTTGTCATCGCAGTGTGAGTGCTCAAGTATTAAGTCCAGAGCTGCGATATCTCCCTCAGGGTCTTGGTTGTTGGCGATAAACCGAGCCGTAGTCACTGAGGCTGAATCTACGGTTATGTCCACCTGGGATAAATGAAGTGAGCTGACTTCGTTGCCTTCACGCGCGGGGTTTGGATAAAGTACGATCGTTAGTATTAAAACAAGGCCTGCAGCGATGGTGATGGCCAAGTTGAGGATGGATAATTTATCGGCTTTTTTAAGGATAAATAAAATAATGCCAATGAGAACAAACGGTAATGCAAATTTAATCATTTGAGTTTTTTTAACTGCTTTATTCGCACTTTAGCGTTTTTTTTTCTAAACTTGAATTTTTTCAACAAACTTGTAACAACTTATGTTGGTTATCCTATCGCCTTCTAAAACGCTAGATTTTGAAACGCCTGCTCCTGTGGAGCAATTTACTCAGCCAGTTACTCAACCTGAGTATCTTGATCAGTCGCAGCAATTGATTGATGTATTGCATGAGTTTTCTCCTCAGGATATTGCTCAGCTGATGAAGGTGAGCGATAAGATTGCCGCCTTGAACGCTGTGCGCTTCGATGAATGGTGTCGGCCTTTTACCGCTGAAAATGCAAAGCCTTGTGTTTTTGCTTTTAAAGGTGACGTCTATGATGGCTTAGAGGCAGAAAGCTTGACGCCAAAAGAGCTTGAGTATGCTCAGTCGCATTTGCGTATTTTGTCAGGGCTATACGGTCTATTGAAGCCGCTGGATTTAATCCAGCCTTATCGCCTAGAGATGGGCACCAAGCTGGAAAATCCTAAGGGGAAAAACCTCTATGAGTATTGGGGCGATGTCCTATTAGAGGCTCTAAATGCACAGTTAGACGGTGAGGTATTGGTTAATCTTGCCTCTAATGAGTATTCAAAAGCTGCCAAGTTGAAGGAAATTTCTGGTTCAGTGATTACGCCAGTTTTTAAGGATGAGAAAAATGGCCTGTATAAAGTCATCAGTTTTTATGCTAAAAAAGCACGGGGTGCAATGGCTGCGTATATTCTTAAAGAGCAAATCACGAGCGTTGAGGCGCTTAAGGCTTTTGACTGGGCGGGTTATACTTATTCGCAAGCACATTCAAGCCCAAATGAGCCAACATTTATTCGAGCGGAACAATAATAATTAACGTCAAGAAAGAGAAAGATCATGAACGAGCAAACAATCAGTATTAATCCAGCAACACTTGAGCCCAATGGAGTGGTTGATAACACGCCGCTGGATGAGTTTCCGGGCATCTTTGATCAGGCTCGTCAAGTGCAAAAAGCGTGGTCGAATTTGTCTTTCAAGGCGCGTGCTCAGCATATTCGTAAAATGGCGGATTATATCCGTGATAATGCCGATGAGATTGCGCAAAGCATCAGTAATGATAACGGCAAGTTAAAAATTGATGCGTTAGTGACTGAGGTTATCCCTTGCATCGGGTCCATCAACTGGTACACCAAAAATGCATCGAAAGTGTTGAAGTCTGAGTTGGTTTTGCCATCCAATCTGGTTTTTGCTAACAAAGTCAGCCGACGTTTTTATGAGCCCGTGGGTGTCGTGGGGATTATTAGTCCGTGGAACTATCCGCTATCGATTCCGTTTGGTGAAATTATTATGGCGCTAATGGCAGGTAATGCCGTGGTACTTAAAGTAGCGGCTGATACCCCGACGATCGGCCTTTTAATTGAGCGTATTCTGAGTGCGGCTCAATTGCCCAAGGGCTTGTTTACGTTGGTTACAGGGTCTGGATCGAAAGTGGTTGCGGGCATGTTGGACAACGGGGTCAATAAGATCTTCTTTACCGGCTCAACTACCGCGGGTAAAGCCGTGATGAAAGCCTGTGCTGAGTATCTCGTTCCCTGTAGCCTAGAGCTTGGAGGCAATGATGCGATGGTGGTGCTGGATGATGCGGATATTGAAAAGGCCGTTAATGGCGCATTATGGGCGGGCTGTCAAAATGCAGGACAATCTTGTGGTGGCGTGAAGCGAATCTATGTGATGGAGTCGGTTTACGATGCCTTTGTAGAGATGGCAATTCAAAAAGTCTCGGCGCTTCGTCATGGCAACAATAGTTATGATGCGGATATTGGCGCCGTAACAACTGAAAAACAGCTACTATCATTAAAAAAAGACTTAGATGCCGCGCTTGAGCAGGGTGCTCGCGTTGTGGCGCAGTCTCAGCCAGTGGGCGGGCAAAACGGGTTTTTCTTCCCAGCAACGTTGTTGGTCGATGTTGAGCATGATATGCCGTTTATCCAAGATGAAATTTTTGGGCCATTTTTGCCTGTCGTTAAAGTGCACACGGAGCATGAGGCGATTCAAAAAGCCAATGACTCGCAGTATGGTCTAACAGCATCGGTCTGGACGAAGTCCAAGAAACGCGGCAAAGCAGTTGCGGCGCAATTAGAAGCTGGCGCTGTAACGATTAATGACCACCTTTATACTCACGGTTTGGCTGAAACAGAATGGGGTGGCCCGAAAGATTCAGGTATTGGGCGAACGCACGGGAAGCTGGGTTTGCTAGAAATGGTTGAGCCAAAAGTGGTTAACTGGGATTGGTTTGCCGTCATGCGCAAAAACCCGTGGTGGTTCCCATTTAATGAGAAAAAATACCAATCTATGAAGAAAAGTGCCGAGTTGATGAACCCGCGTTCGCCATTTCACTGGTTGTTTTACTTGGTGACTTATTTGCCAACCCAGGTTGTGAAATCAATGATTCCTTGGAAGGTAAAACCTGCTAAAGCAAAAAACAAAGTGGCTGCCAAGAAAAAATAAGCCATATTGGCTTATGCTGTTCGCCTTTCGGCATTACCCATCAAAAAGCCCGCAGATAATGAGTATTATTTGCGGTTTTTTTTATTTGCTTGTTTGGACCTTAGCAGCAGGGACTATCGTTTTAAGCCGCTGAGTAGATGGTTCACCTTATCAACGGCTTCTTGATATTCAGATTGCCAGGTAGAGTCGGCAACAACACCGCCCCCAGACCAACAGGTGATCTTTCCTTGCTCAGGGTTTTGCTCTTGATGCTCAGCTACCAAGGTGCGAATGGGGATATTGGCAGATAAGTCGCCTTGAGCATTAAAGTGAAAAATGCTGCCACAGTAGACTTCGCGATTAAAAGGTTCTAACTCATGAATGATTTCCATCGCTTTGATTTTCGGCGCACCTGTAATTGACCCTCCAGGAAAGCAGCTTAACAGCGCTTTTGCAGGCGAGATATCAGGCAAAAGTCGGCCTTCTACCTGAGTCACTAGGTGATGAACGTTAGAAAAGCTTTCGATATTAAGTAGGTTGTTGACAGCCACTGTGCCTGACTCACAGATTTTACCTAGATCATTGCGTAATAAGTCAACAATCATGATGTGCTCGGCGCGGTCTTTGGTGCTGGCCTTTAGTTTTTCCTTATTGGCTTGATCAAGAAGAACGTTGTCCAAAGCGCGAGCAATGGTGCCTTTAATTGGGCTGGTCGTTATCTTTGAGCCTCGTGTTTGAATAAACTCCTCAGGTGAAAAGCTCATAATGGTATGTGATTCAAGCTCATAATAGGCGCAATAAGGGGTATCGACATGCTCAAGCAACAGCTCAAATCCATGTAAGGGCAATCCTTGATATTGTGTTTGAAAGGGCAGCGTGAGATTAATTTGATAAATATCACCCGCTAAAATATGAGACTGAATAGCGTCAAACTGGGCTTGATAATCGCTTTTTGAAACTAATGGCTTGAAATCATCATGGATGAAAAAGCGCTTTAGAGGTCTGGCTTTATTCGTGGTAGTGGATGAAATATTGGCCAGCGCGCTAGCTATTTGCTGGATTTTTTTTAACAGCTCTGTCGAATTCGCGTATTTTTCAGAGAATTGACACTGTATCCTTTGAGCATGGTGATCGAAAACGAGCTGCCAATCAAAGCTTCGAATGTCAATCGAGGGTAATTGACTGCAATTGGACGCCTTTTCATTATGTGGGTAGCTGATATAGCCCATAATAGCAGCAGGTTTCGATGCTTGCATCTGGTCTAGAGCTGTCAATATGACGGCATTTGGGTCAGAAAAGTTTCTTTTTAGAGAAACGATTGAGCGAGATTGACCACAGATGTAACTGAAACGACTGCGTTCGCCACTGCCTTGACTGATTAAGGCATGAATGGGGTCACGAAGGTGCTCTTTTAATGCTGAGAGCCACAGCTGTGGAGGCGTGAAGGGTGTTTTTAGAGCTTCTGTTTTCAGCGTCAACTGTGCTGTTCCTGTAGAGCAATTTGGTCAATTATTTCAGAAACGCAACCTTTTGTCGCATTTCTGTTAATCACGTTTGCGAAAAAAATTCAAAATACCTATTCTGGACATTAGCGGCAAACGTGAAACCTAAATCACTGGCTGCCATTAAAAACTTACTTGGAGATATTCAATTATGAAACTAACTAAAATCGCTTTAGCAACAGCATTGACAACAGCGGCAACATCAGGCATGGCTCTTGAGTCTATGGATGACGCGGCAATGGGCGCGGTAACGGGTAAAGACGGTATTACTATCGAACTTTCAACAGACTTCTCTGGTAACATCGACATTTATGATCGTGACGGTGGTTCAGGTACTCTAGCCAATAACACGGGTGTTATCCGTTTTGAAGGTTTTGGTCTTAGCGACGGTGCTGGCGGTGCGGCTGCTGTAACTCTAGATATCGATGCAGGTTATGAAGCGGCTGACAACACAGCGGGTGTTCTTGAAGTGGCGTTGACTCTTGGTGCTGGTACAACAATCACTACTGGTGACTTGAGAGTTGGTACAAGTGCAGCTAACGCAGAAGGCACTTTCGACGCAGCTAACTTCAGTGATGTTATCCTAAACTCAATGGACATTTCTTTCGCATCAGGTGTTACTGCAAACATTCAGTTGGGTAACGAAGTTCAAGGCAGCATGATTCTATTGACAAGCGCTAACATCGGTGACCTTGTGATCTCTAATTTCGCTCTTAACGATACTGGCGGCGCAGTCACTGGCGGTGCGATCGGTGCTTCTTCTATCACGTTGAAGGAACTTGACCTTTCAGGTACAGCTATCGACGTAGCAACTGACGGTCTAGTTATCACTACAGGTGCTGCTTCAAGCATCGGTGATATCCAAATCGTTGATCTGTACCTAGGTGATGCTGCAGCTGGTAACACTATCGGTGACGTTGTGATCTCTGGTCTAGACATCTCAAACAATACAGTCAAAATCTCTGGTAACTAATCTGACAAGTTGATCTTGATAAAAAGGGCCTTCTCGGAGGCCCTTTTTTTATACCTAAATATATGATGGTCCAACCTATATCTGGTTTTTATAACCAGCAAAGCATGTGATCAGGGAAAAGGATAGGAGCTTTAGGTAGATGACCGTGTTTGCTTGCTTTTTTGTGGCGACACAAACAAAAAGCGAACAAAAATGCCCTGTGTAGGGCATGGTTATAACCTAAGGTTTTGTTACAATTCACCATACCACTTTAATAGACTTTAAGCATGATAGAAGTAGTACTTGGCGTTGGTTTAATTTTCTTCGGCGCAAACGATGTTTTTGAAAAAGAGCCCTTTGAAGAACAGGCTATTGTTTATGAAGAAACGCTTAAAGGTGATTACCTATTTAACTCAGAAGTGTATACCACCACTACATTGCAAGACATTAAGTATAAAGATTTAACCAGACAGCAATATGACTATAGCTGCGGCTCTGCAGCCCTAACTACTTTGTTTAATGAATACCTCGGAAAAGATTACACCGAAGTCATGGTAATGGATGGCTTAATGATGACGGGTGATAAAGAGCGAATCATCCGCGAGCGTAACTTTTCATTTCTTGATATGAAACGTTTGAGTAATGGATTGGGTTTTGCCTCAGGTGGTTATAAAGGCTCATATGAAGATTTGACCGAACTTGATAAGCCAGCCATTGTTCCGATTGAATATGCTGGCTTTCGACACTTTGTTGTGATTAAAACCATCATTGATGGGCGTGTTTATGTTGCTGATCCTTCAGCAGGTAATATTAGCTTTACAGAAAAGCGCTTCCGTGAAATTTGGGGCAATAAGATTGTCCGCGAAGATGGAACTGAAGACAACGTAGGCGTTTTGTTTATGGTGTTTCCGTCAGATGAAAATCCAAGCATCAGAGATGGCTTTGAGATGGATGCCACAAGCCTAGCAATGATCGAAGATAACACGATGACTTTCCTTGCTTTTGAGCGTTATGACCGCTATGTCGTTGCTCATGAACAAGAACGCGACGAAGTTCTATCACGTCAAGAACTTAATTTTGACGTGGATGATGATGGCTTCGTTGGTGACAAAAGCGATGAGTTTTCTCAACGCGCTTACTACAGAAATCGATAAACCTTTTAAAGAAAGAGTAGCAACATGACTGAAATTAATAATAAGCTTTCTGTTAAACTTCTTGCAGCGGCAATGGCAGCCGTGCTCTCTCAGATGGCATTTGCCGCTGAAGAAGACAAGGAATACAGCTTAGACAATGAAACAGCGGAAGCGCTAGCTCAGCAAGAGGATGATGCCTCGCAAGAAAAGAATCTTGAAGAGGTTTTCGATGCCACTGAGGAAGAATACGCGCTAAGAAAGCAAAGTAATGTGAACCTATTTTATTCCTTTGGTTATAGCTACAGCCGCTCAGACTCGATTAACACACCTACTGATTCGGACGGCTCTATTCGCGCTGTTCAGGTAATTCCTCAAGCTTCACACAGCTTTAATAATACCTTGTCATTAAGCTATGGCTTACTTGATAACCTAACAGTTAGTGGCAGCTTCCCATTTGTTTATCGTAACGACTCGACTAAAGGTCTAGACAAAGCAGGTATCGGCGACTTCTCTACCAGTGTTCGTTGGCAGCCATTCCCAGCTAAGCGCGGTGGTTTGAACACCACGTTATTTACGTCGATGAAATTCCCGACAGGTGACAGCCCTTATACACTGAACCCTCAAACAGACTTGGCAACAGGTAGTGGTTATTTCACATTAACCGCAGGTTCAAGTTTTAGTCAGGTGATCGATCCGGCAATCGTTTTTGCTAATGTTAGCTACTCGGTTAATAACGATGTTGAAGGTATTAACCAAACCATTGCTTCTGGTACAGGTGGCCAAACGCGTGAATTAAACAAGTTGCGCCCCGGTGATAACTTTGGTGCGAGCATGGGCCTTGCATTTTCTATTACTTATGACCTCTCATTGAACTTGTCAACTTCTTTGGGCTACAACATGAGCTCAATTTACGAGTTTAGTGATGGCGCGCAGGCCAGCTCTGGTGACAGCTTTACAGCATTGTTTAATGCATCACTGGGTATGCGTATGTCGCCTAAAACGATCGTAAACTATAACTTCGGTTTTGGTTTAACCGAAGATGCGCCTGATGTGACATTAGGTGTGAGCATGCCAATCAACTTCCTTGGATTTAAATAATCGGGCCTATTCATGCGATTGAATCATTATATCAAGCGTGTAGGCCTAGCTCTCGGAGCCAGTGTTTTCGCGTTAAGTGCTCAGGCACAATTAGCAACTAACTTGCTGATTGACCCAGTGGCTATGTCTCTGGGTAATGCAGTCACCGCGAGCCCTCCTGGGCTAAGTGGCGTGCATTTCAATCCAGCAGCGTTAGCCAATATTAAAGGTCGTCATATTCAATTTAATTTCCTAGCTGCGATGCTCGAATTTGAGAGTGAATACAGCGCTGGTGATGATTATGAATTTTTCGGTTACTCCGATGACCCTGTTGTTTGTGAACAACCAGGTGAAAACGGCTCTTGTGCGAAATTCAAAACAACAAAGAGTAAAACAAGAGGTATTTCTGCCATTATCCCACTAAGAGATCGCTTTCTTGACCTACCACCTGGGCCGTTGGTTAATCCCTTATTACTTCCATCGATTGCAATCCGTGCGCCTGATTCAAAATACACCTTCGCTTCAGGTATTTCAGCGCCTTTAGCCGCTGGTTATTATCGTGATCCAGATGATGTAGGTAACTTTATGGGGCAGCGAGTAGGCTTGCTTCGTGTTAACTACCTCACACCTTCGGTGGGTTTTGATATTACCGATGAGCTATCAGTAGGCGCAACAATCAACTTTGCTTATCAAGCTTTAGGTTTTGAGTCGGATGTCCGTTCACCTAATGACCTTACCGGTATGCTTCGCTATCTTCACGAAAGTGTTTGTACACCATTTGATGGAGAGGGCAACCTTGTTACCGACATTTTCCTTTTTGGTCTTTGTAACTCGGATGATAGTATTGGACCTTTTTCAAAGCTGGCTGACCTTCGCCTTGTTGAAAAAGACACGTTATCGCCTAACTTCCACTTAGGTGTTATGTGGGAGCCTACTCGTGATTTTTCATGGGGCGCTGTGTTCCAGAGCGCAGCACAAGTTGATATGTCGGGTCAATTCCGTGTTCGCTCTTCACAAGAAATACGTAACGCGATCAACGCTATTGGTAGCTCACCTACGGGCGCGATTGCACTGCAGATTCTTGGTATCCCGGTGAACATTCCTGAAGAACAAATGGGCACGGTAACGCAGCGATTTAGTTTTCCTGCGCATTTCCAAACAGGTATTAAGTACCGCTTATTTGACCAAGTCGGCCTAAGCTTTGACGTGGGTTGGTCGAATTATTCTGAATGGGATAATATTAACTTGCGAT
>JAXHSS010000032.1:0-13912 GCA_034190675.1 Pseudomonadota bacterium
TTCGCAATACCGTTGCCACCTATGTGCAAGACGTGCTAAACCGAATCAACCAGCTGATGGCAGGGCAGACCAGCGTTGCTAACATCACGAAGTGGCGGATTAAATCTCTGTTTAGCGGTGCTAGTTATGCTGAGATTGCTCTTCGAGAATCCATCGAATACCGCGTTCAGCAGGTGTATTTGCTTGAAGGCAAAACGGGTTTATTAGTTCATCACTTATCTAATGCCAACGTAAAACAAGACCCTGACGCTGTTTCAGCCATGCTGGTTGCGCTGGAAGATTTTTTACAAGACTCGTTTTCATCGCAAACCGACCATCTGGAATCGGCCAAAATCGGCCAGCAGTTAGTCTGGCTATTTACGATAGAAAACATGGTGCTTGCTTGCGTCATTGATGGCAACCCACCGTCCTCGCTGCGCTCTATGGTTTTAGAACAGTTTGAGTCTCTGTATTATCAAAATCAGAATGACTTATCTGCATTTGACGGAGATCGATCCGAGCTTAGCACTAAAGTTGAGCCTTTTTTACAGCCGATCATTGCGATTGAAAAACTAAAAAATAAACCTGTTTCTAAGCTGCCTGGCTATATTGCCGTGGCCGCTTTATCAGTTTTATTGATCAGTTATTTTGGCTATGCTTATTGGTCAAAACAACAATTGTATTCTTTTATCGAGCAGGTCGATGCCAAGCCAGGCTGGCAGCTGCTAAGCTATGATATTCAGGGACCTACCCTTTATAACTGGACAACCGTTCTTGAGGCGAAGTTTCTCAAAGACCCTATCGCTGAACCTGAACAACAACTAGTTGAGCAGGCGATGCCAGAGCGCTTTAGAGAGCGAGCTCAGATCACAACGATTGATTTTATTAGCCTTGATCCGACTGTCGTCAATCAACGCTTAAAAAACAAAGGATTTTCGCTTAAATCAACCGCCGATAAAACGCAGATTACGGTGCAAACCGAGCAGGAGCTCGCCCTTGCACAAAGCCTCATTGCTGGTGTTCAAGCATCGTATGATATAACGCTCGAACCTGCTTGGCAGGGCCTGACTGAGTTTAATCTAGCGTTTGAGTCTGGTGCAGCGTTAACAGCTTCAGCTGAGCAGTCCTTCGAACAATGGTTGCAAGCCATTACGCCGTTTTGTGAGTCATCAAGCTGTCAAATGCTATTAACACCTCACTCTGATGGAGTCGCTGATCGTTTGGGCAACCAACAGGTGAGAAAGGCGCGATATGCCGCTATCGCTGAGCAAATTACAGCGCAATTACCATTAACTACAACGCTTTATCACGATGCCTATATTACGGATGATTTGTCGGATGAATTAGCAAAGCGAGATATTCTTATACAGTGGGTAAATCATGATTGATCGTGTGTTTAAAGTCTGTCTATTAGGTGCGCCAGGTGTCGGGAAAACCAGCCTATTGCATCGATTTGTTAACGACACCTTTAGTGATACGTACAAGACGACAGTCGGTGTGACGATCAAAACGAAAACATTAGCGACAGATTCTGGCGAGATAAAATTGATTCTTTGGGATATTGAAGGTGAACGTGAGCTGACTGAAATGCAAAAACAATATTTAAAAAGATGTCATGGATACCTCTTAGTCGCTGATATCAGCCGCTTTGACACTTTTGAGGTGTTAGAGGGTTACCAAAAAGCGCTTGAGAATTATACCCAGTTACCGCATATTGTGTTTGCCAATAAGTCCGATTTAGTGGACGAAGACAAAACACAGTTGACGGATAGAATTGAAATGAGCCCATTGGTCTTCACTAGTGCAAAAACTGGTGAAAACGTGGAAGAAGGCTTCATGAATCTAGCGGCGGCTCTAACTGCTAGACCTAAATGATTGAATTAAGTAACTTCCTTAAACAACCTGAACTCAAGCTTCGCATAAAAGACAATATTATTGTCGAAGTTCTCGGCGATGAAAACATTGCTGACTGTCGATGCTCAAAACTGCTTAATCAATCCGTTCTCGATAATTTCCCTTTTTTGTATGATCTCGTTGACCAAGAAACGGGCCGTTTAGAAATGGTCCAACTTCGAGATGGGCGATATGTTGATGTGTTTTTTCAGCAGGGCGATAGCGAGCAAGAATTACTGGTTTTGCTGCGTGATGTTAGCCGTCACGCTCTGCGAATTTTAGATAAGCAACAATTGCGCAACGAGCTCGATATTGCCAAAACGCAGTTAGTCCAGCAGCAAGAGGCGCTGAAGCAGGCGCATCAGCTCCAGTCGCGATTTATTTCCAGTATTTCACATGAATTTAGAACGCCACTGACAACCATCATTGGCCATTGCGACCTGTTAGAAAAGCAGTCTGAGCAAGGTTCTGTATCCGCTGTTCGAAACAGCGCCTTTTATCTGGTGAGCATGGTTAATAATATTCTCGATTACGCCAGCATGAGCGAAAAAGGGCTTGAAGAGGGCGTCGATCTGGTTAAATCTACCGTTCAAACAGCGACTTTGTTTGAAGAAATTTCAGACATCTTTACCTACCAAGCTGCCAAGAAAAACCTCGGCTTTAACTTATCGAATCAAACCGATATTGATAAATTTATTACCGACCCAATGCGGCTAACGCAGTGTTTGGTTAACCTAATCGGCAATGCCATAAAATACACCGAGCAAGGCCAAGTGTCCTTAACACTCGGTGAAGAAGACGAGCATTTGATTTTTTCAGTGACAGACTCAGGGCTGGGCTTAACGGCTGAAGAAATTCGCAAAATTTTTGATCCTTTTTATCGAGTAAAATCCAATAGCAAAGCGGAATATGGCGCTGGACTTGGCCTCACCATCACCCAAAACCTCGCCGAAAAGCTAGATGGAAAACTCAGCGTACAATCTGAAAAGGGCGTTGGATCAGTTTTCATCCTGCGCATTCCGCTTGAGCGGATAATGCTGAGTGAGGCTGAACAAGACCCATCCGCTCCATTTAACGCTAAATCACTTCTATTAATTGAAGATAACTCTGAAATTCAGATGTTTGTCGAAGCCGTATTAAGCGAATATGATCTCGCGATCCATGTGGCAAGCTCAGGTGAAGAGGGCATAGCGCTGGCGACAGAGCATCAGCCTGATCTCGCTATTATAGACTTTAACCTACCGGGTATCTCAGGCATTGATGCTGCGCAAGAGATACGACAGCTCTCTCCTAACACCAAACTACTAGGCTCCAGTGCATCGATAAAACTTGGTAAACAATTGCAAAGTTTTCCGATATTTTTTGATGACATTCTATCGAAGCCTTACACTATTGGCGATTTACTGACAACACTCAGAAAATTAGACAAATAGTTTCTATCACTAGGTTTTATGGAGAATCATGTCTGCAGGCAAAATTGAAGCCCTGAAGCAAGCCTATGCTAAGTCATTGACGACAAAATTGGCCACCTTAGAGCAGCTTTATCAACACTTTATTGAGCAAACGGGCGATGAGCCTGTCAAAGCCTTACATGTGTTCACGCACAACCTGTCGGGCTCAGCGGGACTCTACGGTTATCCAGAGGTCGCAACCAAATCAAAAGCGTTGATGCAAATTGTAGAAACAAGCTATGAGGTTGAGCCCTTACCAGAAACTCAGGCTGAATTTAACCGTTTAAAAGACGCACTCCAGCAAGCCATTCAAGAAAAGACAAGCTAAGCGACAAAATCTAGTGCTCGATGTGTTCGAGCACTTTTGTTGTATACAGCTGCGCACCCAATAAAACCGCTTGCGCTGTTAGATAATAAGCCAAACTGAAAGCTGTTCAGCCTCTATTGAGGAATAACCAAGCACAGAAACCATCGTCAGAAAAAGGATGACACCATCAAGAACAAATTAAGCCTTTGGCCAGCGATTTTTTGCACGAAGCACATGCATGATTATACCAGCGATGCCAAACATGGGTGCTGAGATCAACATAACACCGAGCATGGCATAACCATTCTGGACTTCAAAACTTGTCGTTCCATCTATCGCGACGATAATTAGCCCCAATATAAATCCAAAAAATAAGCCAGAAGGCACAGCCATAACCAGCCCAATAAAAAACGATACCCATATGCTTTTTTTTGTGCTGAGCTGAGCGACTGTGATGAGGTAGCTTGCTCTTGGTTTTGGTTTTGGTTTTAGCTCATAGTGATATCTTTTTTTGTCGTTTGGGTTCAGTGATTGGCGATTAGCGTGCTTTCTTTTTTCGATACGGGTGAGTCATTCCCTTGGGAAGGCGTCGAAAGCGCTCGTAAAACCAGTGGTATTGCTCGGGGTGTTCCTCGATAAGATCAGCCATCGCTTGATTGATCTTAGTTGTTATTTGATCAGCCGTTAAGCTTTGCTGCGGCTCATTATGGTATAGCTCAATTTTATTGAGCAAAAGTGTGAATCCAGCTTTTTGACGAATCATCGCGCCCACATAAACCTGGGTGTCTGGCAGTTTTTGCAACAGCTTTGCGTTTAAGGTTTCAGTGTAGGCGATATGGCCCAAAAATGGCACATGCGTACCACCTTCTTTGGGCATATGATCAGGTAGTCGCAGGACAATTTCTTTCTTTTTCAGTAATTTAAACAGCTGAACCACGCCTTTTTGATCGGCAGTTAATGTTTCACCGCCAAATTGTTGTCGACCTTGGGTAATCAAGCGATCCAAAGCGGGCATGGAAGAGGGCTTAAACATGGCATGAATGCCATAGCGCTTAGCAAACCAAAGGCCGAACAATTCCCAGTTTCCTAAATGAGGTGTGATCAGCAAAATGCCGGATGAGGCATTATCTTGCTCGAAGGTATTCAACTGCGCCTGATCATCAATGGTGACATGGTTAAATAACGGTGTGGCTCCACGCACCCATATCTGACACACTTCCATCATTAAGGTTAGTAGGTGGCGAATATTTTCCGCCAATAATCGGCGGTAATAAGCATCAGATTGCCCAGCAAAGGCGATGCGATAGTTAATCAGAGCGATGCGCTTTTTATTATTGGCTAAGGGGAGGATAATAAGTAGTCGAGCGACAAAGGCAATGAGTGTTGTTTTAAGCCATTGCGGTGTCCATGCAACCAGCTTGATCAAGCCTAATGCTATTTTTTGCTGCCATAATGGCGCTTCTTTAGGGGTTTTCAAGGCTTGTCGAATTTTTTACTTGTCAAAAAGCGCTATTCTAGAGAAACTGCGCTGTTTCAGCAAACCGTTAGCGGATAAACCTATGTCAGCGATAGACCTTCAGCCACTGTTTGATTTTTTGCCTTGTCGAACACCTGAGCTATGGTTAGAACAGGCCATGTCACAGCGAGATATATTGTTGATTGACCATGCCAACTGCGAAAAAAAAGCCGCCGCAACAGCGATGCATATTTTGTTTAAGTACACGGATACGGCTCAGGATTTGCCAATGAAAATGTCACAGCTTGCTCGAGAAGAATTACTGCATTACGAGCAGGTACTCGGTTTGATGAAAGATCGCGGAGTGAACTATGACCCTTTGTCGCCATCTCGCTATGCGAGCGGCATGCGCTCTTTGGTGCGCAGCCATGAGCCCGCCAAGATCGTTGATACGTTAGTTGTTGGCGCTTTTATTGAAGCGCGTTCATGCGAGCGTTTCCATGCCTTATCTTCACGTATTGAAGCGCAGGACCCTGAGCTGGCCAAGTATTACCGCTTCTTATTAAAATCGGAATCTCGTCATTTTCAAGATTATCTGGACTTGAGCTATGCCTTTGCCGATACTGAAGAAGTGCAGGCGAGAATTGAGGTTTTTCGTGAAAAGGAACACGAATTAATTGCTCAACCTGATTCAGAGTTTCGCTTTCACTCAGGGCCTGTCAGCGCCTAAAGCTAACTTTAATAAGCATCCCGACAAGGAAGAACCTGGGGTTAAAAAACTGATAATAAAAGTGAGTCATCATTATGCAATTTGCCCTAATGCGCCATGCCGAAGCCGAGCCCTATGCGCCAACTGATGCACTGCGTGAGCTAACGCCCTATGGCCGTGATCAAGTCTATCAGGAAGCTCAGCATAGCCCGATAACCTTCAAGCGCATTATCGTCAGCCCTTATTTGCGTGCTCAGCAAACTGCTAAAATTATGGCCGAGGTAATGGGAATTACTCAATTGGAATATTGCCCAGCCATCACGCCTGAGGGAGCAGTGAGTCGGGCTTTGCTCAGCTTAACTGACCGAGTAACGGATAAAACGCTCATTGTCTGCCATATGCCCATCGTTGCCGCGATGTCGCAAATATTAACGGATGGTTATTACCAAAACCCTCAGCCATTTTCGCTAGCTGAGATACGCTGTTTTGAGGCGATCACTTTTGCTGAAGGCGTGGCTGAGCCGTTATATCGAGAGTGAAGAGTCAGCTTATACACTGATGCGCTGATGCGTGTCCAAGCAATAGGCCGTTAATTTACCGCCCCAAACACAGCCCGTATCCAGTGCTTCAACTGCATGGCTAGCCTGTGGCGTTTGTCCTTCAAGCGCCGCCCAATGACCAAAATACACAGTTTTTGTACACTGCGGATTCGGGTGTTGAAACCAAGGTATTAGTGAATCAGGTAACTCATCTAAACCTCGTTTAAAGGCGTAATCCAATCGATCATGCGGATCGAGTAAACGCATGCGAGTCAAATAGTTGATAATACAGCGAAGGCGATCAACCCCAGTTAACTGTTCATCCCATTGGTCTGGTTGATTACCATAAAGCTGCTTTAACAGCCCATTTGGGTCTTGCTTTAATGCCTGTTGAACTTCTTTGGAATAACTTAGCGCCTGCGCCTCATTCCAAAAGGGTGGAATCCCAGCATGAGCAATGATCGCCTGATGCGAGGGTAAGCTGATCACTAAGGGCTGGCTGAGCAGCCATTGGCCCCAATGCTGCGAGTTGGGATGAGCCAGTATCTCAGATAATGTGTCTTTGCCCTTGGTTTTTGCGCCACCATAAAGACAAGCAAGTAAATGCAGATCATGATTACCCAACACCGTCTGCATACAATCGCGATGCTCATAAATAAAAGCTAAGGTTTGTAGCGATTGATCACCTCGGTTAATTAGGTCGCCCGCAAAAAAAATGCGATCACTTTGTGCTGAAAACTCTATTTTTGCTAATAAAGCCGTTAATGCATCAAAGCAGCCTTGAACGTCACCAATAATATAGTCTGCCATCGCGTTTACTCAGTAACCTGTTCAATCACAAGTTATGTTGCTGAGCGCTCAGATAATTGCTGATCCGCACATAATCATCAACGCATAGCGCATCTGGCCGCTGACTTGGGTCAATCGCCAATTGCTCAAAATCCTCATCTTTCAGACGGTTTTTCAGGGTGTTGCGCAGCGTTTTTCGGCGCTGTTGGAAGGCCTCGTTGACCACGGCTGACATCAGTTCAATATCATCGCAAACAAGAGAAATCGACTGTCTAGGATGAAGCTCGATAAAGCTCGAATCGACCTTTGGTGGTGGATGAAAAGCACCGGGTGGTAAATGAAAGCCCAAGGCAACATCAAAATGATACTGCATCATCACGCTTAAACGGCCATAGTGCTTTGTGCCTGACTCTGCATAAATGCGCTGCGCCATCTCTTTTTGCAGCATGACGTGAATCTCACTGATAGAGGGCATAAAACGGCTCAAATGAAAGAGCAACGGCGAGGAAATATTATAAGGCAGGTTGCCGACAATTTTCATGGATGGAGCCGAACCGTCCCCAGCTGGCGACATGCGTTTTGCCAGCTCAGCGAAGTCCACATTCAATACATCGCTATGAACAATCGTGATTTGATCATCATGCTGGTTTTTGAGTCGCTCTACCAAGTCATTATCAATTTCAATGGCAGTCAGCGTTTTGCAGTTCGGCGGCAAAAGTCGCTGAGTAATGGCGCCCAAACCTGGGCCAATCTCAACAATGTGGTCATCGGGATGAGCGGCTATCTGCTCAATAATGCGATCAATGTAATCATCATCCACCAAAAAGTTTTGACCAAAACGCTTTCTTGCGCTGTGACCTTGCAATGGTTTAGCCATGAGTAAGCTCCTTAAGCGTTTGTGTTGAGGCGGTTTGTTCAGCCAGTCTATTCATGAACGCATACACTGTTTTGATGCTTGCTCTTGATAGGCCATATCACGAGCCAATTGCATAGCGGCTTGCAAACTGCTGATTTTTATCTTGCCCGTTCCCGCCAAATCCAAGGCGCAACCATGATCAACCGAAGTGCGAATAATCGGCAAACCCAAACTAACATTAACCACCTGTCCAAACCCGGCGTATTTCACCACAGGCAAGCCCTGATCGTGGAACATGCAATAATAGGCATCTGCCTCAATGGTGGTAAACATGGTATCAGCTGGATAGGGGCCTTGTAGGTTTAGTCCCGCAGCTTGAAGCTGAGTGATGACAGGATTAAGCGTATCAATTTCTTCACGACCTAAGTAACCATTTTCACCTGCATGCGGATTCACCCCGGCCATGGCAATAAAAGGCTGCTCAAGGCCAAACCGTATCCGTAAATCATGGTCAATAATGCTGGCTCGTCGAGCGACTCGCTCAGCAGTTAAAGCGTCGCTGACATTTTTTAAGGGCAAATGCGTACTCGCCAAACATACACGTAATGGCTTTTCACTGTAGGTGGTGAGCATCATCACCACATCCTCGGCCTGAGTTTTTTCAGCCAAGTATTCAGTATGGCCTGAAAAGCGAAGGCCAAAATCATTGATCACAGATTTGCTAATCGGCGCGGTGACCATGGCGGAAAAATCACTCGCAAGGCAGCCCTCAATCGCAAAATCAAGTAAGCTCAGTACATGCTTAGCATTTTTCGGGTTTAGCTGGCCAGTCACCACAGGCTCAGCCGTATCAAAGGAAATCAAGGGTAGGGTTCCAGCAGGCACATGGTCAGACTTTGCATCATAATCGCTCAGAGTAACCGTAAGGCCCAGTTTTTTTGCGCGCTGCAATATACTCTCGGCATGGCCTAGAGCCACCCAAGGAAAATCCCAAGACTGTTGAGCCAATATAATTAATGCATCTGGGCCAATACCCGCCGGCTCACCTGCGGTGATCACCAGCGGCTTCAGCGCTTTTAGGACTGGAGTGCGCGATGCCTCAGATGGGTTTGACACTGATTTCTGCATTATCCAAGATTTCTTTCAACCAGCTTTGCTGAGCTTCTTGATAACGCTGCTGATAGAGCATTTGCTGAGCACGCTGGAAATTGGCATCCTGGGTTTTCGTGATGATTTCTTTATCCGTCACTTGCAAAATATGCCAGCCAAACTCGGTTTTAAACACAGGGCTTATCTCACCCATTGGCGTGTTGAACATATAGTTTTCAAAGTTTTCAACCATGATCCCCTGAACCACCATGCCCAGGTCACCTCCACGGGCGGCGCTTCCTGGGTCATCCGAAAAACGCTCGGCTAACTGCGCAAAATCTGCACCATCGAGAATTTGCTGGCGAATTGACTGAAGCTCTTCGCGCTTTTTCTCATCATCTTCTAGGCCATCCACGCGAAGCAAAATATGTCGAACGGCGTATTGCTCAATCTCGACATAACGCACGGTATCGTCTTCGGTTTTTTGCACTAGACGCGCGATAATGGCATTACCATCGGCGTCATAAACCGGCTCGGCAAACTCACCACTTTGTAGTTCAGGCAATACCGTTTGCAAAGGCTCTGGGTACATAGCCAGCTTTTGTGGCGCCGCATTATTTTGTTGCTGAGCAAACTTATTTTGGTAGTAGGCAAACTCGGCGCCATTTTGAAGTGCCTTATAAACCGAGTTGGCCAATGCTTTTACCGAACCTTTCACCGACTTAGGAATCACCAAGGTATCGACTAAAAACAAGGAGCTATCATCAACGCGTTTTGACTGGAAGTTTTTGATCTCTGTTTCTGTCATCGAAATACGGCGCGAAACCACCTGCTGTTGCAGCTTAGCGATCGTGAGTTCGGTGCGAATATCCTCACGGAACTGAGCGTAGGTCATGCCTTTGCTCGGCAAACTGGCCACAAAGCCATTGAAGTCCATGCCGTTTCGCTGAGCAATGTCATTGATGGCTTTATTGATCGTTTCACTGTCGATCGCGATATTACGCTCTTTCGCTAATTGCAGCTGAACCGACTCTAACACGAGTTGGTCCATCACGCGCTCTTTGAGCATATTATCAGGCGGAAGTGGTCGGCCATCTTGGGCTAACTGGCTTTTGAACATGTCTAGCTTGCGATCGACTGTGCTTTTTAGGATCACTTGGTCATTAACGACGGCGGCAACGCGGTCAAGCAGTTGGGCAGAAGCGGGTGATGAAAGGGTGGCAAAAGCCAATAACATGGCGCCAGTCCAAGCTTTGGTCAAGCGCGGTAATCCATCAAAACGATACGGTAGTTTAATCACGTGAACGATAACCTTTAATTAAATTGTTGAGGTTTTTCTGTAAATCATTTCCGACTGCGCCAAGTCCTTTTAGTTCAAACTCAAGCAATAGTCGACTTTCATCAATAATAGCATCGTTGCTATCTCTTGATAATGTGCGAGCACCAGCAAGGCGCACAACGCTGCAGCAGTTTTGCCATTCAACACCTGCCAGCGACTCGATATTTTTTTGTTCCTCAAACTCATGACGTGTTTGACCAAAAATCTGCCAATTCGGCGTTAGCTGATACACACCTGATAGCTGAATTTGTTGATGGGTATCTGGGGTAAAATGCAAACCCACATTACCAATAAGCTGTTGTGAAGCTTGGTAGCTAATATTGACATGGCTTTCACGCCACTCATCCGTAAAATCATCCCAAGTTAACTCAGCAAAACTGCTCAGTTGATTCGTTGGGTTAAAGTTTGCGCGAAACGCATAAGAAGAACGTGCACGCTGATTATCCTCATCTTGAAGGGCGATACTTCGGTCACTGAAATATATAATTTGGCCAAGTGACATAGAGCCCAACTCTCGACCAGAGTCTTCTATCCACCTTGAGCTAACGGCTAAGCTTAAAGAGCGGTTATCGCCGATACGATCATAGCCTGCGTAACGGTTATCACGGAAAAGCTGTGCGTAGTTAAACGTGGGCAAGGTGGTATCAAAATTGGGTAACTGTGTTTGCGTGCGCTGAGCCGCGTAGTTCAAAAACAGCCGAGGCTCTAATGTGTGGCTGCCCGAAAACCACGAATGCTCAACCGGTCGCTCAAAAATCAATCCACCATCAAGCGTTGCCTGAGGCACCCAGATGGAGGGCGTTTCATCGGTGATCGATTCACCTTCTAAGGTGTAACGCAGGTGTTTAACTTTTAGCGAAGGCGAGACAAAAAAGCTTCGTCCTAACCAGTGATAGCTCAGGCCTGTGCTGAAATAATATCGATCGCCTTTGACTTCGTCAGGCACTGGTACTTCACGCTCATAATGACCAATATTGACTTGGCTGTCCCAAGACAAGCTGTTTAAAAACGGGTAGTTATATTGGATATTTAATTGAGGTTCTTGTGTATACGGATTGCTCGACGCACTTAGAATTTCATAGCGTTTATAGCCTAGTGACACTAAACCATGATTCAATAAATAGCTTGCCTGAGCACGCTGATCTAAATAGGTGAGACGCGAAGGCGCAACATAGGTATTAATGTCATACAGGTAGTCTGCATCGGATACCTCATTATATTCTCCGGCAATATTCCAACGACGGTTGCTCAGTTGATAATCTGCTGTCAAATAATGGCGATCATCCCCGTAGAGTTCATCATTGGGAATATAACTGCCACCAATACTTCCCTCGCCGAGTTCTAGCTGCTCTGAGCCGAGTAAATACCGAAAGTCCGACTCTGCCATCAGGCCGCGCTGCTGGATCCAGCGAGGAACCACCGTTAAATCATATTGTGGGGCGATATTGACATAAAACGGTAAAGCCAAGCCATGTCCATCTTGGCTACTGTAAGAATATAAGGGGTATAATAAGCCGGTATGACGACGGTCATCAATCGGAAAACGGAAATAGGGCAGGTATAAAATCGGCGTTTCTGCCACATAGAGCGTTAGGTTATAAACATTACTAAAACCCGATTCTGTATCCAATTGAATTTCTGAGGCATTGATCATCCAGCTCGATTCACTGGGTGCGCACGTGGTATAGCGCGCATCATGAAGCGTTAGAGTTTGTGTGTCTTGGTTTTCAAGCGTTTTGGCGTAGGCGCGAGCATTAAGCGCAGGCGCTACAAGGTAAGCTTCATTAAATACAGAGCTTTGCTGCGCCTGATTATATTGGCCTTGGTCAGCCTGAACGGCGTAATCATTATTTGATACCAAAATATTTTTGTATAAGCGAAGTTGACGCGGGTTTAAGCTGATATACGCATTATCCGTTGTGATCACATTTGCGCCTTGCTGGATGATCACGTCACCGTAAATATGCGACTCGCCATCACGGCGCAAATTTGCAAAATCTGAGGTGATTTCTGCGGGCAGTTCTTGATTAAAGCTCAGCGAATCGCTCTGTGCTTCTCGTTGTGGCAACTGATAATAACCACCGCAAATTTGTTGCGAACGGGTGCTAAGCTCGGTTGTTTTCCAGAAACGTTGATAGGCAGAGTCGGATAAGCTGAGCGTATTATCAGGGGAGTCTACTAACGTCTTAGCTTGCGCCTTTGCTATAGCTTCATCAGGCTGATTCGCGAAGCTTGGAGTCGGGCGTTCATCAGCCAACTCACCAGCAGAAGATTCTGTTGATGGCATTTGTGCTTGCAGATTTAAGCTGATAGAAAACAAGCTCAGCACAAAAAAGCTGGGTAAAAGCCGACTAAACAACGCAAAAACTCTCGAGAAAAAAGTCTGTGAATAATATAGTATCTGGCTTTAAGTCTCTAGCGAAAGCGAGTTGGAATGCACAATATCCTTCAGGAATTAACCTCATGGAGCCTTCAGGTAGCTGAAGCTCTGGGCTACCACGTTCAAAACCCGACCTTATTAATGGTTTCTGGCGATGCCAGCTTCCGACAATATTACCGCCTTGAATGCCAACCTAAATCATTAATCATTGTATTCTCTCCGCCAGATAAAGAAGATAATCGCTCCTTTATTGCCATTGCTAAAGCTTGGCATGCCCAAGGCCTGCATGTCCCCCAGGTGCACCAAACAGATGAGTCACGAGGCTTTATGGCGCTAAGTGACCTTGGCTCGCGACTGCTTCTGCCTGATTTAAATGACTCAAGTGTCGACCAGTATTATCAGCAAGCCCTGCGTGATTTGGATCAGCTTGCCGCAACCACGCCGCCGGATGACTATCCGCTGCCAACCTACGATGCCGACAAGCTGCGCAGTGAAATGCAACTCTTTGTCCAATGGTTTTGCACAACACACCTGAGCCTAACCGAGCTTTCGTTTCCGCTTGAGTCGCTATACGAGTTATTGATCGACTCCGCGGTGGCTCAGCCGCAGGTGGTGGTTCATCGTGACTACCATGCGCGCAACCTCATGCTAGATGGCGATCAGCTGGGTATTATCGATTTTCAAGATGCGGTCATCGGGCCGATAACCTATGACCCAGTCTCACTACTCAAAGACTGCTATATCGCTTGGCCGAGAAGCCGAGTTGAAGCTTGGGTAAAGGCTTATAATAATCAAAGCCGCCAGCCCATCGATAATGTCATGCAGGCCTTTGATTTCATGGGGCTGCAACGACACATCAAGGTTGCTGGCATTTTTGCTCGCCTATACCACCGAGACAAAAAAGCAGGCTATCTTAATGACTTACCGTTGGTTCTGGCTTATTTAGTCGATGCGGCGCAGCGTTATAGCTCGACTCAAGGCTTTGCTGACTGGCTTAAAGCCTCGGTTTTGCCGCGTTATTTTGAGCTAACGCCGAGTCATCAACCAGTTTATGAGCAACATCTTGAGACCATGAGCTCATGAAAGCCTGCTGCAAGAATCATCGCTTTCATGAGCTCATGGTCT
>JAXHSS010000033.1:0-13899 GCA_034190675.1 Pseudomonadota bacterium
ACGTATCATGAAACGTTTTTTTGAGTCACAGGAACTACAGCCTTATTTAATATCAGGTGAGTCCTGCGAACTCAGCGCGCGCAATTTCCACTATTTGAAGCATGTACTGCGCTTGCAAGTGGGCGACTTGATTGCCTTGTTTGATGGCTCAGGCCAGGATTTTGTCGCACGACTTACCGACGTACGCAAACAATCAATCCAGGCTGACCTAGAAAAAGCAACCCCGTCACCGGCTAAAGAGTCGCCCCTTGAAACCCATTTGGGCATTGTCATCTCCAAAGGTGATCGTTTTGACTATGCGCTACAAAAGGCAACCGAGCTGGGTGTACACCGAATCACGCCACTGACGAGTGAGTTTGGTGATGTACGCTTTAAAGCAGAACGCCTGAACAAAAAAGAGCAGCATTGGCAGGATGTCATCATTAGCGCTTGCGAACAATCAGGGCGCGGGTATGTACCGCAGTTGCAGCCTACTATAGTGATTGATCAGTGGCTGGCCGAGCGCACGGAAACCATTAAATGGGTCTGTCACACACGCCATACAGCCTCTCAAAAAGCACAGGGCAGCAACCCTATTGAAGATCAAAGCCGTCAACAGCTGGCCATACTCATTGGTCCAGAAGGAGGCTTAAGCGACAGCGAAGTGCAATCTGCTGAACAACAGGGGTTTATCCTTCAACAATTTGGCCATCGTATTCTGAGAACCGAAACTGCGCCCATTGTTGTCCTTAGCGCAGCGCAGTTATTATTCGGCGACTTTACTGTCAGTCATTAAACTGAGATCCGTATTCAACAAATACATGCTTGCAACCAAAAGGTTCAACCAGCGATTTTCAGTTTTTACATGCCCTACTCAATAAGCATTAATCATTTCAAAATCAGGGGCTGAATACAGCTTTTCTTGATAATTAAAATCGCTATGCACTAACGGAAATGCACTACTTTGCTCTTCTAAGATTTGCTCTGAATAGATAATAAGTAAGCTCGGCTGTGCACTAGACAATAACCCTGTTGGTTGGCCGCCTTGGTGTATCGGCTTGGCGATAATAGCAAATTTAAAATCAGCAACTTTGACATCCGGATCCAACACCACGGCTTTAATATCGCGACTATGCCAGTTCATCAAAAACAAGCCATCCTTATCTTTTTGCTGGCGTAGTGGCTCATTCAGTGTCGCAATTTCAAAGACCATGCCCGTAGGCAAAACAAATTGATGTTCGCCATTAGCAAACACTAAGCAATCAACACGGTTATTCATCTTGGTTCATCCAATGGTTAATGCGAGCAATAAGCTGCTTATCATCATAGGGCTTGCCTATATACTCATTCACACCAAGCTCCATTGCACGTTTACGGTGTTTTTCACCCACTCGCGAGGTGATCATAACCACCTTAACATCGGCATAGGTTGTCCCCTGGCGCAAAACCTTCATAAACTCAAAGCCATCCAATCGCGGCATTTCTAAATCAAGCAAAATCAAGCGAGGCACTTTGTCTTCAATTTTTTCCAGAGCATCTAGGCCGTCTTTCGCTGTCTCAGTGGTAAAGTCATTACGCTTCAACAATCGCTCGGTCACCTTGCGCACAGTAATCGAGTCATCAACGATCATACAGTCGTAACGTTTTTTCGAGTGAATCGGTGAAGCCTTGGCTTGTTTGTCTTTTTTCGCCACCTTATCTTTATCAACGTGGCCTTCAACCGGAGTATTTGCATGCTCTCGAATCAAAACCTGAGGGTTAAAGAGCATCATGACTCGCCCATCCGTACCCACACTCACACCAGAGTATAATCCGTTAAGCTTAAGAATATCGTGCACAGGCGCATGCGACACTTCATGCACACCCAAAAATTCAGTAATTTTGAGCGCATAAAATGCCTGCGTTTCCTCTAGGACAACATAGCATTGCTGTTTATCTTGATCGCGCTCGACCGCCTCACCGAAAAACAATAGGCTCGAATCAAAGACTTGATGATGGTTACCCGCATATTCGACTTCCTGCCACTCTTTCTCACCGCTAAGCCGAGAAATGCCTTTAACGTAAATAAGAGGAATGCCGAAAACCGTATCCATCACACGCACCATCAGTACACTGTTGCTATTCACATTGTAAGGCAGACTGATATTAAAGCGCGTTCCCTTACGCGGCTTTGAGCTAACCGTAATCTTGCCACCTATTTTTTGAAGCTCACTAACAACCGCGTCCAGCCCAATACCGCGACCTGAAATTTCATTGGTCGTTGCACTGGTTGAAAAATTAGGCGCAAAAATTAAACGCTGGATTTGCGCTTCATCAAGCTTAGCATCTTTTGCGACGACACCCTTCTCGACCGCCTTTTTATAAACCTTCTGCGCATCAATACCCGCACCATCGTCCTGAACGATAAATTGCAGTGCATCCGCGGTCTGTTTTGCTGTAAGCGTGATTCTGCCTTGTGTCGGTTTAGCGTATTTCAAACGCTCTTCAAGCGGCTCAATTCCATGATAAATTGCGTTTCGGATTAAATGTTCCAAGCTGAAAATCAAGGTTTGCACACTGGGCCTGCTGATCATCGCATCCATACCCTCAAGCTTCAGCTCAACATCTTTACCTAGGGCGCGGCCAATGTCTTTAACCACCTTTTTCACTCGAGGAGCAATCGCGTTAAGCGATACCATTTGCGCCATTTGCAAGCCTAAAGACAGCTCTCGGCTCGCTTTTTGCTGCTGCATTAACGCCAGATCCATATTCTGGAGACATTCTTCAATAGCGTTTCGATAGTCGACAAAATCCAGAGCCATTTCAGACAATCGCTGAGAAAGCTCATAGACTTTTGGGTATTTATCCATCTCTAGAGCATCAAATTCACCTTTAGCTTCACGGCTCTTGGCGCTTCTCGCCTGTGTTGTCTGCTGAATAGCTTCTTTTTCGAGCTCTTTAACTGACTCATTTAAGCGTGAAATCGTGCTATTCACGTCGCCAAAAATCTGACCTACCGATTTCAGGTTCATCTCAAGCTGTGCTCGGCTCATATTTGACTCTGAAGACAGGTCAGAAATTTCTTTAAGGAAATCCGTTGGCAAACGAAATGCCGCTTGACCCTTACCAGCTGATTTTTTTGCTGTGCTCGAGCTGGTTGTAGTAACTTTTTGTGCAAGTGATGCAACGCTAGATACTGACTGTGGCGACGTTGAGGCCTGAGCAACTGATTGCAGATTCGCATTCGCAGCATGCGGCTCTGCAGCATCAGGGCTATCCGCTGGCTCACTAGGGCCTTGAGTAACTTCTAATAAGGTGTCTTCTAGCTCATGATAAATGGTTTCCATTTCCTCAAGCCAGGCATCGCTTTGCGTTAAACTTTCCTGAGCGACATCGATACGTTCTTCTAGCTGGTGAGCCAAATTACCCATCTGAAGGAACTGCGCCGAATAAGCGCTACCTTTGATGGTATGCAAAATTCGCTGAATATCATTAATTGAGTCACCTGGAGGGCTTTGAGTTTCCCAAGAAGATAAAACAACGGCGTAACGCTCCATCAACTCTTGTGCTTCGTCAAGGAAAATCGCCTGCAATTCAGGGTCGATCTCCATCTCTTCTTCCGCTTCGTCATCATCTTTTGTTGTTGAAGGTGCGCCAGAATCGAGCAATTGATAAATCGAGTGCATTTCATCTTTAAAGCTGTTAGCTGAAGCGTCTGTTGGCTCTTCTGAAGCGTCAGACTGTGCCGCTCCATCCTCTAAATCCATTTGAGTTTCGCTACGGGCTTCTACTGCTTCGTTCTGAATTTCGCTATCGCTGGTGTTTGTACTTTTTTCGCCTTGCGCTATAGCTTTAGTCAAAGACTCATCAAGTGCGCCGAGCTTTTGCTCTGAAATGGCTTCAGCCTCTGTAAGCTCTGACTTAGCCTGCGCTAACGACTCTTGTTCAACTGTCTCAGGTACCGACCCCATCTCTGCTACATTTAACTCTGTCGAATCAGCCACTGGATCAGCTTCTAGATTCGTGTTTTTTGATGAAGAAGGCAAACCTTGCGCAGCAGCCAAGGCTTCATTTTGCAGGTCAATATAATTGATATACTCTTGACCTAAAGGAATAACCAATCCTGAGGCTAAGCTGTCCAGCTGCTTAAGAATCATCTCACAACCGAGCTGCAACCATTGTTTATTCACGGGTTCTTGCTGAGAAATATCAAGCACTACGTCAACCACATTATGGATAGGTGCATAACGGCCTTGAACATCGCTCAGCAAAGTTAATAGCGATAACTCCTGCTGCAATGTCTGAATATCAACGTCTTGAGCGTCTTCAAAGCTGGCTGCAACAACCTGCTCGCAATGTTGGGATAAAATGAGTGCGCCTGTCGACTCTTCAAGTTCAGGTTTTTTCTGGTGATATTGAGTGTCATCAAGCTCTTGGCTTAAATCCTTAAGCGACATGCTTTGCTTAGTCACTAAGTCGCCCTTACCGCAAATTAAATACCACTGCTGTATTAGCTCAGCAAATATTCGTTCATCAGCTTGCTTATTAATTAACTGCTTCAATACGCGGCGGTAATGATCTTGCAATTTAAGGTTTAAACTAGAAGCAAGCTGATTATCCTCTGAACCCGCATCATCGCTGTCAGACCCTTGTATTTTTGCAGTGAATCGCCCTTCTAACGTTTTTAACAACTCGGCTTGCTCATCATCTTGCGTTTTTACGACATGAAGTAGCTCGTCAAGCTTGGCTACAAGCCCGTAAACATCTTCACCTTCTCTACCTGTCGCTTTTAAGGTAGCGACACAGTCGGCCACTTTCTGATTCACCTCAGTGAAGGCGGCGCCATAAACTGGGTGGTAGTCAGATTGCTCCTTCATTAAGCTGTTTAAAATATGCTCCGACGACCAGCCTAGCGCACCCAACTCTTCACAGCCTGCCATGCGCGAGCTGCCCTTGATGGTATGGAAGTTTTTACGCAGCTCTTGCACGCTATTTTCTGTTTGCTCGGTCTCAGGCCATGCGCGAATAAGCTCGTCGTTATGCTTGATCAACTCCTGCGCTTCATCGAGAAAAATCTCGAGAATAAACGGGTCAATCTCAATATTAGCGGCGGCTTCACCTTGTGCAGCTTCCTCAGCGATTTCACTCTGCTTCTCAGAATCATTTTGGTTGTCAGAATGTGCTGTGTCAGATGATTGCTGCTCCTGCATTTGAGTCTCAGCTTCAAGTGCCGCAAACTTCTCGTCAGAAACCTCACCTTCATGCTCTTCAGAATCCTCAGACTTTTCAAACTTCCCAGGCTTAAGAAGCAAAGGCTCTGATTGCGCGAAAGCTCGCGTTTTTTGAGTGGCTCCCTGAGCTGCTTGAGTTATTTTTAGCTCAGGGATTTCAGACTTTTTTCCAGCGGGACTCCCCTCATCGAAGAGCACGTCACCTGGCTCCATTTCCAGCGAGTCTAGTGCTTGAGTATCGACATCGGGCTCATCCGTTTCCACTTGTTCTTGTGTCTCAGTTTCCGTTCCCATCAAGATATTGGCCAGCTTCATGGTGAACGTCGGCTCAGTTTTAACCTCATTTTCTTGAAGCTGTTCCATACCGTTTTTGATATCAACCATAATCAACGGTACTTTTTCAGCATCAACTTCTTCACTGTCTAACCATTGAGAAAAATCGTGCATTGTTCGACGAAGACGATGGAAATTGCCAAAACCTGAGCATTTAATCAGCTGATTTAAACCTGCGCGCAGCTTATCATCAAATAACGTGCCGCTTTGATAACGGTCAATCAGCCGAGCAAAATCAGTAGCCATTTCTGCGGCCAGTTTTTGCTGGCTTTCAATGAGAACATCTAGTTTACAACGAAGATCGCTCTCATCCAGAAACATCATTTCTAGACGCTCGATGACTCGCTTGCTTTCTTGCATACTCAACGATTGCTGTGAATTAACCAAGGAATAAACATTGAGCATGAAACGCTGATTATTAAGATACTCTTGTTGCTGGTACATGTTCAACAGTTTCAGTTCTACTTGGGTTTGTTTAAGCTTCATTTGAGCAAAAGACGGCATCAACATACCCTCCGTTTGCTGCTTATTGGCAAACTCATTAGGCAATTTCCAGTCGATAATCAGGCGTAACAGCTCAAGCATGGGCTGGTTGTCAGCCGCACGTTGTTGGCGATGAATCGAACGCTCAAAGCGCCCCAGAAACTTCAGGGCATTAGGCGTTGATAAGCTTAGCAAATACTTATCCAAAAATTGTCGAATCAGTACAAACGCATTGCTCGATGTATTAATCATACTGAGCTGATTCATAATGTCTTCAGAAAGACTTTTTGCTGTATCCGTTTTCTTCTTAAATTGTGCTGCAATCAATTGTTGTAGATCACGCTGAATCGCCGCAAAATAACGTTGATTGACCGAACTTTGAATGGCCGTTCTCAAGCTCTGAAGGTCTTGATCTAAGGCGTCATAACCAAGTAGTGGTAATCCGACATGCTTGCGCAGCTCGTTTCTTAGGGAAAACCAGCGGTCAAACAAATGCAAATGGTCTTCAAGGTATAAACGCTGGATTAAATCCACTGCGGCATAACCTTGTTGTTGAATCTCTGGATCAGTGACGGTTTTTGCTTCTTGAACAAATGCATTGAGATCCTGAAGCAACTCACGAGCTAAAACATTGGGGTGAAATTGTGCCGTGTGCTCTACTTTTTGTAGCTGCGACATTACTTCATCAAAATCAACATCGCCTTTTTGATTAAAAAACACATTAGCGAGTTTTGATAAGTCGGTATGCAGCTCATTTTCGAGTGCCTGGACGGCTTGTTTTTTCTCTTGCATAAATCAGTCTACTCGTTTTTTAGGGTTAGAGACGGGATGCTGTTGTCATCTTCATATCCCTCTTCAACTTCTACTGTTTCAGCAACTTGAATACTAGGAACAATAAAGTCATCTACCGACTCTCTTAGTTTTTCAGACAGCTGCGCCAATGTATTCACTGACTGCATGGTAATTTGCACGTCCGTTTTTGCACCTTCTGACTGCTTATCAATTTCTGCCATAGTGGTTTCAACATGCTTTGCGGTTGAGGCCTGACCTTGAGTCGTTTTATAAATCTCCTCAATAATATCAGATACCTGACGCGATACTTGTTGAATTTCTTTGAGTGCACGGCCAGCATTTTGTGCTGACTCAGTACCTTGCACTACCTCGGTGGTTGTTTCTTCCATCGAGAAGACGGCCTCACTGGTGTAGTTTTTAATATTACTGACCAGTTGGTCAATACGTTTCGCCGCCGTATTTGTTTTTTCTGATAGTCGCTGAATCTCATCAGAAACCACGGCAAAACCACGACCTGCTTCACCTGCCATCGACGCTTGGATCGCTGAATTAAGAGCAAGAATATTGGTTTGATCGGCGATATCGGAAATCAGTGCAACCGTATCACCAATTTCCTGAGACGACTCACCCAAACGCTTCACACGCTTTGTCGTATCCTGAATCTGATTACGGATATTGTTCATACCCTCAATGGTTTTTTCTACAACCGTCGCGCCATGCTCAGCAATATCAACCGACTTTTTCGCTACATCAGAACTCTCGTGAGTTTTTTCAGAGACATTTTCGATCGACTTCAAAATGCGGTTCACATCCGCGATAGCCGCACTTAAATGCTTCTCACGTGAGTTTGCCATTGCGGTCATTTTTTTAGCGCGCTCCTGAGCCTCGCCTGCAGATGAGTCCACTTCTTTTGCCGCATTATCAATAGTGACAACCAGACTTCTTAGCTGCTCTAGGGTTAAGTTAATAGCATCCGCAATCGTACCCGTCGCATCCTCTGTTACTGTCATTTGAGCACTTAAGTCACCTTCAGCAACTGGCTCAAGCTCATCAAGCAAACGCAATATCGCTTCTTGCGACTGCTCTTTTTCATATTGAGCTTGTGAGCGCTGACGACTCGACTCAAGCAGGTTGATTAACAGATAGCCAACTAGCGAGAATACCGCTATCGCCAAACTGATATAGCCCATATCGCGGTTGGGAAAATGAGGTTGAAACTTCGTCATCCACGAAGAAGGTGAGGCAAGCAAGTTGTCAGTATTAATCGAGGTCGCATCTGCATAAGCGCGCGAAGCTGCTTTTAAACTTGTCGCAAACCCTTTGTTACCGATAATATCAAGCGTAGTCGGTGAAATAACTACCTCAAAATCATCTTTTAGGTCGTTAAAGTAATCAACTGCCACCTGCCCTTCTGAGCTACCAAAGCGGCGAATTTGCACGACACTGTCTTCCGTTGCGGTTTTCGCATCATAAAAAGCGGGGACAAGCTCTTCTAGCTCTTGGTTATCTGGGCTGTATACTTTTCCATAAACATTCGCCAGCTTAGTGCGGAACAAGCTCAGGAACAGTTCACGTTGGCGAACATAAGAGACCAAATTAGAAGGAGCGCCAGCGGAAACCAATTGCTCAAGCAGTTGGTTCATATTTTTACTACCTGAAAGCACGTTAACCACTCGTTCACGCTTAGAAGCCACTTCGGCAATCGACGACTCTTCTGAAATAATCAGCTCTAAATCGGCAACCAAGGCATTGAAGCGCTGCTGATCGTTAAACTCAACCGTTTCTGTCTCGCCTTCTTCAGCGAGCATCATATCTAGGTCAATTTCATCCTCATCCAGCGTGACCGTTTCGACCACATCGTTTTTGACAAACGGTGCAAGCTCACCTTGCAAGCGAACCAACGCATCAAAAGAATCCATTTCGTACTGCATGGCCGTCGGCAAGTGCTGGTTAACTTCTGCTAATTTGAGCGCTAACCGTTGGCTTTCGGCTTTTTTCTGGCCCATGACAAAGAGCAAGGAGCCGTTGATTACTGCAACCGTCAACGCCAGGATGAACAAAATAAGCAATAGCGAGAGTAATCGATTAATTTTCATGCAGTCTTCTCCTTAGTCGACTCGTAAGCATTCATTACGGTAAATAAATCCAATAAATAGCAAGGCGCATCGTGTTGGAACAGGCCTTGGATACACTGTTCGGCAAAACTTACCTCTGGGGCAGGAACAGGTTCATGTATACTCACACGCAAGCCCAATACGCGATCAACTTTAAGCGCTACACCTGCCTGAAGGTCATTGACAATTAATAACTGAGTTTTATGTTTTTCCTTCTTTTCCCAGAGCAGTCGCTCTAGATTAACAATGACTTTTGGGCTGTTCTTATACGCCATCACCCCATCAACATAAGCAGGGGCATGGGGAATTTGCGTGACCGAAATTTCGTCCATACTCGAACGAATATCCAGAACGATTTGAGCAGGAACAGCAAAAAAGTAATCAGCAACAGTAAATACGACATAGCCTTGTTGCTGGTTTTCTTCGTGAACTTCTTCGAGTTTTATTTCTGCTACCTGATGCTGAAGTTCTGAAAGGTAGCGAAATACAGCTGAACTCATAAATTATAGTAGCTTTTTCATCACCTTAAGCAATTGCTTTTGGTTAATAGGCTTGGTGAGGTACTCACTAGCACCTTGGCGCATACCCCAAATCTTATCGGTGTCTTGGTTTTTCGTTGTGATCATAACAACAGGGATATGTTTGGTTGCATCATCACGATTCAGACGACGTGTTGCCTGAAAACCATTGAGCTCTGGCATTACGACATCCATCAAAATTAAATCTGGACGTTCTACCAATGCCATTTCGATACCATCAAAGCCATTTGTGGCCCATGACACATCGTGCCCTTGTTTTGTCAGAAACTCTTTAAGGCTGAAAAATTCCGTTTGGGAATCATCGATAATTAAAATTCTGCTCACTGCTGCGTCTCCAGAGCGTATTGTCTTGCTACATCTAAAATATCTTTCCGCGTAAATGGTTTCGTCATATATTGTTCGCAACCGAGCAACTTGCCACGCGCTTGATCAAATGCGCCGTCTTTGCTTGAAAGCATAACGATAGGCAGCTTCTCATAATGCTCATGATTTTTGATCAATACACAGGTTTGGAATCCATCTAGGCGGGGCATCATAACATCCATGAATACCATCACAAACTCATGATCATGCAATACGCTAAGCGCTTCATAGCCATCTTCTGCCGTAATCACGTGGTAGCCCTCCGTCGTCAGTATAGTTTCAGCAACCTGACGGATGGTTCGACTATCATCAACCACTAAAATCTTTTTTGCTTCCGTTGGTGCCATATAATATTTCCCCCTGAAACCGAATTTCGTGTCAAAATAGTACTTTTACAGAATTTTTGAATTTAAGTAAACTAACCTTTTACATTTCTACATCTTATGACGAACAGTAACCGACGTATAGTCTACCCAGGCACTTTTGATCCAATCACCAATGGGCACATTGATTTAATCGAGCGCGCCGCAAAATTATTTGATCATGTTATCGTTGCCGTGGCCGAAAGCCCACACAAAACCCCTCTTTTTAGCCATGAAGAACGTACATGTTTTGTTCAAGCTACCGCGCAACGTTTCGTTAATGTTGAGGTTTGCGGTTTCGATTGCTTGCTGGCCGACTTTCTTGAAGAAAAGAATGCAAATTTATTGCTCCGCGGCCTTCGCGCTGTTTCAGACTTTGAGTATGAGTTTCAGCTAGCCAACATGAATCGTCAACTCAAACCTGATATGGAAACACTTTTTGTTACACCTTCGGAACACTTGTCTTACATTTCATCTACTTTGGTGCGTGAAATCGCCCGTCTTGAGGGCGAAGTAGGCAAATTTGTACCCGAAATAGTGCACCAAGCTTTGATCGAAAAATTCCAATAAACGATGTCATTAAAGATCACGATAGAATGCATTAATTGCGATGTTTGCGAGCCCGTTTGCCCTAATGAGGCAATATATATGGGTAAGGAAATCTATGAGATTGACCCAGAGCTTTGCACTGAGTGTGTCGGGCATCACGACGTCCCTCAATGCCAGTTGGTTTGCCCAGTAGATTGCATTCCGCTTGATCCAGAGTACAAAGAAACCCAAAGTCAACTTCAAGCGAAATACGAGCGCCTGCAAAATAAAAGCTAAAGTAAAGAGCATCGCTGACTCAGCACCCAATAGAATCACTCTTGTTTTTTCTTTTAGGTTCTCACAAATAACAAAGGCCGCAAAAGCGGCCTTTGTTACAGATAGGTCGTGAATTACCCTTCGGCAGATGCCATCGAGATTTTCACCAACTGATCCATGCCTAAGCTAGCATCAGACAAGGCTTTTGTATGTGCCTTAGCAACGTCACTTAAGTCTGATGGCAAGCCACCAACAGCAATCACTGTCAGACCTGCGTCAATCAGCGCGTTGATAACAGCACCAGCGTGCTCACCCAACGCAGCGGTATCAACAGAGTATGTGTGACGACCTTCACGGAACAATGCCGTTTCAAGTGCTGCTTGCTTGTCAGCAACAGAACCCTCAAGGCTGATCAACCATGATGTTTGGTTCTTCTGGCCCATACGAACGATACGATCAACGTTCAACTCACCATCATCACCTTCAACGTCTTGCATCGTGATCATGCCCGCAGCAAGTGTTGCATTGCTTAAACGGTCGATAACGATAAACGAGCCTGTCTCACGAACACGCTTGTAGTCATCAAATGCTACTGGCTGAGTCAGCTCAATCTTACAGAGCGCGATACGGTTAAGGATAATCTTTTCCGCTTCTTCATGCTCAAGTGTATTCACATCAATGCGGTAGTGAATTTTTGAGATATAGCCGCTTGAGTAAGCCGTGCCGACTTTAAAATCGTACTGCTGACCAACACGCAATGGCTCTTCGCTCATCCAAACGATATGCGCATTGAATTGGTTGCTTAGCTGCGCTGTTTCGTCGTCCGATTTTACGATCATATCGCCGCGAGAAATATCGATCTCGTCTTCAAGCGTTAGTGTGATCGCTTCACCTGGATAGGCGATATCTAAATCACCATCATACGTGACAACACGCTCAACTTTCGATGTCTTACCTGAAGGTAGCGCTTTAATCGCGTCACCCGGTTTAACCACACCTGCCGCCAATGTGCCGCAGAAACCTCGGAAATCAAGGTTTGGACGGTTAACGTATTGCACTGGAAGACGCATATCAACAAAGTTCTTGTCTTGGCCGATTTTTACGTGCTCAAGCGTATGCATTAGCGTTTCACCTTCATACCAAGGCATCTCATCGCTACGCTTAACCACGTTATCACCATTTAACGCTGAAATTGGCGTAAAGTAGATATTGGCTGGATCAATGCTCAAGCCCTTAGCAAATTCAAGGTATTGCGCTTTAATTTCTTCATATTTCTCTTCGCTATAATCGACCAAGTCCATCTTGTTAATCGCAACAACGAAGTGCTTAATACCCAGCAAGTCACAAATAAAGCTGTGACGACGTGTTTGCACCATCAAACCATGACGTGCGTCGATCAACAAAATCGCTAATTGCGCTGTAGATGCACCTGTTGCCATGTTGCGCGTGTACTGCTCGTGCCCCGGAGTATCTGCGATAATAAACTTACGCTTGTCGGTTGAGAAATAACGGTACGCTACGTCAATAGTAATGCCCTGCTCACGCTCAGACTGAAGACCGTCCATCAACAAAGCGTAATCGATTTTACCGCCCGTCGTACCAAAAGTTTTACTATCGCGCTCGATCGCTGCAAGCTGATCTTCAAAAATCATTTTTGATTCATAAAGCAAGCAACCGATCAAGGTTGACTTACCGTCGTCCACGCTTCCGCAAGTAATGAAGCGCAACAAGTCTTTTTCTTCGTGCTGTTTTAGATACGCGAGGATATCTTCAGCAATGAGATCCGATTGATGTGACATAATAATTCTCTCTGTATGTGTTCCAAATCAAATGAAGTATTTTTCTGATGTTTTACTCGCACATATACTGTGCGTTTGTTCTGGCCAAATAACTAAAAGGCCATCACGTTGTAAAACTCGCTTAGAAATACCCTTCGCGTTTTTTCTTCTCCATTGACGCCGCTTGGTCTTGGTCAATCACTCGACCTTGACGCTCAGAAGTCGTCGTCAACAACATTTCTTGGATAATCTCTGGCAAGGTCGCCGCTTCCGACTCAACCGCACCCGTTAGAGGGTAACAACCCAATGTACGGAAACGCACAGATTTCATCTCTGGCTTCTCGCCTTCTTCCATCGGCATACGATCATCATCAACCATGATCAACACGCCGTCACGCTCAACAACAGGGCGCACGTCAGAGTAATACAATGGAACAATAGGAATGCTCTCTAGATAGATATACTGCCAAATATCCAACTCAGTCCAGTTTGAAATTGGGAAAACACGGATCGACTCACCCTTGTTTACATTTGAGTTATAGATATTCCACAGCTCAGGACGCTGGTTCTTAGGATCCCAACGGTGATATTTATCACGGAAAGAAAAAACACGCTCTTTCGCACGTGATTTTTCTTCGTCACGACGAGCACCGCCAAACGCTGCATCAAAGCCATACTTATCTAGTGCTTGCTTCAACGCTTCAGTTTTCATCACCGTCGTGTGCTTTTCAGAACCGTGAGTAAATGGGCCAATACCCTGTGCCACACCTTCTTGGTTAATGTGAACGATCAAGTCCATGCCCGCTTCTTTCGCCATTTCATCACGGAATTTGATCATTTCTTTGAATTTCCACGTGGTATCAACGTGCATCAAAGGGAATGGCGGGTTACCTGGCGCAAAAGCTTTACGAGCCAAGTGCAACATAACAGCCGAATCCTTACCCACCGAGTACAACATCACTGGGTTTTGGAAGGCTACTGCCACTTCACGAATGATATGAATACTTTCCGCCTCAAGCTGCTTGAGGTGGGTAATTCGCTCCTTAGGGATTTCCATAGCGTCACCAAATTATTAACAAATGAGGCTACATTTAAACGAAATCACCTACGCTTCTCAAGACCTAACGGAAATATTTTTATTC
>JAXHSS010000034.1:0-13702 GCA_034190675.1 Pseudomonadota bacterium
GCCATTGAGTCGGCTTGGGGGCAGTCGCGCTTTGCTAAAGAGGGTAATAACTTATTTGGTGTTTGGTGCTATACCCCCAAGCCGACTCAATGGCCGCCTGGCTCAATGTTAAGCTGGCGGGCACGATATCAACTTTCTTAAGCAAGGCCTCAATAACCTCCGCTCTTGCTTTGTTAAGTGGCTCTATTTGCATGGCATGAATAGCGGCTATGTCATCATCGCCTATATCCTCATCATGCATGTCTAAAGCGCGCGCGCCATTCAATAAAACACTTTCTTGATCGTGCTCGAAACCCTGTTGTGAAGCGAGCTCAAGGGCTTTTGGTAATTTTACACGGTATTTTTCAGCCAGTGTCAGTAACTGCGCTTGCTCAGCATCTAGAAGCTCAGGGTCAGCCTGCCAACGCAAAAGGCGCTCACGCTCACGCAAAATTTTTAAGTTTGCCTCTTGGATGTAAGGCCATAGCAGTTTGAAAAAACGGCGCTGTTTCTTTTTCGCATTAGGAAGACCATCAATCTGCGCCATAACATCCTCCACCGAAGAGGCGGCAACCTGCTGATGCGCCAGCTCATAGAGAGACTTCAGCTCAACCGCTGGCTCTTTCGGCAGAAACACACCAATCGCCAGCAGCGAGAGAAAACTCAGCGCAGCTACGATATAGCGGTGTTGTTTAGCTAAGACCATCAATCGCTTGGCTCAAAAATAGCGGTAATACTTTGGCCGCCTGATGGATCTGCGCGCTGTAATAATGTGTTGCAAAGCTTTTCGCCTGAGCATCTTGTTGACGAAATTGATCCAGCGCTCCGCCTTTTTTCGCCATCGTGCAGCTCCACCAACCCGACGGGTAGATGATCTGCGGAAAGTGCAGCGTTTGTGTATCACTAAAACCAGCGGCTCGGAAGTTTTTATGCAACGGCGCAATAATGCTTTGGCCATGTAATAGTGGTGATTCGCTCTGTTGAGCGATAATGCCGCCGGGCGCCAGCTTCGCAAAACACTGCTTGAAAAAGTCGACCGTGAACAAACCTTCAGCAAAGCCCACAGGGTCCGTTGAATCAACGATCAACACATCCAGACTTTCATCGGGCTGATCATCGATCCATTTTAGGCCGTCAATGAATAACAGTTTCGCACGCGGGTCGTCATTACGCTCACAAAGCTCTGGGAAATATTTTTCTGATAAACGAGTTACCTGTTCATCAATATCAATTTGAGTGACTTGCTCAACACCGTCATGAGCCAACACTTCACGCAAAGTGCCGCAGTCGCCGCCCCCAATAATCGCGACTCGCTTCGGATCGTCATGACTGAATAAGGCTGGGTGGCTCATCATCTCGTGATACAAAAAGTTTTCACGGCTCGACACCATGGTGCAGCCATCAATCAACATCAAATAGCCGAAGGTCTCGGTTTTGTAGATATCAATTTTTTGGTAAGGCGACTGAACGCTTTCTACTCGTTCACTTCCTTTTAAACCAAAACAGGTGCCTTCTGACTCGAAGTACTCTATCACCCAATCTTTCGTCATATGGATTCTCGCTTTATGCTGTATTGCTAATTACAATGTCGCGATCATAGCTCAATTACGAGATCGTGGGAATATGTCCGAAACAGCGGCAAGCAAGACATCCGAACAGATTTATAATGTCCAGCACTGGGGCGGCGGCTTTTTCAAACTCAATCGCCAGGGCCAGGTTAGCGTTCAAGCGGGTGGCAACCTCATCAGCCTTGAGCATATCACTGAACAAGCCCGACAAGACTTTGGGCTTCGCCACCCGATTTTGCTGCGCTTTACCCATATTTTGCATGCACGTATCGCCCAACTCAGCCTGGCTTTTAATCAAGCCATTCGCGAACAACGCTATGATGCAGGCTACACACCTGTCTACCCAATTAAGGTCAATCAACAGCGCCGAGTTATCGAAGAGCTCATCGCCAGCCACAGCTCAGAGCAGCCCGTTGGCCTTGAAGCTGGCTCAAAGCCTGAGCTGTTAGCCGTTCTGGCCCTTGCTCCAGAAAATGCGTTGATTGTCTGCAATGGCTATAAAGATGATGCTTTTATTGAGCTTGCACTGCTTGGTGAAGAGCTCGGGCATACCGTGATTATCGTGATCGAGAAGCTTGATGAGTTAGAGCGTGTTGCTCGCTTAGCCAAGCAAAAAGGCATTCAGCCACATTTGGGCTTACGCGTTCGCTTAAACCATAGCAGCCAAGGCAATTGGCAAAACAGTGGCGGCCTCAAATCCAAATTCGGGTTATCCAATAGTCAGTTAATCGACGCCATTCATTTCTGCGCAAAGAACGGTCTAACCGATAGTCTCGTGATGCTTCATTTTCATCTGGGCTCGCAGGTAGCAAACTTAAGCGATATTAAAAACGGTGTTATTGAAGCGGCGCGATACTACACCAGCATGCGCAAGCAAGGTCTACCTATCCGCTATTTTGATGTCGGTGGCGGCCTTGGTATCGACTATGAAGGCTCGCGCTCGCGTAGTTATTTTTCGATGAACTATAGCCTCAATGACTATGGCTGGCATATCGTCGATGCGCTTAAACATATCTGCGACGAAGCCAAGGTGGCTCACCCGCATATTATCAGCGAATCAGGTCGAGCTTTAACTGCGCACCATGCCGTATTGATCAGCGATATTATTGAGATCGAACAGCTCGATGTTAGCGACCAACTTCCGCAGTTTAGCTTTGAGCACAGCGCCATCGACAAGCTCGGCCAACTCAATCAGCAATTACGCCATCAGCAGCTTGAGCGCCTGACCGAAGTCGTCCATGAGATCGAGCGTCTATACGAAGACATCGGCCAACTTTTTCTTGCAGGCGATATCCAGCTGGGCACCCTGGCCAAAGCAGAAACCCTATTTTTGCAAAACCTAAAACTCGCCCAGTCACAGCTGGATTTTCACAGCAAGCGCCACCGAGAGCTCAACGACCGATTAAACGAGCAACTGGCTGATAAAGTCTTTCTGAACTTTTCTCTGTTTCAATCCATTCCTGATGCTTGGGGGATTAGCCAAATTTTCCCCGTTTTACCGCTCAGTAAACTCGATGGCCCGATTAACCGTCGAGCGACCATTCAAGACATCACCTGCGACTCGGATGGACGCATCAATGACTATGTCGATGGTGAAGCTATTGAGCCAACCTTACCTATTCCCAATGCGCTAGCGAAAGGGGATTTAATGGGCGTATTTCTTGTGGGCGCTTATCAAGAAATTCTCGGCGATCTGCATAACCTGTTTGGTGATACCGACTCTATCGACGTAGTGATCGACGCACAGGGCAATATCAGCTTTGATAGCCCGATAAAAGGCGACACCACGGCCTCAGTGCTTAGATATGTGAATTTTGAACCTGAGCAACTCATCCAAGCACTGACGAAAAAAATCGCATCACAGCTCGACGGCAACAAACAACCAGCGGTCATTGAGTATCTTGAAACCCTCTTGGATGATTATACCTACTTGCAGTCGCATACGGACTAGACGTATCCTAGGAGCATGACGATTTCATGCCCACGGGTGTTGACCCGAACCCTGTTACTCGCCTTGGCTTTGTTAGGTTCATTTACCAGCCCATTTTGGGCCGCTTCGCCTTGCCCTGATGAGTTTTATCAAGAGCTCACCGAGCTGGCCACCCAAAACAACCGTGAGATATGGGTTCAATGCGATGCCAAACTCAAAGGCAATGAAGTCATCACCAAACGCTTGGTATTTGCTGGCGAGCGCTCCAGCGGTGTGAGTTTTAACTGCCAAGGCGCATGGCTTGATGGCAGTGATGGTCAGGTCAATGAAGGCGTGGATATGATTGAAATCCGCTCTCGCCTTCAGCCTCTAAAGCCTGAAAATCGTGGCGAAACCCCCGATTATTTCGAGCTTCGCGACTGGATTCCGCCTAAAAACATTCGCATCCAAAACTGCAAAATCCGCGGCTCGATGCGAATTATCGGCCTAGGTCGAAATGGTGAGGCTGACCCTATTCGCCGCTCATCAATGCGTGAAAACCATAGCGAGTTCATACAAAGCCGAGCGCCCTCTGATATCGAGCTCAATAAACTTACCATCGAAGGAACAGGGCGCATCCCGCTATACTTGGCGCCTGGAGTGCATGATGTCAGTATCAACCAGTCCGTCATTGGCGGAGAATCCGTCAGTGTCGCGGTTTATTTTGATGCTGAATCTACGCGCAACCGCTTAAGCCATTCAGTCATCCGCACTCAGTCCAAGCGCGAATCTTTAGCACTGGATGGCTCCAGTTATAACCAAATTATAGGCAATAGCTTTCGTAGTTTGAGCAATGGCGGCATCTTCCTTTATCGCAATTGCGGCGAAGGCGGCACTATTCGACACAATACGCCAAGCCATAACCAAGTCATCAATAACACCTTTTATTACAAGAGCTACAACCCGCTGTTCAGCTGGATTTTTGGCAAAGAGCCTGCCATTTACATTGGCTCTCGCGATGGCGGAAAATATTACTGTGATGACGACAAAGGCAAGAGCTTCGGTAGCAGCAGCTCCGATAAAGACTTTGCTCGCTATAATGTCATTGCCCAAAATAAACTCTTTAAATTTGCGCCCGAAGAGATGTTTTTAGAAGGCAGCGCCAGCAGCAAGCCAAATTATTTTTTTAATAATGAAGAGCTCAGCGACCAGTCCTTTGAAACAGAGCAAAAAACGCCCTCAGGCTGTGTGCTATTGCCTGCTCAACTAGGCCCCTCGGCTACGACAACGCAGCAACCGCTGTTTATCGACTCGGGCGAGCAATATCAAAAATGGCGCTGCCAATCCGGCCAACTTAGCCCTACCCTATAATGACCCATCTTCGATCCGAACAATTACGCAGGCGCGATTTGGCGCACTTATGGCACCCTTGTACGCAGATGAAGGATCACGAGACCCTGCCTTTGATCCCGATTAAATCAGGCAAAGGCGTCTGGCTGGAAGATGTCGATGGTAATCGGTATATCGATGCTGTGAGCTCATGGTGGGTCAACCTGTTTGGCCATGCGAACCCCTACATTAACGATAGAATCAAAGCCCAACTGGATCAGCTTGAGCACGTTATTCTTGCCGGGTTCACTCATGAGCCAGTGATCGAGCTATCTGAACGACTAGCCAAGATCACCCCCGATGGGCTAAACCGCTGCTTTTATGCCGATAACGGCTCTTCTGCCGTTGAGGTGGCGCTGAAAATGAGTTTTCACTTTTGGCAAAACCAAGGTAAAACGCAGAAAACTCAATTTATGACGCTGGCCAACAGCTACCACGGGGAAACCTTGGCAACCCTGTCAGTTGGCGATGTCGCGCTTTATAAAGCTACCTATAAGCCGCTGTTGATGACCAGCATCGTCGCGCCAAGCCCTGACTGTTACCAACGCGAAGACGGACAAAGCTGGAAAGACTATAGCTTAAGCCAGACCGAGCCGCTTCGAGAACTGTTTGAGCAGCATCATGAAACCGTTTGCGCCATCATTGTTGAGCCCTTGGTTCAATGCGCTGGCTCCATGCGCATGTATCACCCTGCCTATCTAACCGAGCTTCGACGCTTATGTGATGAGTTCGATATCCAACTCATTGCCGATGAAATTGCGGTTGGCTTTGGCCGAACCGGCACTCTTTTTGCCTGCGAACAAGCCCATATCACACCGGATTATATGTGCCTATCTAAAGGCTTAACGGGCGGCTATTTGCCACTATCTGTCGTTATGACCACGGATAAGGTATACGAGGCGTTTTACGACGATTACGAAAAGCTTAATGGCTTTTTGCACTCTCATAGCTACACAGGTAATCCGCTAGCTTGTAGTGCGGCTTTAGCAACATTAGATCTATTTGAACAAAACGACACCATCAATGCGAACCAAACGCTGATCAATACCTTTAATAGCCTGACCGCGCCACTTCAAGACCACCCCCATGTGGCTGAGGTGCGCCAAACCGGTATGATTTGCGCTATCGAAATGGTAAAAGACAAAGCCAGTAAAACACCATTTGCTTGGCAGGAGCGACGCGGCCTACGCGTTTTTGAACATGGCCTAAAAAACCAAGCATTGCTGCGACCTTTAGGCAATGTGGTGTATTTCATGCCCCCTTATGTGATAACTCCTGAGCAAATCGAGCATTTGGTCTCGGTTGCCAGTCGAGGTATTGACCTCGCTACCACCTAAGACCATGCAAGATAGCGACTATATTGACCAGTTTCTTGAAGCCCAATGGCTTGAGCGCGGCCTATCGGATAATACACTTGCCTCCTATCGCTATGATACTCAGCAGTTTTCTCGCTGGCTGAACGCTCAAAAGCTCGGTTTACTTCAAGTCGAAAAAAGCACTATTGAGCAATTTTTGGCTTATCGTTACGAACAGGGCTTAAAGTCCTCTTCGACAGCGAGAATGCTCTCATGTTTGCGTAAACTCTTTGCCTATCTCCAACAGCAAGGGCTGATCACCACTGACCCAATGGCTTTGGTTGATAGCCCAAGGCTGGGACGAGGGCTGCCCAAAGCGATAAGTGAAACTCAAGTTATGGACTTGCTGCAAGCACCTGAAACGCAAACGCCAACGGGCCTTCGTGATCGCGCCATGTTGGAAGCGCTTTATGCCAGCGGTCTTCGCGTTAGTGAGCTAGTGAATCTTCGACTCAGTCAGGTCAATATCAACCATGGCGTTATTCGTCTGATGGGCAAAGGCAGTAAGGAGCGTCTCACGCCTTTAGGCGAGGATGCCATTGATTGGATTCTGCGCTATATCAACGAAGCCCGCCCAGAATTTATCCAGCAGCCCACCAGCGACGCCCTGTTTCTCAGCCGCAAAGGCGGCGCCATGACTCGCCAAGCTTTTTGGTATCGCTTAAAGCATTGGGCCAAGGTGGCCGATATTTCCATCGCCATCACACCGCATACCTTGCGTCACGCCTTTGCTACACATCTACTAAACCACGGGGCTGATTTACGCGCCGTACAAATGCTATTAGGCCACAGCGACTTATCAACCACACAAATCTACACGCATATTGCACAGCATCGCCTCTCAGAGTTACATAAAAAGCACCACCCAAGAGGATAATTGGGGAACTTTCCGTTAAAATAAAACACTATTTAGCAGATTCATTCAGGAAGACACCATGTCCTTACGCATTTTACTGACCGCTGCACTTGCTAGTGTATTTCTGACGGCCTGCGATCCAGCAGAGTCAGCCCAAGCATCTCAAGGTGTTGAAGACACCGTAGCAAACAACGTTACTCGCGCTTTGAATGGCGCCGAAACCGCTTCAGTGCGCGGCGTAGCAGATAACGGCTTATACGAAGTCGTGATGGAAAACGGCGAGATTTTCTACACCACGCCCGATGGTAACTTCTTAGTGGCCGGTACTTTATATCGCCTTAATGACCTAGGCATCACCAATTTAACCGAGCAACGCGTTAACGAAATGAGCCGCAATGCGTTGAAGCACCTAGACTTAAGCGAGGCCATTACCTTTAAGGCCGAGAATGAAAAAGCCGAGATCTTCGCTTTCACAGACATTACTTGTGGCTACTGCCGCGTCATGCACCAAGAGATCAACCAGTACAATAAACTGGGCATCACCGTGCACTATCTTGCCTTCCCTCGTCACGGATTGGAACATGAATCGGCTAACACCATGCAAAGCATCTGGTGCGCTGATGACACCCTTCAAGCACTAACCGACGGTAAAATGGGTCGCAAAGTGCCGAGCAAAACCTGCGATAATCCGGTTGCTCAGCAAATGTTGCTCGGCGTACAAATGGGCGTCAAAGGCACACCTGCGGTATTCACCACAGATGGGCAACAACTCGGCGGCTATATTCCACCAAAAGAACTCGCGACACAGCTCGGCATCGACTAGTCTTTGTCACAAAATTCGCCTTTACAGTCGGATCGCGGAATTGACTAATTCCGCGGTTTGCATTACGGTTGCAGCCTAGTTTTATCTGCAAAAAAGAGGTGTTTCGTGGAATCAGTAAAGGTCGGCATCATTGGGCTTGGAACCGTTGGTGGCGGGACGTTCAATATTCTGACGGATAACGCCTCTGAAATCACTCGTCGCGTTGGTAAAAATATCGAGATTTCGCATATCGGTGCACGTCGTGACAACCCATTAGCAGACACTTCAAACCACCAAGTATCGCGTGATATTTGGGCGGTTGTTAATGATCCAGACGTACAAATCTTGGTTGAGCTGATCGGTGGCACGACACTAGCTAAAGAGCTGGTTGAAGCAGCCATTGAGCAAGGCAAGCACATTGTTACCGCCAACAAAGCGCTAATCGCTGAATACGGTAATGAGCTATTTGCGCTAGCCAAAAAACACCATGTACAAATCGCCTTTGAAGCAGCGGTTGCTGGCGGCATCCCTGCCATCAAAGCTCTGCGCGAAGGTCTTGCAGGCAACAGAATTCAAGCCATTGCGGGCATTATCAACGGCACAGGCAATTTCATTCTGACTGAAATGGAAGAGCGCCAAGCAAAATTTGCCGATGTCCTTAAAGAAGCTCAAGAGCTTGGCTACGCCGAAGCTGACCCAACATTTGATGTCGAAGGTGTCGATGCGGCGCATAAGCTGGCGATTCTTGCCTCTTTGGCATTTGGTACTCCGCTGAATTTTAATGCGGTTTACACCGAAGGCATCACTAAGATCACACCTGCGGACATCGACTATGCTCGCGAGCTTGGCTTTAAAATCAAACACCTAGGTATCGCACAACGTGCCAAGAGCGGCATTGAGATGCGAGTACACCCGACACTCATTCCGAAAACGCGCTTACTTAGCCAAGTCAATGGCGTAATGAACGCCATCGAGATGGAAGGTGACCAAGTTGGGCCAACCATGTATTACGGCCCAGGTGCAGGCGCACTACCCACTGGCTCAGCTGTTGTAGCCGACATTATCGATGTGGTTCGTCAAATGGCTGCGGATGCTAGTGATCGTATTCCTTACCAAGCGTTCCAAGATGATCAGCTCGTTGATGAAACCATCGTGCCAATGGATGAAGTCAGAACTGGCTTCTATATTCGCATCACGGCGGCTGATGAAGCTGGCGTTTTATCAGGCATCACTCGCCTGCTGAGCGAGCATAATATTAATATCCAAGCGATTATTCAAAAGCCAAATGACAAGCAAGATGATAATACCGTTCCAATCATCATTTTGGTTCAGCGCTCTCGCGAGGGCGATGTCTCTGCTGCGCTTGAAAAAATCGCTGCACTTGAGCACGTTAATAGCGACATTATCCGCATTCGTGCAGAACTGAACTAGGTATTTACTATGAGCAAACATTACACAGGTCTTGTTAACCATTTCCGCAACCAATTACCGATCACCGATTCAACCCCTGTGGTTGATCTAGGTGAAGGCAATACACCACTGATCAAGCTGCGCAATATTCCTGCGCTTATTGGTAAAGAGGCGGATATTTACGTTAAATACGAAGGCTTAAACCCAACCGGCTCATTCAAAGACCGTGGTATGGCAATGGCCGTAACCAAAGCAGTTGAAGAAGGCAGTAAAGCCATTATCTGCGCATCCACAGGTAATACCTCAGCGGCTGCAGCCGCGTATGCTGCTCGCGCTGGCATTAAAGCGTTTGTTTTGATTCCTGAAGGCAAAATCGCCATGGGTAAACTTGCACAGGCGATGATCCTTGGCGCAACGATTATTCAAATTCGTGGTAATTTCGATGACGGCATGCAACTGGTGAAAGACGTTGCTGACCACGCACCTGTGACTATCGTGAACTCGATCAACCCTTACCGTCTTCAAGGCCAAAAAACTGCCGCCTTCGAGATTCTCGAAGAGCTTGGCAAAGCACCTGATTACCATGCACTGCCCGTTGGCAACGCAGGTAATATCACTGCTCACTGGATCGGCTACTGCGAAGCCTCAACACCTAAAGGCGAGCAAACTACTAAAGCGTGCTTGTTCTGTAATGGCAGCTGCGAATTTAACGGTGAGCTATTAACTCAAGCGGGCGACCGCCCGGTTATGCTGGGTTATCAAGCAGCAGGTTCTGCACCCTTTATGCGTGGCGAACCGGTAAAAGCCCCTGAAACAGTAGCGACGGCGATTCGTATCGGCAACCCACAAAGCTGGTCACCTGCTCATGTCGTTATGGAAGAGTCTGGCGGCTGGTTTGATGAGCTTAGCGATGAAGAAATTCTTGCCACACAGAAAATGTTGGCTGAAAAAGAAGGCGTATTCTGCGAGCCAGCCTCTGCGGCATCTCTAGGCGGCGTTCTGCGCGACCTTAAAAACGGTAAAATCCCTGAAGGCAAAACCATTGTTTGCACACTAACGGGTAACGGTCTTAAAGACCCAGATACAGCAATTGCTCAGTGCAAAGAAAGCGGCAATCTCGTTACGATTAATGCCGATCTTGAATCCGTTAAAGACGCGATTTTAGGTCAAGGTTAAACAGTCAGGCGCATTAGCCTTAATCGTTAATATCGCAAAAAAAGCGGCACCTTTCTGGGTAGCCGCCTTTTTTATGCAAGATACAAAACGTATTCAGAGCAAACTACAGTTGATAAAAAGTCCTGTTGCTGCGCAATAAGCAAAATTTTCTGGCAGCAGGCTCAGCAACAAACTTCATCAACATTGCCAACCCCCTGCGCTTTGGCACAACATTTGGCCTCTTCGAGCGCTTCTTTTCCCTCTTTTTGTTTGGCTTTTAGCCACATATGCGCAGCGCGAGTGCCTGTCCGACAAAAGCTCAAAACTGGCTTGGGCAATGTGCTTAGCGCTTTTTCATATGCGGCCACATCCTCCTCGCCATAGCTCATCGGCTTAACAGGGGCAAAATGAAATACCAAGCCCAGCGCCTCAGCCGCCTCTTTAAGTGGCTGAACATGGTTAAAATCTTCCGCTTCACCTTCGCAGCGGTGGCAAATCACCGACTGAAACCCATCAGCTTTGGCCTGCTTCAGATCATCTATACTTATCATGCCGGTCACGCAAAAATCATCACTTAAGCTTTTAATATCCATTGTTTGCTCCTAGAGTTTATTAACGGGGACTTTTAAATACACTTGGCCATTGTCCTCGGCTGGCGGCATATGACCAGCCCGAATATTCACCTGAACCGAGGGAATAATGAGACTTGGCACGGCTAAATGCTTATCGCGCTCGGTACGCATTTGGACAAAATCATCCTGACGCACTCCCTCATGCACATGAATATTGCTTTGCTTTTGCTCGCCAACGGTCGTTTCGTGAAGGTATTGATCGCGCCCTTTAGGCAGATAATCATGGCAAAGAAAAACGCGATACTCATCGGGCAAGCTAAAAATTTTCTGCACCGACAGGAACAGTGTATTAGCATCGCCACCCGGGAAATCACAACGAGCCGTGCCGTAATCAGGCATAAACAGCGTATCACCGACAAACACGGCATCACCGAATACATAAGTCAGGCAAGCAGGAGTATGTCCTGGCGTGTGCATCACACGGACCTCAATCTCGCCGAGCATAAAACGATCTTCATCCTCAAATAAGTGGTCAAACTGACTACCATCTAAGGCAAAATCTGTTTCAGCATTAAAAATCTTACCGAAAATCTTCTGCACATCGATAATATGCCGGCCAATGGCTGATTGACCGCCGAGTTTTTCCTGCAAATACGGTAAGGCCGATAAATGGTCTGCATGAGCATGCGTCTCCAATAGCCACTCAACCGTTAAGCCCTTCGTATTAACATAGTCGATAATTTGATCGGCCTCCTCAAAGCCCATTCGGCCTGAGGCATAATCAAAATTTAATACCGAATCAATAATCGCGGCTTTTTTGCTTGCAGGATCACTAACGACATAACTGTAGGTATTTGTCGGCTCATCAAAAAAAGTCTTAACGATAGGCTTTATCATCTCACACCTCTATATCCATAAATGAAATATACATATTCAATATAGTGATAAAAGATCGTTTTTAAAAGAGTAAACCGTCGCTTTTTCAGACTTTATTGGTATTAAAAATACTCCAAAGACAAGTAATGGTCATATAGCGAATTAAACTCACCCGATCAGAAGATCAACAACAAACATCTGTAGCGATACCGTTACACCTGCGATCAAATTCATGGTTTTAGCAGTCTTATTGAGCAATCTGTGGTTTAATATTGTAGATTTTTAGAACTTTAATTTATCCGACTGCTATGAATTTCGATTACATCATCGTTGGCGCAGGTGCCTCAGGTTGTGTTTTGGCAAATCGCCTATCCGAAAACCCAAATCACCGCGTCTGCCTGCTTGAAGCTGGCCCCAAAGACAACAGCATTTTCATTAAAATCCCAGCGGGTATCATCGCGATGATGCGCTCAAAATCGCGCAACTACCGCTACTGGACAGAACCACAAGAAGCCCTAAATGGACGTCGTGTTTATATTCCTCGCGGCAAAACCTTGGGCGGCTCTTCAGCGGTTAACGCCATGTGTTACACCCGCGGCCATCCTTGGGACTACGATCACTGGGAGTCACTTGGCAACAAAGGCTGGGGTTACAAAGATGTACTGCCCCTATTCAAGCGCTCAGAGCATTACGAGGCCGGAGCTGATGAGTTTCACGGTGTTGGCGGCCCGATCAATATTGCTGATCTAAAGTTCAAGCACCCTGTCAGCGAAGCCTTTATCGACGCAGGTGTCGAAGCGGGCTATCCACGTAATTATGACTTCAATGATGACAAACAAGAAGGCGTCGGTTTTTTCAAAGTATTTCAGAAAAACGGTGAGCGCTTTGGCGCAGCCCGTGGCTACTTACACCCAGTTTTAGATCGTCCAAACCTAACCGTTATCACTGGCGCAACCGCTAGTAAAGTCGTGCTTGAAGGCAAGCGCGCCGTAGCTGTTGAATACCTCCACAAAGGCAAAACTCAACGCGTTGATGGCGGCGAAATTCTACTTTCAGGCGGCGCTATAAACTCGCCTCAACTACTCAAATTATCAGGCATTGGCCCTAAAGAGGAGCTGGCCGAGCATGGCATAGAGCTTAAGCATGAGCTACCTGGCGTAGGCGAAAACCTACAAGACCACCCCGATATTTTGGTCGTTCAAAAGAGCAAGCGCATGGACACTCTTGCGTTCTCGCCTAAGATGTTTGCATGGGATGGCCCAAAAGGCTTATTGCAGTATTTCTTCGCGCGGCAAGGTCAACTCACATCAAATGTGGCGGAGTCTGGCGGTTTCATCAAATCTCGTCCAGAAGAAGATATTCCCGACGTGCAATACCACCTTAGCTGCACTCGCTTAGATAATCACGGCCTCGACCTGACCTTTAGTATGGGCTACGGCTACTCTGGACACGCCTGCTTGCTGCGTCCAAAAAGCCGTGGTCAAGTCACCCTTCGTGACGCAAATCCATTAACAGCGCCTAAGATCGACCCTAAGCTGCTGTCACATCCTGATGATTTTGAAGGCATGTTGCGCGCCCTGAAAACGATGCGCAATATCTTATCTCAGCCTGCGCTTGACTCTTGGCGCGGAGATGAAATTTTCCCGGGTAAAGATGTGCAGACTGATGACCAACTGCGTGATTTCATTCGTCAAAAATGCGACAACATTTATCACCCGGTTGGCACCTGTAAAATGGGTCATGATGAAATGGCTGTGGTGGATGACACACTTAAAGTTCATGGTTTGGACGGACTTCGCGTTGTCGATGCCTCCATCATGCCGACTTTGGT
>JAXHSS010000035.1:0-13398 GCA_034190675.1 Pseudomonadota bacterium
CACGGCTTCATTCCAAGTGGGATAAGGGTGAATGGTCGCCATAATTTTCTTTAAACCTAGGCCATGCTTCATCGCAAGCGTAAACTCCGATAAAAGCTCCCCTGCTCGTTCAGAGACAATCGTTACGCCCAAGATTTTGTCCTTTCCTTTAGGCGTGATTACCTCGATAAAGCCTTGCGTGTGAGACTCGGTAATGGCTCGATCAAGGTGTGATAAGTCATAACGCGTCAGCTCATAATCTAGGCCTTTTTCTTGGGCCTGCGTCTCATTTAATCCGACACGAGCAACCTCAGGTGCCGTAAATGTCACCCAAGGAATAACGGAATAATCAACCCTAAAACGCTTAAACAGCCCAAACAGTGCATTCACCGAGCTATACCATGCGTGGTGCGAGGCCACATGAGTAAACTGGTATTTCCCAACCACATCACCTGCGGCATAAATATGGGGAAATATCGTCTGTAAAAAGTCATTAGTGACCAAGCGCTCAGCTGGGTCAATGCCGATGTTCTCAAGACCAAGCCCGGATAGATTCGCACGGCGGCCTGTGGCAAAAATCACCTCATCAAAGGCGATTGTCTGCTGCTCTGTTTGGCCCTGCATATCGGTTTGCACAACGGCTTGAACCACTGGGTTTTCGCTATCATCTGACGCGGCTTTAAATCGCAGCAACGATGTTTGAAGCTGCAGCTGAACACCCTCTGTCAAAAGCTGTTTTTGTATCAGCTCGCTCACCTGGGGATCCTCTTTGCCCAGAATTCGCTCTGAGCGCTCAACCTGAATCACCGTCGAGCCTAACCTTGCCATGGCTTGAGCCAACTCACAACCAATGGGCCCTCCACCAATAATTAGCAACCTTTTTGGCACTGCCTCAAGCTGAGCAAAACGAGCCCAGAGCGTTTCACTGGTTAAAGGCTCAACCAGCTCAATTCCTGGTAGCTCCGATGGCTTTGGCACAAAGGGTTTTGCGCCAGTTGCAAGCACAATGTTTTTACTAGTTAATTGCCGCTGTTTACCATCATGGTCAATGACTTGCACAGTCCACGGATCCACTAAAGTTGCCCAGCCCTTAATCACATTGACGCCCATTTGCGTGTATCGCTCCACGCTATCATGCGGCTCAATGGCCTTGATGGCTTGCTGCACACGCTGCATCACCACCGCAAACTGTGGCTGCATCTGCCCTGCAACCAAACCTGACTGCGAGGCTATCTGCGCCTCATGAACGAGCTTTGCTGATTTGATCAACGTTTTGCTGGGCACGCAGCCGGTGTTCAGGCAGTCGCCGCCCATGTCTCCTGCCTCAATAAGCGTCACTTTAGCCTGCACGGTGCTGGCGATCAGTGCGTTGATTAAACCTGCAGAGCCTGCACCAATCACCAAGAGATTATTATCAAACGACTTTGGCTTTTGATACCCCTGATAAACACGTCTTGAACGCCAGTAATCTACGATCTTTTTCATGATGAGCGGAACCAGCCCCAATAAGGCAAAGGCCAAAATCAAATCAGCCGATAAAATGCCCGATAATGACTCAAGCTCGCTAAGCTGCTTACCCGCATTGACGTACACAGCGGTGCCCGGCAACATGCCCAACTGGCTAACCCAAGCAAATGTCCAGGTTTTTAGCGGGGTTAAACCCATAACGAGGTTAATTAAGAAAAAAGGGAAAATTGGCACTAATCGCAAAGTGAATAAATAAAAGCCACCTTCTTGCTCTATGCGCTGATTAAACGTGGTTAATTTATCGCTAAATCGTTGCTGCACGCTGTTTTGAAACACAAAGCGGGCCGATAAAAACGCCAGCACACTGCCCAGTGTCGAGGCAAAACTAACTAAGAGTAATCCAGTCCAAAAACCAAACAATGCTCCAGCCACCAAGGTCAATATGACCGCACCCGGAAATGAAGTGGCGGTAACCACGACATATAAGGCAAAAAAGCTCAATACACTTAACCAAAAGTGCTGATCCACAAGCGCTCGAATCGTCTCTAGCTGCTCTTGCATTGCGCCCAAGGATAAGTAGTGATGCAAATCAAACGCGAACAATGCAGCCACTGTCGCCATAATCAAGCCGACAATCAGCCATCGGGTTAATTTCTTCATGTTAAAGCGCACCGCCGCAGCTTGAGCCTTGGCCAGCTGTACAGCCATAGCAATGATCCGCAATGGCAATGGCCGAGCCCACCGTGCTGTCATCCAGCAGATCGCGTAAATGACGCTTGCCTTTTCCACCTAAATTCATGGCCAGCTGCTGGTTAAAATCGCAGTCGTATAAATCGCCCTGATAATCCACGCTCACCATTGATCGACACATCAACCCCGCTAGATTCGCTGATTGATAATTGTCTTTTAAAAGCTGCATATACGGCTCAAATTCACCCTTGGAAAGCAAGGTGGAGCCAAAGCGTTTGATCGGCATATTAGCCAGAGCAAACAGCTGGCTAAATTGAATACCAAAATCATCCATAAGACGAGTTTTATAGTCAGCCTCAAGCTGCGCCTGGTTTGGGGGTAAAAGTGCACCACCGGGGTTATACACTAAGTTCAGTACCAAGCCCTGATCACCGCCATAGCCTAATTGATTGAGCATTTTCAGCGCCTGAATACTCTTTTCAAAGACGCCGTCACCACGTTGTTTATCAACATTCGCTTGAGAGTAACAAGGCAATGAAGCCACGACTTCCACTTGTTGCTCGGTCAAAAAAACCGCCATATGCTCATAACCGGGCTCTGTCAAAATGGTTAAATTACAGCGGTCCATCACATGAATATCCATCGCGCGAGCCTGTTTAACTAACTCGCAAAACTTAGGATGCATTTCAGGTGCTCCACCAGTTAGATCCAGCGTTTTGATGTTTTGCTTTTCAAGCACCTGCAAAACTAGGGTGAGGTTTTCATCATTCATCATCTCGGTGCGCGTCGGCCCCGCATTGACATGGCAATGCAAACAGCGTTGATTGCACTTATAACCCAAATTCACCTGTAACGTGTCTAAGCTCAAACGAGTAATGGGTGGAAAGTCCGTTTCTTCGAGTAAATGAATGGTCTCTAACATGTTAACTCCTAAGTTCAGCAAAATAGCTTATCTCACTTAGTGTCAAAAGTTTTAGAAGTCTTACACTTTTATGGCAATTTATTTTGTTTTTTTTCAGCATGAGGCGGTTGAGCCTTGCTCGGCTCTTCCGATGGCGAGAACGCACGTGCCAAATCACTGAGTTGATCAATTTGCTGTCCAAATCGGCGGCACTTGGAGCACATTGCCTTATGCAGAAGAAGCGACCAACGTTCACTTTTTGTTAGTGCTGTCTCTTTTTGCTTAGACAGCTTGGCGGTTGCCCCATGACAATTCAACATGATTCACAGCCATCCTCAAGCCAGTTCTTTTGCAAGCAGGAACGCAGTTTAAGCCGCGCTCGATGCAGTAAAACATAAACATTTTGTGCAGATAACTCTGCCACATTAGCGATCTCTTGGCTTTCAAACTCCAAGACCTCTCGTAGCGTAAACACCTGACATTGCGCCTTGGGCAAATTCAGCATGCATAGCTCTAAAATTTGCATAAACTCTTCGTTCTCCCGCAATTGCTCAGGTGAGTCCCAAACTTTGAGCTCTTGATCTGAATGCCAATGACCAAAGCGACCAAAAAAATGTAAAAGCTGCTCGTCTTCACCCTCTGGCGCATGAATAGACAGCCGAATGCCTTGTTGATAGCGCTCGCGAATGGCCTCTCGAATTTTATTTTTGAGAATGCCAAACACCCACGTTCCTATACCGGACTGACCCTTGAAGGCATCTTGATCACGAAATGCGATAAGCAAGGCTTCTTGAACAACGTCCTCAGCGAGATCCGATTGTTCTAGATGCAATTTGGCGAAACTCACCAACTTAGCCCGAAAGCTCGTGGTTAAAATCGACGATAGCTCGTCACTTGGTTTCATAGCGATAAATAAGGTTTGGTTTAAGCATAAGCCTCAGACTCACCACCCGTCCAAAAGTGCCCAAAATTCATCTTATGACCAAACATAAATACTGGCTGGCTGGTTCATGATCGAAAAACGAGCCTTAGCACTGGCGGCTTGTTGCCTCGTCCATTTGCGGATTAAGACAGATATCCGCCAACCAATCATCAAAGGCTTGTCCTTTACGTTGCTGTTTTTCATCGGGTGTTGAGAAAAACGCACGTAAATTATGAAAAGAAAAGCCAGAGCCTACCACCAGAACACTGTGCTCATGCAAACCCAGTGATGCCAACGCCTTTAGCGCCGTCACCCTATCTTGATGACCAGGCTCGCCTAGTAAGGGCAGTGGCCCCGCCATGAGATAAGAAAACCGCTTTGGGCAGCTATTGCGTTGAAGCATCGAAAAAAGGCATCTTGGGCGCTCACTGTGTTATCTGAGATAAATTTAAGTATAGCGCCCTTAAAGGGGTTTTAAACCCGAATGGATAAACCCAGTTTATTTGCCAGATCAACAAAGCTTGGGAATGAGGTCGCTACGTGTTCAGCACCGTGGATAATAATCGGCTCGGCTGCTCGCAAGCTCGCCACGCTAAATGACATCGCAATACGGTGATCGCCATGACTAAAAATTTCACCACCGCCAAAAACATGGCGCTCGGTATTGCCTTGAATACGAATGCCATCAGGCAGGGTCTCATGCTTGACCCCTAAAGTTGCCAAACCATCTGCCATCACTTGAATGCGATCGCTTTCTTTTACGCGCAGCTCCTCTGCACCCGTTAAAAGCGTTTCACCATCAGCGCAGGCCGCCGCAATGAATAAGATCGGCATTTCATCAATTGCCAACGGTACTTGATCTTCAGGAATATGAATGCCTTTGAGCTGCCCCGAGCGAACACGAATATCCGCTACTGGCTCACCACCGACTTCTTGCTCGTTAAGCAGTTCAAAATCTGCGCCCATGGCTTTTAAGATATTCAAAATACCCACTCGAGTTGGGTTCAAGCCAACGTGTTCTAGCGTAATATCCGCTGATTGTGCAATTGAAGCGGCGACCATAAAAAAGGCGGCTGAAGAAATATCCGCCGGAACGTCAATTTGTGTTGCTCGAAGCTGCTGATCGGCCTTCAAAAGAATATGCTCTCCTTGCTCACCTGAGGTGCGAATATCTACACCAAATGCGCGTAGCATGCGCTCCGTATGGTCACGGGTTACCGCAGGCTCGGTGACTGAAGTGTCGCCCTTGGCATATAGCCCGGCAAGCAATACACAAGACTTAACCTGAGCCGATGCCATCGGTAGCACATAGTCAATGCCATTCAAAACGCTATTGCCGAAGATCTTCATCGGTGGTCGGCCATTTTCCGCCGTTTCAACACGAGCGCCCATTTCACGTAATGGTTTGGCTACTCGCTCCATAGGTCGCTTGGATAAAGAGGCATCACCCGTAAGGGTCACGTCAAATTGCTGGCCAGCTAATAGGCCCGACAATAGACGCATGGATGTACCCGAGTTGCCCATATAAAGCTCGTCTTTTGGTGCTTTAAGGCCATGCATTCCCACACCATGAACACGCACGAAGCCTTCATCAGGCCCTTCAATCATTACACCCATATCGCGGAAGGCTTGTAAAGTTGCAAGCGCATCCTCGCCTTCTAAAAAGCCGCTAATTTCGGTTACCCCCTTAGCAATGGAGCCAAACATAATTGAGCGATGTGAAATGGATTTATCACCAGGTACACGGGCAACGCCATGTAAGTCACTAGCAGGTGAAACAGTATAAGTGAGTTTATGCTCTGCTTGAGCACTTGAATTTGTCGACATGGGTTTGCCTTGGTTTAACGGCGCTTGGCCGCGTTCATTAAGTTGTTTTGCTTTGGTATAAGAGGTTTTGGCATTCATTGCCATAAAGTGGTCTCGAGCCGCTTTGGCGCGAGTAAAGGTTGCTAAAAGCGTTTCCCCATCACCCTTATCAATGGCGGCTCGCATTTGCAGTAAATGTGCTGAAAAATCATCAATCATTTTCAACGCAGCTGCTTGGTTATGCTGAAAAATATCGCGCCACATTACAGGATCAGAGGAAGCAATCCGCGTGAAGTCGCGAAAACCACCTGCCGCATAGCGAAAAATTTCTCGGTTTTCATCTTCCTGAGCCAAGCAGTCGACTAGCGTATACGCAAGCAGATGAGGCAAGTGACTGGTGGCCGCCAAAACATCATCATGCTGCTCAACAGGCATTTCCAACACGTCAGCGCCGATGTTCTGCCAGAAGGCTCTCAGTCGCTCTTGCGCCCAGGCTGCACTGCTTGGCAGTGGCGTGATAATGACTTTATGACCAACATAAAGATCCGCTTTAGCGGCGGCGACACCGCTTTGCTCTGAGCCTGCAATAGGATGGCCGGGGACAAAACCCTCTGGCAAAGTTGGCCATACTGCCTTTGCGGCTTCAACAACTGAGCCCTTTGTGCTGCCTGCATCGGTTAAAATACAGTCTTTTGCAAGCACGGGTTTAATTGCCTCCATAGCCGACTGCATAACACCAACAGGACAACACAAAACGATCATATCGGCATCTTGGCAAGTCAGTGCAATATCCGTTTCATAATGGTCAATAATGCCCTGCTCTTTTGCCCATTTTAGCGGCTGAACACGGCGAGATACGCCCACAATGGTTTTCGCTAGTGGCTGCGACGATGCAGACTCTGACGTCGGCGCTTTAGCAGCTTTAGCAATCGAGCCGCCAATTAGCCCGAGACCAATAATGACGAGCTTATTCAGCATCCAAGTTCTCAATCAGCGCTAATAAGAAACGTCGATTTTGCTCATAATCGCCAACACTAACACGTAAATAGTCGGCCATCTTGTAGCCTGCCAGTGGTCGAACAATAACGCTGGCCTCAAGCAGTTTAAGGTACAGCTCAGAGGCCTTTGGCGCTTTGAAGGTAATGAAGTTCGCGTAGGATTCAATATACTCAATATCTAAACCATCCAGCCCCTGAGCTAACTGCTCAAGGCCTTCGGTATTAGTTTTAACCGAGTGCTGGACATAGTCGCTGTCTTTAAGTGCTGCCTCAGCGGCTGCTTGAGCCACTAAATTAACGTTAAATGGCTGGCGAGCACGATTAAGTACATTGATGATCTCACTTGAGGCCATCCCGTAGCCAATGCGCAAACCCGCCAAACCATATATTTTTGAGAAGGTGCGTGTCACGATTAAGTTGGGATATTGCGCCAGATAATCCACGCCTCGCGGGTAGTTCGGTAGGTGCTCGAGGTATTCCGCGTAAGCCTCATCTAAAACCACAACAATATGGGCCGGCACTTGCTGTAAGAAAGCCTCAACGGTGTCTTTTTCTAGCAAGGTTCCCGTTGGGTTGTTCGGGTTGGCGATAAAAATAACCGCCGTCTTGTCGGTGATCGCGCCAAGCATGGCGTCAAGGTCGTGGCCCCATGCTTGCGCGGGCACCTCAACGGCGGTCGCGCCCACTAATTGGGTCACAATGGGATAAACGGCGAAGGCGTATTGCGAGAAGATGACTTCTTTCTCGGGCGACAAGAACGTGCGCGCGATTACATCTAAGACATCGTTAGAGCCATTGCCCAACACCAGCTGATCACTGCTGAGTTGATAGAAATCAGCTAAGGCTTGCTTTAATTCAAAGCTATTGCCATCAGGGTAAAAGTTCACCGTTTCGATCGCCATTTGCATCGCTATTTTGGCCTTTGGTGATACGCCTAACGGGTTTTCATTACTGGCTAATTTGACGATATCGGATAAACCAAACTCACGCATCAGCTCTGAGATCGGCTTTCCTGGAACATAGGGCTGTAAGGCGGCAATATTCTCGTTAATAGGCAAGTTTTTCATAGTGGTTAAATCACTGCTTTTGGATAAGAACCAAGCCAGCGAACATCGGTGGCTTCTTTTTCAAGCTCGCGCATGACTTCTCGAACTGTCGGGTCATCCACATGGCCTTCAAAATCAATAAAAAAGACATAATGCCACTTGCTGGTTCGCGCTGGGCGCGTTTCGATACGCGTCAGGCTGATACCTGAGGTTTCAAAAGGCGCTAGTAGACGATGTAAGGCGCCTGGCGTGTTTTCTGTTGTCACGATAATTGAGGTTTTATCCTCACCACTTGGCGCTACATCTTGTTTACCGATGATTAAAAAGCGCGTGGTATTATTAGGATTATCTTCAATATTGTTCGCAATGGCTTTTAGGTCATAAAGCTCAACGGCCATGTCACCTGCAATAGCCGCGGCGTTCCATTCGTGCTGAATACGTTTTGCGGCCTCACCGTTGCTTCTTACTTCTATACGATCAGCTTGCGGCATATGAGTGTCCAGCCAATTGCGGCATTGAGCAAACGATTGTTGGTGAGAGTAAATTCGCGTAATCGCATTCGGTTTGGTGTTTTCACCGATCAAAAGATGATGGTGAATTCGCAATTCCACTTCACCGCAGATTTTCAGATCAAAATCTTGGAAACTGTCGAGCGTTAATGACACCATACCCTGAGTTGAGTTCTCTACAGGGACTACACCATATCGAACCGCATCGGCGCTCACTTCACGAAAAACGTCATTAATCGAAGGTAATGCCACACTAACGATGCCTCGGCCTAAGTGTTTCAATGCAGCCGCTTGGGTAAACGTACCGTCTGGCCCTAAAAAAGCCACACGTGTCGGCTCTTCTAAAGCCAAACAAGCTGACATCACTTCACGAAAAATACGTGCTACCGTCTCACCAGCCAATGGGCCTGGGTTCATTTCCATTACACGGCGAAGTACTTGAGCTTCGCGCTCAGGACGATAAAACTCAACTTTTTCGCCCGGAGCTAAATGCGTTTCTTTAACCTTGGCAACGGATTTAGCTAGGTTGGCACGTTGGTTAAGCAATTGAACAAGGTCTTTATCCAATTGATCAATTTTCCCTCTCAGCTCGCTGAGCGCCTCATCATCTGGGGCTTCTGGTTTGCTGGATTCAGCCATGACGTTTTACAAACTCCTTCATAAATTCAATCAATGCATCAACTGCTGCCTCAGGGACAGCATTGTAAATACTTGCGCGCAGACCACCTAAAGCACGATGGCCTTTCAGTGCCTGCAAACCTGCTTGCTCGGCTTCTTTAACAAACACCGCATGCAGCGCATCGTCTGCAATAAAAAACGGAACGTTCATCCAAGAGCGAAATGGCGCTTCAACCTTATTGCTGTAGAAGCCTTCGGTATCGATATAGTCATACAATTTCTGCGCTTTGCGCTCATTAAGAGACTCCATAGCGGCTAGACCACCTTGGGCTTTTAACCATTTAAAAACTAAAGCTGATAAATACCACGCAAAGGTCGGTGGAGTGTTCAGCATTGAGTCTTTTTCGGCCTGAGCTTTGAACGTCATTAACGGAGCAATGTCGCGTTGAGGTTCAAGCAGATCTTCTCGAATGATCACAAGAGTTAACCCTGAAGGGCCAATATTTTTTTGAGCGCCCGCATAAATAATACCGAACTGACTCACATCCATCGGGCGAGATAAAATATTTGAAGACATATCCGCGATAATCGGCACGTCCACCTCAGGGATGAAATCAAACTCTACACCGTGAATGGTCTCATTGGGGGTATAGTGCAAATAGGCGGCATTATCAGATAAATTCCATGTGTCTGGACGTGGCACCGTGGTAAAACCACTGTCTCGGCTGGATGCAGCAATATGCACCTGAGCTGATTTCTTTGTTACCTTGATAGCTTTCTCAGACCAGTGGCCAGTTTCAATAAAATCAACAACTTGAGAGGAATTCTTTGTTAAGTTTTGAGGAATCATGGTGAATTGGTGAGTCGCACCACCCTGCAAAAACAGGACTTTATAGTTTTCTGGAATACCCATCAGATCACGCAAATCCTGTTCAGCTTGAGCGGCTAAATCAACAAACGGTTTGCTTCGATGGCTGATTTCCATCACAGATGTTCCAAGATCATTCCAATCCAAAAGCTCGCGTTGCGCTTGTTCCAATACTTCGGTTGGAAGCGCTGCTGGCCCTGCAGAAAAATTAAATACTCGACTCATTATTGGCTTAACCTCGACTTGATTCGGTCCAGAAAAATAAAACGCTTAGTTTACCGCAAAAAAGTCAGTGGTGATACGGTTGAGCCATGCCAAATTACAATCACCAACCACCTACTTTTGCCCAGCTAAAGCTTGGGCTAGTGTCCGATAGATTGCTTATTTTTATATGAGTTATGGCGCTTAAGATTGACGGATCAATTTGAGCGAAAGCCTGTTTTTATTGCTTGGGCACGCCAGAAAACTGAATGCCCAAACGAAAACAAGCGCTAATGAACCCAGCAAAAAGTGCTATCACGCTTTAATAGGTCTCGGTGACTTCTTTATAGATTTGACGGGCATCATAGGTGGTCACGTCAGCTGGTTGAGTTTGATGAAGTCTGATAACAAAAATGGCGGAAGGCTGAATAAAGCTATTGACCTGACCACCTGCTGCGGGATTTGAGATCGTCTCTTGAGTCACTACTGTGCCCACGCCTTCGACATTTTGTACCATACTGTACGTATTAATCGGCTCAGGGTTGTAACCATTATCGATGCTTCGGTGTATGTCTTCTTGAGTCGATTCGATAATTTCGAAATATTGAGCGCCTTCTTGCAAAGTGACTTCAGCGGCACGAAGCATGGCCATATCAGCGACCTGCTCATTGGTTGTACCTGATGAGCCGATGAAACTCACCTCAAATACCATAGGCTCAATTTGCGTCGTTGAAAACTCACCGCGCAAAGGCGACGGTTCTTGGCTCTCAAGCTGTATGGGCTCCAAAGCCATTGCCGAAGCGGCCATCATCAAGCCGATGCAAACACAAACCAGATAAATACCGAGCTCAACTTGGCGAGTAAGCAACGTTATTTTACCTTCATGTGCTCTTTGGCTCTCCTTTTCCCTTTGTTGCCACTGTGACCCGTGTTTAGCCTGCCAATGTTCAGCCGTGGAAATGCAAGCATGTGGCCGACGACGGTTGGCTGAAGCTGATTCGCCCGAAAAATGAGAAATGTTAGTTTGTGGCTTCATTCCATGTAGTCCTTTAATCCGTTTAACCCTTTAGTACATTGAGTACCTGTGAGCACAACAGCCATCTCAAAATTAAGCGCTAGAAAATTTAAGCGCTGGCAAAATAGCTCGCTATCCTTTGATTCGAGGCGTATTTATACGCCATAAAATCATCGTGTCTACGAAAAAGCCTTATTGATGGCATGAGTTGTACCAGAGCGCAGACCAATGGCTGGATTTTGTGTTGATTCACTGCCCTGTTTTTAAACACGCTTTTGCTAAAGCCCAGCCAAAAGATTGCTGAATATTTTTTACTTATAATAGTGAAAGACAAAGTGAAGTCATCATGGCAAAGTTTTTCATCGTTATTCCTTGAATTTGTTAACGATCATATATTAACAATTAAGAGGTGCGTAGCGTGTGAAATCAGGTTTAACTCAACCACTGAGACCAAACTAAGTAGCTGGTCGCGCCGAAAAACAGCATGGAGCCGAGCAACAAAACACCATCTCTTGTTGTGAGGCCAAGACTCGCTAAAACAATAGACAACGCTGGTAGCGCCGCTGTCATTGGCACCAGTTCCAGCGGTATCATGACCAAGCCTAAACCAATGCAGCTAGCGGCCATTATTCGTTGAACGATAGGGTGAAAAAGGAAACGCAGGCGCGGCTTGAACCAACGGTCAATCTTTTTGGAATAGGGTGTTATTCGGTTAATGGCGTTTTCTAGAGCATCCTGACTTAAGGTTAGCTCTCGCAATTTGCGCGGAATCCAAGGATATTGCTTACCCAAGACGAGCTGGGCTGAGATTAATGCAATGATGATGCCGCAAAGGCTTGGCACCCCAGGAATTGCGCCAGTGGGCAAAAGAGCAATCAAAGCCGGCGCCATTAACATCGGGCCAAACCCACGCCCTTCGATTCGGCTCAATAGATCCTCAATACTGACTTGATCCTTTTGCGTTTTTTCATTGAGTGCATTGAGCACATCCGTCATTGAGTTGGGTTTATTCATTGCTTTACGCTACGATTAAGCGCGTGATTAAAGCCTGAAGTTTGCTTACTCACCCGATGAGTAAATGACCATGCAAGAGCAGGTCGCATGCGCATAGAGCTTGCCATCAGAGCCTTTGATATCGCCCTCAGAGATGACAAGTCGCTTTGACTGATTGATTACTCGGCCTTGCGCAATTAGCGTGACATTTTTAGGAACCGGTCGAACCATTTTAACGTTGAGATCCACAGTGCCATAACTCACCCCAGCTTCCAATACGGTATGGGTTGCACAGCCGGTTACTGAATCTAGCACTGTTGCGGCAAAGCCACCATGAACACCACCCAAAGGGTTGATATGACGATCATCAGCCGTGGCCTCAAAAACAACCTCACCAAAAGCCACTGACACTGGGGTCATCGGCATGGTTTTAGAAATAGACGGCGGTGGAATTTTACCCGCAGCAAAAGCCTGCATGATCTGTAAGCCTGTCATTTCAGCTGGATTCATAGCGTTCTCCTTAATTGTTCTGTTGCTTTGTTATCTGCTGTGCTTTTGTTCTATTTTGCTTTGCTTGATGATCAACGGCCGCGCCATCAATATGTGCAAAAAAAGCAACGCGGCTTATCATCAATTCTCGCTAAAAAAAAGTAGAGCTGGTTAATCAAACGTGGCGTTATGATAAATCTCTTGCACGTCATCAACATCGTTCATCATAGAGGCAAACTTTTCAAATTGCGCAATATCGTCGCCAGAAATCGGATGCTCAATTTGCGGTAAGTACGTGACTTCTTCAGCCTCAAACTCGATATCAGGCTGATAAGCCAATAAGGCCGCTCGTGTTTTGAAAAACTCTTCAGGCGGAACCAGTACAGTCACCATCCCTTCATCCACCTCAACGTCACTTACATCAACATCGGCTTCCATCAATGCTTCTAGAACCGGCTCGTCGTCGTCACCAGCAAAAACAAATAGGCCGCGATGATCAAACATATGAGACACAGAACCTTGAGTACCTAGCTTTGCTTTGCACTTCGTAAAAACACCACGAATTTCCCCCACTGATCGATTCACGTTGTCGGTCAGTGCGCTAACCAACACCATGCAACCACCCGGGCCTATCCCCTCGTACAGTGCGGGCTGAAAGTCTTCTCCGGCTCCCGCGGTGGCCTTGTCTAGCGCCTTATCAATGACGTGTGACGGCACTTGGTCTTTTTTTGCGCGATCAATAAGATTGCGAAGTGCTAAATTGCCATCAGGATCGGCGCCGCCATTTTTTGCGACCACGTAAATCTCTCGGCCATATTTTGAATAGACCTTGGTTTTTTTTGCCGCGGTTTTGGCCATGGCATGCTTTCGGTTTTCGAATGAACGTCCCATAAATC
>JAXHSS010000036.1:0-5154 GCA_034190675.1 Pseudomonadota bacterium
TGTCTTGATCAATACGCTGGCAAGGGTAAACCTTCGTGAAGGCAAGGGTGCTTTTCAGCTGCAGATTTCTCAGCGCTTACTTAAACGATTCAATATTATGGCTCATGTGTTCTCAGGTTATGGTGAGTCATTGATTGACTACAACCGTCACGTTACACGCTACGGTTTGGGTTTTGCCTTAAGCCTATAAAACCATGAGTAAGCAAAGTTCATCTTCAACACTCAATGAGCAATTAGATCAAGCGGCTCAAGCAGAGCGCGATGAATCGTTTATGCGCTTAGCGCTTGCCCAAGCGAAAAAGGCCGAGCAATTAGGCGAAGTGCCTGTTGGCGCCGTGATCGTGCGTGATTGCATTGTACTGGGTGAAGGGCATAATCAGCCCATTAGCGCTAACGACCCGACCGCCCATGCCGAGGTGATGGCCCTTCGCCACGCAGCCAAGCAAGTGCAAAATTATCGGCTGCCAGGTGCCACGCTTTATGTCACGATTGAGCCATGCACCATGTGCTTAGGTGCGTTGGTCCATGCGCGAATTAGCCGTATTGTCTATGGTGCAACTGAGCCAAAAGCAGGCGTATTAAAAAGCCAAGGCCAGCTTCATCAAGCGGACTATTTTAATCATAAAATTGCCGTCACAGGCGGTGTTTTAAGCGAAGCCTGCCGAGCCATTGTTCAGGAATTTTTCCTAGCCCGACGAAAAGCCAAGCGATAACTCGCTAAAGCTATCAAAGCTCGGTCTTTTTCAGTAAAATTGCCGCTGATTTTTCATGAAATATCGATAGAAACGCCATGCAAGTACTCACTGGTGCCAGCGCACTGACCCCGTTTTCACATCAAAAACTGTCTCAGAAGATCCAAGCAATCGCGCCGCAAGTAACCGCTATTGCCAGCCAATTTGTGCATTTTGTGGATGCACCTGCACCACTGGCGCAACAACAAGTGGAACAGGCAAATGCGCTTTTAAATTACGGCGAAGCCTTTGAGGCACCTGAAGAAACGGTTCGTGCTGAGCTGTTTTTGGTTTTACCACGATTTGGCACGATTTCTCCGTGGTCGAGTAAAGCGACGGATATTTTTCATAACACAGGGCTTACACAGGTCTCACGTGTTGAGCGCGGTGAAGCTGTTTATGTGTGGTATTCAGCGGCGATTTCGGATGAGCAGCGGGACGCTATTCGTGACCTTATCCATGACCGTATGACACAAGTTGTGGTTCGCACACTGGCTGAGGCCGATCATCTATTTATCAGCCAAGCGCCCGAGGCACTTAAAACAGTGGATATCATGGCTCAAGGCCGTCCAGCACTGGAGCAAGCCAATAATGCATGGGGTCTTGCTTTAGCTGAAGATGAGATTGACTATCTGGTTGATCAATTCACGCAGCTAGGACGTAACCCAACCGATGCGGAGCTTATGATGTTTGCGCAGGCAAACTCAGAGCACTGCCGACATAAGATTTTTAATGCCAGTTGGACAGTGGATGGAGAGGCGCAACCTAAATCCTTGTTCAAGATGATCAAAAACACCTTTGAGACCCACCCAAATGGCGTATTGTCGGCTTATAAAGACAATGCTGCTGTATTTACGGGCAATGTTGCTGAGCGTTTTTATCCTGACTACGCCAGCCACCAATACCACATGCATGAAGAAGATGTGCATATTTTATGTAAGGTGGAAACGCATAACCACCCGACAGCGATTGCGCCTTATCCGGGGGCGGCTACAGGTAACGGTGGCGAGATCCGCGACGAAGGCGCAACAGGCCGAGGCGGCAAGCCAAAGGCGGGTTTGACGGGTTTTTCAGTCTCAAACTTAAAATTACCGAGCTGGCAGCAGCCTTGGGAGCTGGATTATGGCAAGCCTGAGCGCATTGCATCGGCTCTTGATATTATGATCGAAGGGCCATTGGGCGGGGCTGCGTTCAATAACGAATTTGGCCGACCGAACCTATGCGGCTATTTCAGAAGCTATGAGCAAGCGGTTGATGGCGTGGTACGAGGCTATCATAAACCCATCATGATCGCTGGCGGTTATGGCTCGGTAAAAGCTGAGCATGTTGAAAAGCTACCCATTCAGCCAGGTATGCCGCTGATTGTTTTAGGTGGGCCGGCCATGTTGATTGGCCTTGGCGGTGGCGCCGCGTCGAGTATGGACAGCGGCCAAAGTGACGCTGAGCTTGATTTTGCCTCAGTACAACGTGAAAACCCAGAAATGGAGCGTCGTTGCCAAGAAGTCATTGATACCTGCTGGAGCCTAGGTGAGGACAGCCCTATTGTGTCGATCCATGATGTAGGCGCGGGCGGTTTATCTAACGCGCTGCCTGAGCTGGTGGGTGACCATGATCTGGGCGGTATCATTGAGCTTCGCGAGATCCCAGTGGATGAAGAGCAAATGTCTCCAGCGGCCATTTGGTCGAATGAGTCACAAGAGCGCTATGTTCTAGCCATTGCGCCTGAGCGTTTGGCGCAGTTTAACGATATCTGTGATCGTGAACGTGCCCCGTTTGCTATTGTGGGCGAGGCCACAAAAGATTATCACTTACGAGTGACTGACCGTTTGCTGAACCAGCCGCCAGTCGATATTCCGATGAGCTTATTATTTGGTAAGCCGCCAAAAATGGAGCGCAGTTTCGAGACGCAAACCCCTGAGTTACCCGCCATTGACCTCGCGCCAATGGTTTTAGACGAGGCAATAGAGCGCGTGCTTAGCCAGCCGACCGTTGCGAGTAAAGAGTTTTTGATCACCATTGGTGACCGATCAATTACAGGCTTGGTTCACCGTGATCAGATGGTAGGGCCTTGGCAGGTGCCTGTTGCTGATAATGCCGTTACCGCTGCGGGCTTTAATAGCTATAAAGGCGAGGCCATGGCGATGGGTGAGCGCACACCGCTTGCGTTAATTAACCCAGCAGCTTCTGGGCGAATGGCCATTGGCGAAGTATTGACTAACTTAGCCTCAACGAATATTGGCAAGATTAACAAAATCACCTTGTCGGCAAACTGGATGGCAGCCTGTGGCTCGCTAAATGAAGATCAAGCCTTGTTTGAAACGGTTAAAGCCGTCGGCGAAGAGCTGTGTCCAGCGCTAGGCCTGACCATTCCTGTGGGTAAAGACTCGCTATCCATGCGTACTGCTTGGCAAGATGACTCGGCAACTGTTGACAATGAAAAGCAAGTGGTTTCTCCGTTGTCATTGATCGTATCGGGCTTTGCCGCAGTGGACGATATTCGCAAAACCGTCACTCCGCAGCTGCATTTGCCGAAAGACGAAGCCAATGCGTTATTGCTGATTGATTTAGGTTGTGGTCAAGACCGCCTAGGCGGCTCGGTGCTAGCTCAGGTTTATCAACAAACAGGCAATGAAGCGCCAGACCTTGATAACGCCGAACAAATGAAAAAAGCCTTTGGTTTAATGCAAACCTTAGTGCGAGAGCAACTCCTATTAGCCTGCCATGACCGAAGCGATGGCGGGGCGATTGTATCGACCTTGGAAATGGCTTTTGCTGCAAATTGTGGCTTGAGCTTGCAAGTACCTGAAGACCAACCCGTATTACCGTTCTTGTTTAACGAAGAGCTAGGCTGGGTGATTCAAGTGCGCCAGAGCCAATTAGCAAAAGTGCGCCACTTTATTGCAGAGAGCGGGCTTGAAGCCTGCACAACAACGCTGGGCGAGGCGGTAGCAGGAGATGAGATCATCATCAACCATGCACAGGGTCAATACCAGGCTTCACGACTCGCGCTTCACCGCATTTGGGGCAAAACCAGTGCGGAAATGCAAAAGCTGCGTGATAATGCCGACTGTGCAGAGCAAGGCTATGGCCTATTAGGTGAGTCGCGTGCAGCGATCAAACCGAGTATTAACTTTGACCTAAAAGAAATTCAAGGTGCCCCAGCGATTGGTAAAACTCGTCCAAGCATTGCAGTGTTCCGCGAACAGGGCGTAAATGGCCAAGTTGAAATGGCTGCGGCATTTGATCGTGCGGGTTTCAACAGTGTGGATGTGCATATTAGTGACCTCATTGAAGGCCGCCAAAACCTCAGCGATTTTCAGATGTTGGTTGCCTGTGGCGGTTTCTCCTACGGCGATGTGCTGGGCGCTGGTGGTGGCTGGGCAAAAACCGTGCTGTTTAACGAGCAAGTTAAAACCATGTTCAGCGAGTTTTTTGAGCGTGACAATACCTTAGCACTGGGTGTTTGTAATGGCTGTCAGATGCTGTCTCAGCTGAAATCCATTATTCCGGGCGCTGATCTTTGGCCACGTTTTGTACCTAATCTGAGTGAGCGTTTTGAAGCTCGAACCAGCCAAGTACGCATTGACCGCTCTAAAGCCATTATGCTGCAAGGAATGGAAGGCTCTCGTCTGCCGATTGCCGTGGCACATGGCGAAGGCCGAGTTTCTTTTGCGGATCCTTCTCATAGTGAGGCTTTACAGCAAAATGGCCAAATAGCGCTTCGCTACGTGGATGGCAAAGGGCAAATCGCAGATCACTATCCGTTGAATCCGAACGGTTCAGTTGAGGGGATTACGGGCTTGTGTAATGAAGATGGCCGTGTGCTGATCATGATGCCGCATCCAGAGCGCGTGTTTCGTGTGGCTCAACAAAGCTATATCCCACAAGAGTGGCGATCATTAGAAAATGCACCTTGGATGAAGCTTTTCCAAAACGCTTTCCATCACTTCAAATAATGAATCGCTAAGGCGTTTTCATCATAAAATAAAAAAGCCTAGGTATTTATGCCTAGGCTTTATTGTTAGTGAATCAACACGATGACGCATGCTTTTAGCGCATGGCTGCTAAGCGCTTACGCAGATAGACGCGCTTACTAAGATAGTCGTTTAGTGGCTTCTAAACGGCAAAAATGGGTCTTTATCAAACTGCACACCATCCCAGCCGTAGCGAATAAAATTACGAATATTCGCATGGTCTTGGCCCTCAGGGTTCTCTAGCACATCTTTGCGGTAATAATCACCAAAGCAGTGCAAGGTCGCCTCTTTGCTCAAACTATGGCGCTTACCAAAGGCCAAAATCTTACATGAGCCATTGTTTTGATCAGCCGCATTGTCTACATCGCCATTTTTAAAGGCCGTCGGTTCAAAGCGATATTCTTGGTCGATCAGCGCAATCACTTCGCTGAAATGCACCGACTCTGGCG
>JAXHSS010000036.1:5254-13172 GCA_034190675.1 Pseudomonadota bacterium
GCAAGCTTTGATAGCGCTCACTCTGGGCTGCCTTGAGTAGCAAAGAAGGGTTGGTTGTGGCATCCTGTGGCGCAAAAGCGCGAATGCTATCAATATCGCCAGTATCGGCGACAACAATTGACTGTTGTTTGAGCTGTTCAAGCTGGTTCACCTTCAGTTTTCTCCATTAACAGCGCTAAGCGCCTCATTAAAAACGGCGATACCTGCATTAGGCAGGTTACCTTTTTCGGATAAAATGCGTCGCCACTGGCGAGCGCCTTTTTGTTGATTAAATAACCCCAAATAGTGGCGCGTCATGCTATGCAAACGTTGTCCTTGCGCTAACTGCGCTTCGATATATTCTCGAAGCTTAAGCGCGACTTCCATTCGCGATAAAACGGGCGTTGTTTCTCCGTAAATCTGCTGATCCACTTGGCTTAATATGTAAGGGTCTTGATAAACGCTTCGTCCAAGCATCACGCCATCGGTGTGTTCCAATGGCTCTTGGCAATCACTCAGCGTTTGAATGCCGCCATTAATCACGATATTAAGCTCAGGAAATTCCTGCTTGAGCTGATACACCCGATCATACATCAATGGCGGTATTTCGCGGTTTTCTTTAGGGCTAAGCCCACTTAACCAAGCCTTTCGCGCATGCACAATCAATGTTTCACAGCCAGTATTGGCAACTTGCTCAGTAAAGCGTTGCAAAAAGGCGTAGCTGTCTTGTTCATCGATACCAATGCGGCTTTTTACGGTGACAGGAATATGCACTGCCGACATCATGGCCGAAACGCAGCGAGCAACGAGCTCTGGCTCGCCCATTAAGCAAGCGCCAAAAGCGCCCGATTGCACGCGCTCGCTAGGGCAGCCACAATTTAAGTTGATCTCGCCATAGCCCCATTTTTGGCCGATTTCCGCTGCTCGGGCTAGGGCATCGGGCTCGCTGCCGCCAAGCTGAAGCGCAACGGGATGCTCACAGGCATTAAAGTCCAAAAAACGCGCTGTATCAGAGTTATGCAATAGCGCATTTGCCGTGACCATTTCGGTGTATAGGCGCAGGCGTTTTGACATCACACGCGACATGTAGCGGTAATGCCGATCCGTCCATTTCATCATCGGCGCAATACAAAACCGATGGCTATCCGAAGCTTGCGTGCTGTTTGCGGTAATCATGCTCGCAAACGGGCAAAAAAGGCTTCTATACGATCAAAAATGTGTTTGAGGTCATACATATTCGGCAGAAAAACCAAGCGAATATGTTGAGAATCGCTCAAATTAAAACCCGAGCCCTGAACGGTAAGAATTTTTTCTTCCACCAGCAGCTGACGCACTAATTGGGTATCGTTTTCATATGGGTAAATGTTTCGATCAATCTTCGGGAACATATACAGCGCGCCTTTTGGCTTAACGCAGGCAATGCCCTCAATCTGCTCAATACGCTCCATCGCATAATTACGCTGCTGGCATAAACGACCGGTCGGCAAAATCAAGTCCTCAATGCTCTGATAGCCACCCAAAGACGTCTGAATGACCGACTGACCAGGCACATTCGAGCAAAGGCGCATCGAAGACAAAATATTTAAACCATCAATAAAGCCCTTGGCATGCGATTTTTTGCCGCTCAGCGCCATCCAGCCAGCACGAAAGCCACAGGCACGATAGTTTTTTGATAAACCACCAAAGCTGATGCACAGCTGCTTTTCATCACATAACGTTGAAAGCGGCGTGTGTTTAATGCCGTCATAAAGCACTTTGTCATAGATTTCGTCCGCAAAAACCAAAATGTCTTTCTCGGCGGCTAACCGCGCAATTGCTTTTAGCGTTGCATCTGAATAGACCGCGCCCGTCGGGTTGTTCGGGTTGATCACCACGATCGCACGGGTTTTGTCAGAAATTTTTGCGCGAATATCGTCAAGGTCAGGCTGCCAGCCATTTTCCTCATCGCAACGATAATGTACCGGGTGACCACCAGCAAGCGAGACAGAAGCAGTCCAGAGTGGGTAATCCGGTGCAGGGATCAACACCTCATCGCCATCATTCAATAATGACTGCATTGCCATCACGATGAGCTCACTGACGCCATTGCCAAGATAAATATCATCGACATCCAGATCCTTAACGCCCTTAGCTTGGTAATACTGCATTACCGCCTTGCGCGCAGGGAACAAGCCCTTGGAGTCTGAATAGCCCGTGGTATAAGGCAAATTGCGGATCATGTCCTGAATGATTTCGTCAGGAGCCGTCAAACCAAATGCCGCCGGGTTGCCGATATTCAGTTTAGTAATCTGATGGCCTTCTTCCTCCATTCGCTGCGCTGTTTCCATCACAGGGCCACGAATCTCATAACAAACGTTATTTAGCTTGTTCGACTTTTCAATGTGCTTGGGCATGACAACCTTAATACTGCAATACAGCAGGCTAGTTTAGCGAGAATGCAAATCTAAAGAAATAACGCAGAAATCAAAAAAATAAAAAAAAATGAAATCAACGCTTGACGCAATGCAATAGATTGCTAAAATGGCGACCTCTTTTGGAGGAATGTCCCATTCGTCTAGAGGCCTAGGACACCGCCCTTTCACGGCGGTAACAGGGGTTCGAATCCCCTATGGGACGCCATCCAAACATGGTTTCAAGCACGGCCTAGCTTGAACCAAATTGCGGGAATAGCTCAGTTGGTAGAGCACAACCTTGCCAAGGTTGGGGTCGCGAGTTCGAGTCTCGTTTCCCGCTCCAGATTATCAAAAAAATCCAAATTTTCAGAAGCTCAAAATAATAAAAATTTTGTTTAGATTTCTGTTTTTGCTTTCTACTTGAGCCTGATTTATTCGGCGTAACTCTTTGGCCACTTTGAGCATTTCAGTCTTCCCTTTAAATTAATCCTTTAACAAGGCTATAAAGGTTAATTTAATCTGATTCGAGCAAGAGCAGGGTGATTAGTCGTATGGCTAGGTTCATCCTTTGTTTTCTTTGCTGTTATTAACTTGCCATTTATAGCAGCAATGAGTGATTGCAGGTTTTTATAGAAACGCTTTTATTTATGCAGGTGATCTTCTTGCAGCTTAAGTTTGTGCAAAGCAAAAGGTGAGAATTTAAATATTTGATTACGCTAAATTTATTGGTATGGGTGGGATACGCGATAAAATTGCTACCTACCTGAAACAGGTGGGGCGTAATTGCATGATATGCCTTAGCTAAAACGGACACTTTTTACATGAAAAAGTGTCCACTAAACGCAGGCTCTGTCGTGTTAAACTCTAAATGCAGGTTGTTGCCTAATTTCTGCCAGCAATAACACCGCCGTCAACATCCAAAATCGCGCCTGTTATCCAGCTTGCACTCTCGCTCAAAAGATACATGATAGCGTTGGCAACGTCATCTGGTGTGCCAATACGACCAATGGGATGGAAACTGTCAAAACCTGCAAGGGCATCGTCCATTTCTGCGGGATCGATAAAAGTTTCGTAAATTGGCGTTTTCACTACCGCAGGTGACACTGCATTTACCCTAATACTATGGTCCGCTAGCTCCATTGCCATATGCTGCGTTAACGCGTGTAATCCTGCTTTTGCCATGGAATAGGCAGAAGAAGGGGTTGCTTTGATTGCTTGCTTAGCCCACATTGAACCAATATGAACCACGGAACCCCCACCATTATTAATCATATTTTGAGATACGGCTTGGCATATAAAAAAGGTTGCCCGATTCAGTACAGCATAAGCATCATAATCCTCTAATCCGTGTTCTAAATATGGCTTAGGATTGAAGTAACCTGCTGAATTAATAAGGTATTGGATATGCCTTTCGTCTGAGTTTATCGCTTGAATCACTCTGTCAACATCTTGTTGCTGATAGAGATTGGCTTGTAATGTCTCAATATTAATATCATTGCTCGCTATTGCGGTTAACTGAGACTTGGCCGATTCCAGCTTTTCAGTGTTGTTGCCTAAAACAATAACACTGGTTCCTTGAGCGACGAGTTGTTTTGCTGTTGCCAGACCAATTCCGCTTGAGCCGCCAATAATTAATGCACATTTTGAAGTTGTCATAGATTTTCTCTTGTGTGTTAAGATATTAAAACAAACTATCAAATCACTGTGGCGTTAAAAAGTAAGTACAAATTGGTAAGGTAGATACTTTTAGGTACATCTTAATGAAAGCTAAAGAAAAAAAATATTTGAGAAAAACTGCACCTACTGAAAGTGCAAAGATAGTGGAGACTATTTATGGCTGTAAATGGTCTCTTACGGTTTATCAGCTCTTGGCCGATGGAATCAATCGGCCTGGTGAAATGGTGCGCAGCATTGAAGGTTTAACCACTAAAGTTCTGAACCAGTGCCTACGTAAAAATACGGAGTTTGGGATCTTGGAGCGAGTTTCTTACAATGAGGTGCCACCGAGGGTGGAGTACAAAGTCACTGATTTCGGGGCCAAATTTATGAAAGTCCTTGATGAGCTTGAAAAACTACAACATGAAATTGAAGATAAAATATAACAAGCGCGTCAATTAGGACGCTCACGAGCTCGCGCCCATTACGCGGGCGTTATATTTACAAATGACCCACCTTCACATAAATCAATGCGCCATCCTCTTTCGTAAAAGGCGTGTGCTGGCTCATGTGGGGGCTACGAAGCCAGGTGCCTCTGGGATATTGACCATGCTCATCGTAAAACGTGCCCTCTAATACAAAGATTTCCTCCCCTCCCCAATGGGTGTGAAATTGAAATTGAGTGTGAGGTGACCATTTAACTAAGGCGATTTTCTCATTTTTAAACTCATGCAACGGCATCACCGCTAGCCCATCTACAAGCCCTTGGTGCCACGGGCGGTTATGAGTATCTATCACTTTTTGCTCAGTGTCGTCCTGATCAAATTGATGTAGCTTTACCAATATAGTTGCACCTTCTTTTCCTATATTTGGTGTGTGAGACGTACCAATTGGATTGCGTACATAGCTTCCCTTTGCGTAGCTTTGATGCTCGTCCGAAAACACACCATCAAGTACTAAGAACTCTTCTCCACCACTATGAGTGTGTGACGAAAACGCTGTGTGTGGTGCATAACGAACGATAGAGGTCGCTCGTGCGACCTCGTCTCCAACGCGATCAAGCATCATGCGCTCAACGCCGGGCATCGGAGAATCAACCCACTTATAATCGCCAGGTTGAATTATTACACGTCGCGTAAAATCTGCATTGATTAAGGTAGTCATATTAATATCTATTAAAACTGTTGCCTAATTTCTGCCAGCAATAACACCGCCGTCAACATCCAAAATCGCGCCTGTTATCCAGCTTGCACTCTCGCTCAAAAGATACATGATAGCGTTGGCAACGTCATCTGGTGTGCCAATACGACCAATGGGATGGAAACTGTCAAAACCTGCAAGGGCATCGTCCATTTCTGCGGGATCGATAAAAGTTTCGTAAATTGGCGTTTTCACTACCGCAGGTGACACTGCATTTACCCTAATACTATGGTCCGCTAGCTCCATTGCCATATGCTGCGTTAACGCGTGTAATCCTGCTTTTGCCATGGAATAGGCAGAAGAAGGGGTTGCTTTGATTGCTTGCTTAGCCCACATTGAACCAATATGAACCACGGAACCCCCACCATTATTAATCATATTTTGAGATACGGCTTGGCATATAAAAAAGGTTGCCCGATTCAGTACAGCATAAGCATCATAATCCTCTAATCCGTGTTCTAAATATGGCTTAGGATTGAAGTAACCTGCTGAATTAATAAGGTATTGGATATGCCTTTCGTCTGAGTTTATCGCTTGAATCACTCTGTCAACATCTTGTTGCTGATAGAGATTGGCTTGTAATGTCTCAATATTAATATCATTGCTCGCTATTGCGGTTAACTGAGACTTGGCCGATTCCAGCTTTTCAGTGTTGTTGCCTAAAACAATAACACTGGTTCCTTGAGCGACGAGTTGTTTTGCTGTTGCCAGACCAATTCCGCTTGAGCCGCCAATAATTAATGCACATTTTGAAGTTGTCATAGATTTTCTCTTGTGTGTTAAGATATTAAAACAAACTATCAAATCACTGTGGCGTTAAAAAGTAAGTACAAATTGGTAAGGTAGATACTTTTAGGTACATCTTAATGAAAGCTAAAGAAAAAAAATATTTGAGAAAAACTGCACCTACTGAAAGTGCAAAGATAGTGGAGACTATTTATGGCTGTAAATGGTCTCTTACGGTTTATCAGCTCTTGGCCGATGGAATCAATCGGCCTGGTGAAATGGTGCGCAGCATTGAAGGTTTAACCACTAAAGTTCTGAACCAGTGCCTACGTAAAAATACGGAGTTTGGGATCTTGGAGCGAGTTTCTTACAATGAGGTGCCACCGAGGGTGGAGTACAAAGTCACTGATTTCGGGGCCAAATTTATGAAAGTCCTTGATGAGCTTGAAAAACTACAACATGAAATTGAAGATAAAATATAACAAGCGCGTCAATTAGGACGCTCGCGAGCTCGCGCCTGTTATTAAATCGTTATGACAGCGAAGCAGAGTGCAAATGATAGATAAAGTGTTACAAGATTTTTTGATTATTTGGACTACCATAAACCCTATAGGAACAATGGCACTTTTTGCCGGCCTAACCTCGAAACTTTAAGCTAAGGATCGAAAGAGAACTGCATACAAAACTATCATTTATGCGGCGCTAATTTTAGTTGGTGCAATTGTTATTGGGCAGCTATTGCTCGGAGCAATGGGAATCAGCTTGCTTTCTTTTCAAGTTGCTGGAGGGGTAATTCTTTTTCTTTTCGGTTTGCAGATGATTTTTTCTAATAATACTCCAGAAAAAACTGACGAACCCTTACATGATATATCAGTGTTTCCATTGGCAATACCTGCTACGGCTTCACCTGGTGCAATTCTGGCAGTTATCTTAACAACTGACAATAATGCTTTTACAATTCAAGAGCAAATGATCACAGCAGCTACAATGCTTTCTGTTTTAGTCGTTACTTTGATTTTGCTTCTTTTTTCAGGAGGGATTATTAGATTAATCGGATTTGATTAATAGGAAATGGTGGGGCATCACTTCTAACACGAATAATGGGGATGATACTGGCTGCTCTATAATTTTAGGGGTCAATTTTAATTTTAGGGGTTAATTTTAGGGGTCAGAGCCCTAATTTTAGTGCTACAAAACCATTGATTCTCGTGTCCGGCGAAAAAAGATAGTTGAACGTACGGGTAAGAAGTCAAAGAACCTAAATGACTTTATGTCTGAAATTCAGTGCAAGCCACGCACACGCTGGAAGAATCACTATGGTGTGCAGTAAAGCAGTTAACAAGTTGCTGCACGCAGAAAAATTACTCGCTGCGCTCCTTTTTACCACAAAAATGGCTCCACTACGGTTGCCCAATTTTAGGGGTCAGAGCCCTAATTTTGACACCGCTTCTGCCCCCGAGTTTGAGGGTATTCCCTGTTCCTGTTGTAAAACCGGTGTCATGCGGGTTCATTATCCCTTACGGCAAGTGCAACAGGACTATGGCTGACGTTTGGCAGGATAGTGCGTGCTGTTGATCACTACCGGTAGAGTGGTGACGGGGTGGTATTGTCGTCGTACTTTTCAGCTCTGCATTATTAAATACTTTGTGGTATGTTTGAGCAGATGGAACGTATCGTATCGGCTACATGGGTTCAGGGAGCAGAGAGTGACAGGACAAATGCAGGTGTATTGTTCAGGTGGACAATCCGTTTGGAAAAACAATCCCCTTATAAATAGAGCGTCGGACTTCGTAGCCCGCGGTTTTGTCCAACCAGACATTTATACCCGGTGCGGTTGCACTCGGGGCGGATTCAAGTGCCAAGTGCAACAGTGTGATTTCTAGATAATACTTCAATTGGTGTTAGATACCCAAGTGTTTTTCTCGGCCGTGAGTTGAGTTTATGCTCGACTTCTGCAATTTCTT
>JAXHSS010000037.1:0-7143 GCA_034190675.1 Pseudomonadota bacterium
TGAAAATGATCGACATATTGCGTTCGGCCTGAAGCTTTTTCAGTAGCTCCATGATGGTTTTGGCAACCGTGACATCTAAGGCGGTCGTTGGCTCATCGGCGATAAGAATATCAGGGTTATTAGCTAATGCCATAGCAATCATCACGCGTTGACGTTGGCCGCCAGAAAGCGCATGAGGATAGGAGCGGCGCACGCGCTGAGTTAGCTCGCCACCAAGCTCGACCTGAATGAGCAGTTGGTTAATGCGCTCATCGATTTCTGATTTTTGGCATTGCCCATGCTGGAGAAGAATTTCACGAATACAACGATCAACCGTATGCAAAGGGTTGAACGCAGTCAGAGGCTCTTGGAAGATCATGCTAATGGTATTGCCACGAATATGACGTAATTGTGCTTCACTGGCCTGCAATAAATCTTGGTCGTTAAAGATGATCTTACCTTGGTAGTTTAGGCCTTGATTAAGGCGCAAAATACTTTTGGCAGTGACACTTTTACCTGAGCCACTCTCGCCAACTAACGCAAACACTTCATTGCGTTTAAGCTCAAGCGTGATGTCCGAGACAGCAGGTTTTTCACTGCCATTAAATTGAGCGCTGAGCGACTGTAATGTCAGTAAGGCATCGGTGTTATTTTGCATGTTGAACTCGCGTGTCGAAGGCATCACGAAGCGCCGAGCCAATAAATACTAGAAGGCTCAACAAAACGGTTAAAGTGATAAAGGCGGTTAGGGTAAGCCATGGTGCATGAAGGTTTTCCTTGCCTTGGGCAAGTAGCTCACCAAGTGAGGCTGTGCCAGGAGGCAAACCAAAGCCTAAAAAATCCAGCGTGGTTAAGGTGCCGATAGCGCCTGTGAGCATAAAAGGCAGAAAGGTCAGCGAGGCGACCATCGCATTGGGCAAAAGGTGTTTAAATAAGATATGACTTGTAGGCACGGCCATTGCCTGAGCGGCTTTAATATAGTCCATATTACGGCCACGAAGAAACTCAGCTCGCACTAGATCGACGATGCCTGTCCAGCTAAAGAGTAACATGATCAACAGTAGCCACCAGAAGTTCGGTGAAATAAAGTTGGATAAAATGATCAAAATGAATAGCACTGGCATGCTGCTCCAGATCTCGATAAAGCGTTGTAAGAACAGGTCGATTTTGCCACCAAAATAGCCTTGGATCGCCCCTAAAATAGTGCCGATAACCAAGGTCAGAGCGGTTAAAGCAAAGCCAAACAAGACGGAAATACGAAACCCGTAAATATTACGTGCCAGCACATCTCTTGCTTGATTATCCGTACCCAGCCAGTGTTGGCTATCAGGTGCAGCAGGGGAGGGCTTGCTGTGATAGTAGTTGATAGTATTGTCATTAAAGCGGAGCAGTGGCCATATCGCCCAGCCATTTTCCTCGATCAGTGATTGCACGTAAGGGTCGCTATAATCAGCCTCAGTGAGGAAGTCGCCGCCAAATGTTGTTTCAGGATAACTTTTAAAAACGGGTACGTAGAAGCTATCGTCATAGTGAATTAATAACGGTTTATCATTGGCGATAAACTCCGCAAAAAGTGCAAAGATCAATAAAAAGCTAAAGACCCAAAGGGAGTAATAGCCGGGTCTGTTTTGCTTGAAACGTTGCCAAGCAAGTTGTGTAGGGGAGTGGCCGGTGCCTGACGTTATATGGCTCATGAGCGCCCTTCAAAGTTGATTCTAGGATCAATCCACATATAAGTTAAATCACTGATGAGCTTCATCACAAGCCCCAGTAGGGTGAAGATGTAAAGCGTGCCAAAAATAACCGGGTAGTCTCGTTGAATAACCGCTTCAAAACCCAGCAAACCGAGCCCATTAAGTGAGAAGATATACTCAATCAGTAGTGCGCCGGTGAAGAAAATACCGACAAAAGCCGCTGGAAATCCAGCGACAACGATGAGCATGGCATTTCGGAAAACATGCCGATAGAGCACTTGTCGCTCTGAAAGGCCTTTGGATCGGGCGGTAACAACATATTGTTTACTGATCTCGTCTAAAAATGAGTTTTTGGTTAATAAGGTAAGCGTCGAAAAACCGCCAATAACTAAAGCGATGGTAGGCAGGGTAATATGCTTGAAATAGTCAATAATTTTGCCTGCTAAAGACAGCTGGTCATGGTTTTCGGAGACTAAGCCTCGCAGAGGAAACCAGTCAAAATAGGTGCCTGAGGCGAAAAACACCACCAGCAAAATCGCAAACAAAAACGCGGGAACGGCATAGCCAATCACGACGACAGCACTGGTTGCATGATCAAAGAAGCTGCCATTTCGCACCGCCTTGCGAATCCCAAGTGGGATAGACACCAAGTAGATGATCAGCGTGCTCCACAAACCCAGAGAAATGGACACAGGCAAGCTGTCTTTAATGAGCATGAGTACGGGCTTGCCGTGATAGTGACTTTCCCCAAAATCGAAGGTGAGATACTGCTTCATCATTAACAAAAAGCGCTGCCATGCTGGCTTATCAAAGCCATACAATTTTTCGATTTTTTCGATCAGCTCTGGCGGCATTCCTTGGCTGCCCCTATAGCTTGAGGAGCTTGAGTTGGAGCTTAACGCCGAAGACGAGCTAGGCGCTAAGTCACCACCTGATGAGATTTGGCCGCTAGTGCTGGTGTCCTGACCCTGTAGCTCAGCGATCATGCGCTCAACAGGGCCACCGGGTGCACCTTGGATAATAATAAAATTCAGCAAAATGATGACAAAAAGCGTAGGAATCATCAGCAAAAGACGGCGAATAATGTAGGCGGTCATGGTTGCTGCTCCTGATTTTGCGAGGTGTCATTGGTTTGGCTTGATGAGACAGGCTCTTCATACCACCAAGACATTAGATCCAAGCCGTAGGGTGGGATGGCTTTGTAATGCAAAGAGTCAGCGTAGACCAGGCGATAGGAGTCGATATAAAAGTTAGGCACTAAATAATGATGCCACAGCAAAACACGGTCGAGCGCACGGCTGGCGGTAATCAAGTCCTCACGAGATTCTGCTTGAATAATCGCGTCAACTAAAGCATCAACAACAGGGTTTTCGATGCCGATATAGTTTCGGCTACTGGGTTGATGCGCCGCATCAGAATGCCAGTAATTTCGTTGTTCATTGCCAGGAGAGGTGCTTTGCGCAAAGACCACGACCATCATATCGTAGTCGAATTCTCTCATGCGCTGAATGTATTGTGTAACGTCAACACGGCGAATATCTAGCTCGATACCAAGGGCGCTCAGATTATTTTTAAATGGCAATAAGATACGTAAATAGGCAGGTGAATAAGTAAGAAATTCTAGCTTAACGGCTTGTCCTTGCGGATTATAAAGCTGATTGTTTTTTAGCGTATAGCCAGCAGATTGAAGGCGCTCTTGTGCGGCAATTAGGTTGGTTCTCGGTCGGCCTGTGCCCTCAGAGACTGGTGCTTTGTAGACTTGATTAAAGACCTCTTGTGGTAGCTGGTCTTTGAACGGAGCCAGTAAGGCCAATTCAGCGGGTGAGGGGAGCTCATGCGCCGCAAGTTCGCTGTTTTCAAAGAAGCTTTGGCTGCGCTTATACTGCCCGTAAAATAAGTTCTGGTTGGACCACTCAAAGTCAAACGCTAGGTTGATTGCTTGGCGCAGCTCAATATCTTGCAATAAAGGGTTTCGAAGATTAAAAATAAAGCCCTGCATACCTTGCGGCTTAGAATGAGACTCTAATTTTTTGATCAATTTGCCTTGGTCAAACAACTTGCCCTGATATTGTGTGGCCCAGCGTTTGGAGTTGTTTTCTTGGAAAAAGTTAAACTGGCCGCCGCGTAATGCCTCAAAGGCGATATCACGATCACCGTAGTAGTCGTAGATAATGCGCTCGAAGTTATGTCGACCACGATTAACCGGCAATGACTCAGCCCAGTAATCATCTATTCTTTCGTAGGTGATGCGTCGATTAGGCTGAAAGCTTTTTACTTTATAAGGGCCACTACCCAGCGGGATGTCTAAGTTAACGGCATCAAACTCATGCTCATCGTAGTAGTGCTTGGGCAAGATACTCAGCTCTCCCAGAATGAGTATCATCTCTTTGTTAACATTATTTTTGAGCTCAAACTTCACTTTTCTTGGGCCAATTGCTTCAACACTTTTTACATCGCCATAGTAAAAGCTAAAACGCGGTGCGCCTTTTTCAATCAGTGTATTAAATGTAAAAACCACGTCCTCGCTGGTAATCGGCTGGCCATCATGAAAGCGAGCTTTCGGGTTTAAGTGGAAAATAATCCATGAACGATCTGCAGGATATTCGACAGATTCAGCGATCAGCCCATAGAGGCTAAATGGCTCTTCTGGACCACGACTTAATAATGAATCATAAATTAGGCTAATTCCGGCAGCTGAGACACCACGAGGTATAAAGCTGTTAAAAGCATCAAAGGAGCCAATGGTGCTTTGCTTAAGCTCTCCGCCCACCGGTGCTTGAGGGTTTACATAATCAAAATGCGTAAAATCTGCCGGGTATTTAACTTGTCCATGCATGGCAATGCCATGGCTTTTAATAATGGTTTCTGCGTTTAGGACCGGCATCACCAAGGAAACTAAGGCAATGAGCAGTATCTGAGCGAGTCGTTGCATGTTGCGAAGGTTCTCGTTTTTTGGGTAATTTGTCTGAAACAAAACGTCAATATACCGAAATTTTCTGTGTTATATAAAGACAAAATCGTTTCTTCTTGTGTCTTGGACGCAGTTTTAACCCAAAAATTCGTTACTATTAAAATTGTTGAGTAATTGTAATGTTTTTGTTTACATTGCCTGGACTCACGCATAATACCGACCACAAACCGAGGAGACGTTATGAAAAACGCAAAACGCTGGTTAGCCGCTCTTGCGCTAACATTGCCATTTACGGCCTCTGCAAGTGAGTGGGAGCTGGACATTGAAGCCGCCACTCCCGCAGATGTTGCCGTTTACACACGCTATGTAGAAGGTCAGCAGATGAAGGAATTCATGGGGGTGACGACAATCAATGCCTCAATGGCTGTCGTATTGGCCGTGATCAGTGACCCTGACAATAATCCTAATTGGGTATATTCAAACAAATTAGCCAAAGTTATCAAAGACAGTGAAGGCAACCCTTTTTATTACATTCAAATTGTTGGTGTTTGGCCAACTTCTGATCGAGATGTTGTGCTGGATGTTAGTCCAAGGCAAGACCCCGTTAGTAAAACAATTTACCTAGAATCTGTTTCTATCGATGGCATTTATCCAGAGCAAGAAGACTATGTTCGAATGCCTAGTGTGGAATCTAGCTATGAACTAAGACCGATGTCTCCAGATCACACGCAAGTAACGTTTACAGGTCATGGTGACCCTGGTGGATCCATTCCTAAATGGTTGGCTAATTTATATGTAACAAACATCCCTGAGGTGTCACTGACAAACTTGCATGAGCAGGTGAAACGGGATAAATATCGATCAGCAACATGGGATTCAATTGATAATGCGTTTTTTGATCTTTCAGATTTTGAAAAGCCTTATAAAAAACGAACGGCGCCTACTGAGCCCGCGGCAATGACGGTAAAGCCAACAGTTCAGAAAAGCACTCAACTCGCTCCTGAAAAACCAGCAATATCAGCTCATGAAGTTATTGAGCCTATTGCTGAGACACCTGAGGCTGTAACACAATAGCCTGAGCGGTTGTTCATATCGCTAAGGCCATGGATTGCAGGCGCTAAAAGTCGCCGATATGATTGGGCGATACAATCGCTGCGTAAGCTAAATAAAAAAGCCAGCAAGATGCTGGTTTTTTTACTTTATGGTTGAGAGTAGGGAGCACCCTATTACTCATCCATCAAGAAGCGCTGGATAAACGTCTTTTGGTCTTCTTTGTCTTTCTTTCGAACGAAAATCAAGTGAGCTGAGGCGTGCGACAGCTCGGTGGCAATATCACCCTCCAAAAAGCGCGGGTCATAAACGGGCTCATATTGCTTAAGGCCATAGCCGCCAGCGTCAAAGTCATCAGATAGGCGAACGCCCAGCATGTCAACGAGCACATCACCAACAATGGACAAGTCGAGTAGTTGAGCCGCTGCTACAGAGCTTTCATTGGTTACCATGCTATCATCGTTGCCCATGGTTAACATGATCGGCTTAGCCTGCGTTCCCGGAATTGGATAGCGGAAATAATCGATATAGTTAATAGAGTCGCCATAATCCAATGATTGCTGAATCGCACCACTTAGTAAAAGGGCCTCTGAACCATTTGCGGACTCAGGCTCTAACTTTTCAAACATCGACTCCCATAAGATAGACCCGGGTAAAATACTGGTCACACCAACGCGAGTGACATGATATACCGCGCCTTTAACGACTGGGGCAATGAGCCATAGGTTGACCCTAAAACACCGCCCAACGAAGTGCCTTGCATCATAATACGACTCGGATCGATATCAGGAACGCTACAGGGAAGTGTTTCTCCGGTGGTTAAGTCGATGGCAATAACCGTGTCACCGCCTTCTTTAGGCAGGCTGCTCGCAACGAGCTCGCTCGCAAACTCAAAAGCGACAGCCGATGCGGCGGAAAAGCCGCTATACCCATTAAAAATGCCTTCCGGAGTAAAGCCATCTTGAATAGGCAGCTGTTCGAGCACTTCAGGACGAAGAATCTCATTGCTGACATTAAGCTCCATGCCTGTTGTGGTTTCAAGAACGGGTGTTGCCCAAAAGTTAGATGAGAAGGGAATGCCGCAAGTTTCAGTTGACGTTGGGTTACAAACGCCATTGGCAAGTACAGGCTGAACACAAACCGCTGCGGCCGCGATCAAACCTGAAACTAGGTGCTATTTCATATTGTCTCTCCATTAATCTCGGGGGGCGGACAACATTACGTAATATTATTGCGTTAACAAAAGAAGCGTTTTGTTAACTCTGTGCCAAATTTGTTAACAAAATTATGACACTTTCTTTTGTTATTTCATGGGTTTATACCGATTTAGTCCTCTATCACTATATCTTTGTAATGCTCGGGGGGTGTTGGGTAATCCATATTGAGGGCTTCTAACTTGGCTTTAAGAATTTTGGCGATCAGCAGGTTACGGTTGGTTTTTGAATCGGCAGGAATCACATACCAAGGGGCAAAGTCGGTGGAGGTTTCATTAATCGCTTGCTCGTAAGC
>JAXHSS010000037.1:7243-12993 GCA_034190675.1 Pseudomonadota bacterium
AGGGTCAATATCATCAAGTGAAAAGGCCATCAGTGGGTGAATTCGGTAGCGATCAATATCCGTCATTATGTTCTCTGCGCGTTTTTCTAATGAGTCAAAGCTGATAAGCATAGCGTACAAATGTAGGTATTGCGCGCCAAGCTGAAGATGCAATTGTAAAAAAGCTTTAAGGTAAAGAGAGAAGTGGAGAAAGGAGAGCGTAGAGTGGAAAGTAAAAAAAGAGTCGGTCTAAACAAAAAAACCGCGAACAAAACAAACAAATAAGTCGCGGTTTTTTGTGTCAATACCAGTTTAAGCTTTGGCCGGTATCAATTGTGCTTGTAGGCTTAGCCGAAATTAGTGGTTACAACCTGCGCTGTGAACATGGCTATGTTCGATCTCGTCCTGCGTTGCTTCACGCACATCTTCAACTGTAACGTCAAATGTTAGCGTTTCGCCAGCAAGAGGGTGGTTGCCATCAATCACAACAGTTTCTTCTGTCACGGATTTAACAACAACGACATGAGGGTTGCCGTTTTGATCTTGGCTGTGAAAGCGCTGGCCAACTTCAATGCTATCGACACCTTGAAACGCTGAACGAGGCACTTCTTGAACTAGCGCTTCATGCGCTTCGCCGTAGGCGTCGTTCGCTTCAATTTTTAAACCTGTTAGTTCAGCACCTTTTTCTAGGCCTTCAAGCGCTGTTTCAAGTCCAGGAATAATATTATTGGCACCGAAAAGAAAATCCATCGGCTCTTGACCTTCTGAGCTATCAAGAACTTCACCTTGGCCATTGCTTAGGCGGTAATGGATGCTAACAACTCGTTGTGCTTCAATTTTCATTATTGTCTCCTTAAAGTGTGGCGACACTATAGCAAATTGGCTTTTAGATGCCAGTAAGTCACGCTAATTCCTCGTTTTTATGGTGATCAGCAGGTTTTTCATCCTGTTGCGTACAAACGCGCCGACTTAACAGGTTTTTTCACGATAAACGGTTGACATACAAGGCTTGTGTGCGAAAATCTCAGGCCTCGTTTTTTATGCAAAATCGAGCAATATTCGTGGGTACAAAACCATCGAATCAACACGCTGACAATTCAACGATTTACCCCTTCGTGAATTTGGTCAATTGGCTCGCTCAAGACAGCTTGGGTGGTCAGCGAAGAACATGAGATTCAACGTTGATAAATTCGAAACAGTGAGAGGTTTGAACGTGGAAAAATTGTCTGGCGCCGAAATGGTAGTTCGCTCATTAGCGGACGAAGGCGTAGATTACGTTTATGGTTACCCCGGTGGTGCGGTGCTTCATATTTATGATGCATTGTTCCAGCAAGATAAAGTTGAGCATATTTTGGTTCGACATGAGCAAGCCGCTACGCATATGGCGGATGGCTATACCCGTGCAACAGGTAAAACAGGTGTTGTATTAGTGACCTCAGGTCCTGGTGCAACCAATGCCGTAACGGGTATTGCAACGGCTTATATGGACTCCATCCCAATGGTGGTTATTTCTGGCCAAGTCCAGTCTGACTGGATTGGCGATGATGCCTTCCAAGAAATTGATATGGTTGGTATATGCCGTCCTATCGTGAAGCACAGCTTCCAAGTGAATGACCCTCGTCAGATACCTGAGGTCATCAAAAAAGCATTTTATATTGCCAGCACCGGCCGACCAGGTCCTGTATTGGTTGATATTCCTAAAGACATGACAGATCCGTCGAAGAAGTTTGACTATAGCTATCCTGAGTCAGTTTCTATTCGATCGTACCAAGTGCTAGAGAAGGGGCACACGGGTCAAATTCGCAAAGCTATTGAGTTAATGAGCCAAGCAAAACGTCCGATTCTTTATGTTGGCGGCGGTGTGGTTCAAGGCGAGGCAAGTGCCGAGCTAACTGAACTGGCTCGTAAAGTAGGTTTTCCTGTGACCACTACCTTGATGGGCCTAGGCGCCTATCCGGGTGATGATAAACAGTGGATCGGTATGCTGGGCATGCACGGCTATTATGAAGCTAATATGGCCATGCATAACTCGGATTTGGTTTTTGCCATTGGCGCACGTTTTGATGACCGTGTAACTAACGACGTTAAAAAATTCTGTCCTGATGCCAAGATCATCCATGTCGATATTGACCCAGCTAATATTTCCAAAAACATTGCCGTAGATGTGCCGATTGTTGGCCCTGCGCTTCCTGTTTTGAAAGAAATGTTGGAGCTTCTGCCATCGGTTAGTTTTGAAGGCAATCGCGCACATATTGAACAGTGGTGGAAACAAATCGAGAACTGGCGTGCGCATCACGGCCTGAAGTATCAAAATGATGGCGAAATTATTAAGCCACAGTTCGCGATTGAAACCTTATATCAAGTGACGAATGGCGAAGCGTATATCACGTCGGATGTTGGCCAGCACCAGATGTTTGCTGCTCAGCACTACCGTTACAAGCATCCTCGTCAGTGGATCAACTCGGGCGGCTTGGGCACCATGGGCTTTGGTTTACCCGCGGCGATGGGTGTGCAAATGGCTTTCCCGGACAAGCCAGTGGCTTGTGTGACAGGTGAGGGCAGTATTCAAATGAATATTCAAGAGCTTTCAACCTGTAAGCAGTACGACCTGCCTGTGAAGGTGATTAACCTAAATAACGGTTATCTTGGCATGGTGAAACAATGGCAAGACATGATGTATGAAGGCCGCCATGCGCAGTCATACATGGAATCACTTCCTGATTTTATTAAGTTGGTTGAGTCATACGGCCATGTGGGTATGCGCGTTGACAAAGCCTCAGACTTAAAAGATGCAATGACAGAAGCGTTTGCGCTGAAGGATCGTGTGGTGTTTATGGATATCTATGTCGATAAAACAGAGCATGTTTATCCTATGCAGATCAAAGGCGGTTCTATGCGTGATATGTGGTTAAGCAAGTCGGAGAGAACATAATGCATCGTATTATTTCAGTTTTGATGGAAAACGAACCGGGTGCTTTGTCTCGTGTTGTTGGTTTGTTTTCTCAGCGTGGCTATAACATTCATACATTGAACGTTGCGCCTACTGAAGACCCGACCTTGTCTCGCCTAACATTATCAACCGATGGTGATGAGGCGAAGATTGAGCAAATTACTAAGCAACTCAATAAGTTATTGGATGTTGTTAAAGTAGTTGATCTAACAGATGGTCCACATATTGAGCGCGAATTGATGTTAATCAAGATCAAAGCAACGGGCTCTATGCGTGCTGAGATTAAACGTTTAACGGATATTTTCCGTGGCCATATTGTCGATGTGACGTCAAGCATCTACACCGTGCAAATCGCAGGTGATACTGGTAAACTCGACAGCTTTATCGATGCCCTAGAGCAAGTGCAAATTCTTGAGGTGGCTCGTTCTGGTGTATCTGGTATTTCTCGCGGTGAGAAAACCCTGAGTATTTAATTTTTGGAGATTTTTAATTATGCAAATGTATTATGACAAAGACTGTGACCTAGCCATCATCAAAGGCATGAAGGTTGCGATTATTGGTTATGGTTCTCAGGGTCACGCGCACGCGCTCAACCTGAAAGACTCAGGTGTTGATGTAACTGTAGGCCTTCGTGAAGGCTCTAGCTCTTGGACAAAAGCTGAAAACTCGGGCCTTCAAGTAGCAACGGTTGAAAACGCAGTAGCTGCCGCTGATTTGGTGATGATCCTAACGCCTGACGAATTCCAAAAGTCGCTATACGAAGACGTGATTTTGCCTAACATTAAAGAAGGCGCGACACTTGCATTCGCTCACGGTTTTGCGATTCACTATAACCAAATCGTGCCAAAGGCAGATATGGACGTGATCATGGTAGCTCCAAAAGCACCAGGCCACACAGTTCGCACTGAGTTCCAACGTGGTGGTGGTATTCCTGATCTTATCGCGGTTTATCAAGACGCATCTGGCAAGGCAAAGCAAGTGGCATTGTCTTATGCCTCTGCGATTGGTGGCGGCCGTACAGGTATTATTGAAACAACGTTTAAAGACGAAACAGAAACTGACCTATTTGGTGAGCAAGCGGTTCTTTGTGGTGGCGCTGTTGAGCTAGTGAAAATGGGCTTTGAAACATTGGTTGAAGCGGGTTATGCACCTGAGATGGCTTATTTTGAGTGTTTGCACGAGCTTAAGCTAATTGTTGACTTGATGTTCGAAGGCGGTATCGCTGACATGAACTACTCAATCTCAAACAATGCTGAGTACGGTGAGTACGTGACAGGTCCTGAGGTAATCAACGAGCAGTCTCGTGAAGCAATGCGTAATGCATTGAAGCGCATTCAAGATGGCGAATACGCGAAAATGTTCATTGCTGAAGGTCAGTTGAACTACCCATCAATGACAGCACGTCGTCGTAACAACGCGGCACACCCAATCGAGCAAACAGGTGCAAAGCTTCGTTCTTTGATGCCTTGGATTGCTGCGAACAAAATCGTTGATAAAGAGAAAAACTAATCTCTGATTACTAAGCGATTCGAAAAGCGGCGCCTTGTATGAGGTTGCCGCTTTTTTATTACCTGACGTTTTGATTAAGCCGTTTTTAGGCCACGACTGAATAACGCCTACAATGAACTTTGTAGTGAAAATTTATTCCAACGAAATAGACAACGTCAATAAAGGATATTCAATGAAATTACGATCCGCTTTTTTCGGACTGTTGATCAGCTGTATCATGCCCCTAGCTATGGCAAACCCCGCGCAGGAGTTGCAAGATAAGCTTGCCCAAACTCAAGCCATGAATGCCAAATTCTCTCAACGCGTTTTTACCGAAAATAGCCAGTCTGATCAGATCAGCCAAGGCGAAATGTGGGTGCAAAAACCGAATCAGTTCCGCTGGGATGTGGATACGCCGTTTGTTCAGCAAATCTTTGTTAATCAAGACAAGATGATTGTTTTTGATGTCGACCTTGATCAAGCCATTGTGCAGACCTTATCTGACGAAGTGAGCGAGGTACCGGCGCATTTACTGAGTGGCGATAGCAGCAAAATTGATAATGACTACCATGTGACCAAGTCAGTGAGTAGCGCAGGCGAAGCCTATGTGCTTATGCCAAAGTCCGATGATGCGCTCTTTATTAGCCTTGAAATTGGCTTTAATAAAGACACGATCGCTCGTTATATGAAGCTTGAAGATAACCTCGGTCAAACCACATTAATTAGCTTTTATGATATCGAAAAAAAGACGCAGATTAGCCCCAGTATTTTTGAGCCAAACCTGCCGCAAGGAATTGATATAATCGAACAATAAAATAAACAGTCGAGCAATAAGCAGTCGAGGCGCGGCAAAATAGCGCCTCATACCGCTTTGCCAATTAGAAAAACCGCTCATTGCCTCGTATACTAATTGGCAATTTCGTGTATTTAGATCCCGTTGATATTTGACTATGGACACCTACCAGCCACTTGCCGCCAAACTTCGACCAAGTAGTCTTGAACAATTTGTTGGCCAATCGCATCTGATCGGCGAGGGCAAGCCGCTTCAACGAGTGATAGAACACGGAGATGTTCACTCGATGATTTTCTGGGGACCGCCAGGGGTAGGGAAAACCACATTGGCGCAGATCATTGCGCAGCAGGCCGAGGCCGACTTTATCCCGATATCTGCGGTGCTTAGCGGCGTAAAAGAAATACGCGAAGCCATTAAGCAAGCTCAAACCAATCAAAACCTTGGGATAAAAACCATCCTGTTTGTTGATGAAATTCATCGATTTAATAAGTCGCAACAAGATGCCTTTTTGCCACATGTTGAGTCAGGATTGATTATTCT
>JAXHSS010000038.1:0-12962 GCA_034190675.1 Pseudomonadota bacterium
AGCGGCAATTGTGGCAGAAATTGAGGAGTGTATTCATGGTCGTTAATCCGAACGCTGTATCACAATACTTCGTGCCTGAAATGCGCCGAATTCGCAAAATGCATTTTATCGGCATTGGCGGTTCAGGTATGTGTGGTATTGCTGAGGTGATGTTTAATCAAGGCTATTTAGTATCGGGCTCTGATATTCAGCGCTCTGCTGTTACAGATCGTCTGGAGGCGATGGGCGTGACGATCTGCATTGGGCATGAGGCGCAAAATATTCAAGGTGCGGATGTGATTGTGGTTTCGACGGCGATTGATGAGACTAATCCTGAAATTATCGCTGGCCGTGAGCTGCGCATTCCGCTGGTACCTCGAGCAATGATGTTGGCTGAATTAATGCGCTTTCGTCATGGGATTGCCATTGCTGGTACGCATGGAAAAACCACAACAACCAGCTTGGTAACCAGTATTTTTAATGCCGATGGCAAAGATCCGACCTACGTGATTGGCGGGAAATTAAACAGCTCATCGACTAATGCCAAATTGGGCCGCGAACGTTATTTGGTAGCTGAGGCAGATGAGAGCGATGCTTCGTTTTTACATTTACAGCCGATGGTTGCCGTGGTCACAAATATTGAAGCCGACCATATGCATACCTATCAGCATGATTTTGGCAAGCTGAAGCAAACCTTTATTGAGTTTTTGCATAATCTGCCATTTTATGGCTTGGCCGTGCTTTGTGTGGATGACGAGGTTATTGAGTCGCTTGTTCCTGAGGTGAAGCGACCCGTAATGACCTATGGCATTGATAATCCGAAAGCGGATGTACGTGCAGAAAATATTCGCACCCAAGGTTTCAAGACGCATTTTGATGTCATTCGCCCCAATCAAGACCCGCTGCCGGTGACATTAAATATTCCTGGTCAGCACAATATTTTGAACGCGCTTGCTGCGATTACGGTTTGTAGCGATGAAGGTGTGAGCGATATTGCGATTCGCAAAGCCTTGGCGGATTTCCAGGGCGTGGGGCGTCGATTCCAAGTGTATGATGGCTGCCAAACCGAGCAGGCGAGTTTTACGCTGGTTGATGATTATGGCCACCACCCAACTGAAATTGACGTGACATTGAAAGCTGCAAGGCAGGTGTGGCCTGAAAGAAGAATCGTGACGTTATTCCAGCCGCATCGATATACCCGCACACAGGAGTTATATGATGATTTTGTCAATGTGCTTAATCAAGCTGATCAGCTGATTATACTCGATGTCTATGCCGCAGGTGAAAGCCCAATTGCGGGGGCAGACAGCAAAAGCTTATGTCGCAGTCTTCGATCACGTGGTCGATTAGAGCCAATCTATGTATCAGATATTGAGAGCTTAAACACGGTGTTAGAGCGTCAATTGAAGAGTGATGATGTGTTGATCATGCAGGGTGCAGGCAGTGTAGGTAAGCTGGCGCAACAAGTAGTGGAGGCTTTTCAGCGATGATGCAAGCCATGAGTCCAGAGTTGCTTAAAGAAAAGACAGTGACCGTTGTCTTTGGCGGTTGGGCTGCTGAATGCGAAGTCTCCAAGAGAAGCGCTGCGGCTGTGATCGCTGCGCTTGAATCAAAAGGGTATCGCGTACAGCCGATGGACTTGAACGATCTGGCTTTAGATAAGCTTAGCGAGCTGGACGTGGTGTTTAATATTGTTCACGGCCGAGGCGGTGAAGATGGTCACCTGCAAGCGCTATTAGATCAGGCGAATGTGCCCTATACCGGTAGCGGAGTGGCAGCGAGTGCGCTTGCAATGGATAAAATTTTAACCAAGCGAGTATGGCGCGGTATGGGTTTGCCAACGGCGAATTACGTTACGGTGTCAGCAAAGCAAAAAGAGCTGCCAGCCTGGCCTTATGGTTATCCGCTGATTGTTAAAGCAGCTCATGAGGGATCGAGCATTGGTATGTATCGTGTTGAAGAAGAAGCGCAGTTAGCGCAGGCGATTCGTCAGGCCTGTGAATACGATACGGATGTCTTGTTAGAGCAGTGGTTGTCAGGACGCGAGTTTACCGTGGCGGTATTAGATGGTCAGCCGCTGCCGCCAATTGAGCTGAAATATAGCCAGAGTTTTTATGACTATTCAGCGAAATATGAGCGCAATGATACGCAGTATTTATGCCCAGCGCCGATATCAACGCAGCAGACTGAAGATTTGCAAAGCCTTGCGGTAAAAGCGTTTGAAGGCTTGAAGTGCTCAGGCTGGGGCCGAATTGATGTGATGACTGACGATAACGGTAATTTTTATCTTCTTGAAGCTAATACGGTTCCTGGGATGACGGATCACAGTCTGGTGCCAATGGCGGCCAAGGCGGCAGGTTATAGCTTTGAAGACTTGGTTGAGCAGGTGTTATTGACGGCGTTTACAACAGAGCCAGAAGCTCACAAGCGCGAAGGCTTTGGTGATGAATTAAGATGATTAACACGTTGCGCTCACTCACCCCGTCATCTCGATGGCTGCATTATCTATTTTTAGGGTTGGTCAGTGTGGCGGCGATGCTCGCGTTTTTGTGGTTCCGCCAATCCGTTGTGATTGAGCAGCTGCAGATCAAAGGCGCTTTGAGTGAAACGCAAAGAGACGAAGTGTTAAATCTGGTTCAGCAGCAGGTCATGAAGAAAAACTTTGCTGATTTACCATTGCGCCAATTGGTGCAGCAGGTGGAGGCAATTAACTGGGTTGATCAGGTGGCTTTGCGTCGACTGTGGCCTGATACTTTGGTCGTCGAGGTGCAGCACCATACGCCGATCGCGTATTGGAATGAAGACAGTTTTGTGAGTGCCAGTGGGCAGATTTTTAAGAAGATTAATGTGCCAACTGAGCGCTTGCCTCGATTGTATGCCAGTAATGATCGGTCAATCGAGATGATGACCTTTTATTTGATGGTCAATGAGCTTTTGATGCCATACCAATGGCGAGTTGATGCCTTGAACCGTAATGCGAACGGGGACTGGATGGTGTTATTGAGTAATCAAATGATCATTAAGGTGGCGGACCAGTCGGCAGAGCGTCGACTTCGCCAGTTGTTAGCTATTTTGCATGAGCCGCTGAAAGCCAAGCGCGGCGAAATTGCACAAGTTGATCTGCGTTATCCGCATGGTTTTGCGATAGCGTGGAAGACGACGAAAACGCAGGGGTAAAAGATGAAGCAACGTACGCAGGATGACATTATCGTCGCGCTGGATATCGGCACCTCGAAGGTGGTCTCGATTGTGGGCCAGATCGATGAAGATAATCAGCTGGAAATTATCGGCTTAGGATCGCAGCCATGTGGAGGCTTAAAGCGCGGAGTGGTAGTTGATATTGAAGAAACCACACGAGCGATTAAAAAAGCGATTCAAGAAGCTGAGCTTATGGCTGGCTGTAGAATTTCTAAAGTGTATGCAGGTATTGCTGGTGATCATGTTTCTAGCCTGAACTCACAGGGTGTCGTTGCGCTAAAAGATAAAGAAGTGACGCCGAGCGATGTTGAGCGTGTTATTGATACGGCAAGAGCGGTACATATCGCCTCAGAGCATAAAGTGCTGCATATTTTGCCACAAGAGTTCACGATTGATGACAGTCAGGGAATTCGTGAGCCGATTGGTATGTCGGGGATTCGTTTGTCGGCTAAGGTGCATTTAATTACTTGTGCGCAAAACGCGGCGCAGAATATCGAGAAGTGTATTCGAAAATGCGACCTTGAAGCTGAGGAGCTGATTTTAGAACAGTTGGCATCAAGTTTTGCGGTGCTATTGGATGATGAACGCGAGCTTGGCGCTTGTGTGGTCGATATTGGTGGCGGTACCACAGATATTGCGGTGTACAGCCAAGGTGCGACCCGTTATGTAGCGAATATCCCACTTGCTGGTGACCAAGTAACTAGTGATATCGCCAAAACATTACGAACCCCAACAGCCGCGGCAGATGAGCTTAAAAAGCGTTATGGCTGCGCCCTAGCGCATATGGCAAAAGAAGAAGAACTAATCAAAGTGCCCAGCGTGGGTGAGCGTGAGCCTCGTGATTTATCTCGCCGACATTTAGCAGAGGTGATCGAGCCGCGTTATGAAGAGATTTTCACTATGGTGCTTCATGAGCTTCGACGAAATGGGCTTGAGGAGCTGATCCCCGCCGGCATTATTTTGACCGGTGGCGGCTCGAAAATTGAAGGTGCTGAATATTTGGCCGAGGAAATTTTCCATATGCCTGTGCGTGTAGGGTATCCGCGCGGTGTGATCGGCCTAAAAGACGTGGTCGAAAACCCGATTTTCTCTACCGGTGTTGGCCTGTTGTTATATGCAAAAAAAATTAGCGATGACGGACGTAAGTTCGTTAGTAGCAGTATCCGGTCCGCTTCTGGATCAAATAAGAATTTGAAAGTCGAGAAAAAGGCTTCAAATAAACCGAGCTTACTGACTAAGTTGAAAAACTGGTTGGACGGCTTTTAACCTGGCAAAGAAAGGAGTTAACTCATGTTTGAATTAGCAGATAGCGCACCGAGTTGCGCAAATATTAAAGTCATCGGCGTTGGTGGCGGGGGCGGCAATGCAGTAGAGCATATGCTGGTAACTGGGATTGATGGCGTGGAGTTTATTTGCGCCAATACTGACATGCAGGCTTTGGAGCGTATTGAGCGCGTAGAAAGTGCACAAACACGGATCATGAAGCTTGGTGAAGAGATCACCAAAGGCTTAGGCGCAGGGGCGAATCCAGAGATCGGCCGTCAGGCAGCACTTGAAAGCCGAGACGCTATTGAAGATGTGCTAGAAGGCACAGATATGGTGTTTATCACCGCAGGTATGGGCGGTGGCACTGGAACAGGTGGCGCACCAATCGTTGCGGAAATTGCTCGCAATATGGGCATTTTGACCGTGGCAGTGGTTACAAAACCTTTTGTATTTGAAGGTAAAAAGCGCAGCGGTTTTGCTGAAAAAGGTATTCAAGAGTTAGCTGAGCATGTTGATTCATTGATCGTTATCCCGAATGACCGTTTATTGCAAATGGGCAAGATCAAAATGACGGATGCCTTTGGTCGTGCAAATGATGTACTTTGCGGCGCTGTGCGAGGCATTTCAGAGTTGATCACCAGCCCAGGTTTAATCAACGTGGACTTTGCGGATGTGCGCACGGTTATGTCAGAAAATGGCCTAGCTAAAATGGGCGCTGGCATTGGCAAGGGTGAGAATGCCGCAGTTGAAGCGACAGAATTGGCGATCAAGAGCCCACTACTTGAAGATGTGGATGTCAGCGGTGCACGCGGTATTCTAGTGAATATAACGGCAGGTGAAGACTTCGATATCATGAGCATGAGCGAGATTGGTGAGATGATTCACGATATCGCATCAGATGATGCCACAGTGGTTATCGGTACCGCGATTGATGAAACCCTCAATGATGAAGTCCATGTGACCTTCATTGCAACAGGTTTGGAGAACACCATCGTTCAGAAAAAGGCGCCAGAGGCTATCAAGCCAGTATCTTCAGAGCGTGTTGAGCAACCAGTTCGCGAGCCACGTCGAGCGGCGGGTCTTGGCCAGTTCCATAATGCCGGTATGGGTGATACCGATCGTCCAGCTGTGGAGCGTAAAAATGAACCCTTTGCAGGCTCAACGACTCCAAGTAATGACTCAAGCATTGATGCGAAAGATGTAATGAACATTCCATCATTCTTGCGCACACAGGCGGACTAATAACGCCTTAAAACAGCCATTTGGGCGCGTATGCGATAACACCATGCCAGGTGTGTTCATTGCATGCGCCTCAAAAGTTGGTAAAATTCATGTGAGATTTGAAGAGAAGCGTATGATGATTAAGCAACGAACACTCCGAACTACCATTTCTGCAACAGGTATTGGCTTGCATTCGGGAGAAAAAGTTAAGATGAAAATGCTCCCAGCGGATGCCGACACAGGGATTGTTTTCCGTCGTACAGATATGAGCCCTGTGCAAGATGTGAAAGCTTGCGCTTTCTCAGTAGGTCAAACACAGCTCTCTTCAACCTTAATCAACGGTGACGCCAAGGTGGACACGGTTGAACACTTAATGGCGGCTTTGGCGGGTTTAGGTATCGACAATGCGATTATCGAAGTTGATGCCCCTGAGGTGCCCATTATGGACGGCAGCTCATCGCCCTTTGTTTTCTTGATCCAATCAGCGGGTATCCAAGAGCTTTCGGCTGCAAAGAAATTCATTCAAGTGCTTGAGACAGTGACCGTTAAAGACGGTGACAAACTCGCGCAGCTTAGCCCTTACGCAGGCTTTAAAATGCGTTTTGAGATTGACTTCAATCACCCTGTTTTTGATGCGCAAAAACAAGACATTACGATTAATTTCAACCATCAATCCTTTGTTCGCGACATCAGCCGCGCAAGAACCTTTGGTTTCGTCAAAGACCTAGAATTCATGCGTGCTAATAACCTTGCCCTGGGTGGCAACTTGGATAACGCCATTGTGGTGGATGATTTCCGTATTCTTAACGAAGACGGCTTCCGCTACGAAGATGAGTTCGTTAAGCATAAGGTTTTGGACGCTATCGGCGATTTATATTTGGCAGGCTACAGCATTCTGGGCGAATTTTATGGTGTTAAGTCTGGCCATGCGCTGAATAATGATTTGGTTCGTCATCTTATTGAAACTGAGTCAGCGTGGGAATTTGTCGAATTCGAAAGCCTTGCTGAGCAGCAAGAATATCAAGATTACCTTGGTACGTTGATCGACGCGTAAGCTCGCAGGTGCTGTGAGTCGCTAGTAACCCAACCTTACAGTTACTGTGAGAAACGAGGAATGACGCGGCAGTCTCAAAGTCAAAGCTTGTAGGGTGAGATTGCTTCGCTGCGCTCGCAATGACGGTTGCGGTCGTAATGACGTTGGCGGTTTCAATGACGATGAATCCATACCTACTGTCACTGCGAGGAGTGAAGGACGAATGACGTGGCAGTCTAAGTCAAAGTTATGCATAGTAAGATTGCTTCGCTGCGCTCGCAATGACGGTTGCGGTCGTAATGACGATGAACTCATATCTACTGTCACTGCGATAAGTGAGGGACGAATGACGCGGCAGTCTCAAAGTCAAAGCTTGTAGGGTGAGATTGCTTCGCTGCGCTCGCAATGACGGTTGCGGTCGTAATGACGTTGGCGGTTTCAATGACGATGAATCCATACCTACTGTCACTGCGAGGAGTGAAGGACGAATGACGTGGCAGTCTAAGTCAAAGTTATGCATAGTAAGATTGCTTCGCTGCGCTCGCAATGACGGTTGCGGTCGTAATGACGATGAACTCATATCTACTGTCACTGCGATAAGTGAGGGACGAATGACGCGGCAGTCTCAAAGTCAAAGCTTGTAGGGTGAGATTGCTTCGCTGCGCTCGCAATGACGGTGCCGGTTTCAATGACGATGAATCCATACCTACTGTCACCGTGAGAAGTGAGGAAAGAATGACGTGGCAGTCTCTAAGTCAAAGCTATGTAGGGTGAGATTGCTTCGCTGCGCTCGCAATGACGGTGCCGGCCGCAATGACATTTAAGCTCGCAATGACGGTGCCGGCCGCAATGACGATGAACTCATATCTACAGTCACTGCGAGGAGTGAGGGACGAATGACGCGGCAGTCTCAAAGTCAAAGCTTGTAGGGTGAGATTGCTTCGCTACGCTCGCAATGACGGTGCCGCTCGCAATGACGGTGCCGGTTTCAATGACGATGAATCCATATCTACTGTCACTGCGAGGAGTGAGGGACGAATGACGCGGCAGTCTCTAAGTCAAAGCTATGTAGGGTGAGATTGCTTCGCTGCGCTCGCAATGACGGTGCCGGCCGCAATGACATTTAAGCTCGCAATGACGGTGCCGGTTTCAATGACGATGAATCCATACCTACTGTCACTGTGAGAAGTGAGGAAAGAATGACGCGGCAGTCTCTAAGTCAAAGCTTGTAGGGTGAGATTGCTTCGCTGCGCTCGCAATGACGGTGCCGGTCGCAGTGACAATTAAGCTTGCAATGATGATGGTTGTAATGACCTCATGAATATATCGATGGCTTGATTCGTATGCTTTAGGATTGCGGGCGCACTTTGATGACCACATCACGAATATCATAGCCAGCCTTTACCATCGCTTGAATAATCGCGGCTTTTTGATAATGAGCACGGAACGCTTCTTGTTGATCAGCTAAAACCATCACCAACACCTGATCTTTAATATTAATCTTCGCTTGTGAAAATCGTTGGTCTATTGTGTCTAGCACGGCTTGCACATCGCCCAGCGTGCTACACTTTGCCAAAAGTTCGTCAAAAAGAGATGAGTCTGTTATAATCTCGTCGATTTTTTTCATAGAAAACAATAGGTAATGATTTATGGCGGTATTGAAGAAGCTTAAAAGCGGAAGTCAAAACCTGCTTAAGTATAGGCAACGCGCTGCACTTGCTGCAATCTATTCCTTAGGGCTAGGTTTTGTTATTGGCTCTTATGGCAGTGATCTATATCAAAGTATGAATTTTTCGGACAATGTGAACCGTTCTGTCGTTTCGCATTGGCAACAAGAGCTTGAGCTAAAACAGGCTGAGATCTCGACCATGAAGGCATTAGCCAATGAAGAGATCAATGCAATGTCAGTGAAAATGGCGCAAATGCAAGCGGCGTTAATCAAAATGGAAGCCGTTGCTGAGCGTGCGATTGATGTCGCTGGTCTTGATAAAGAAGAGTTTGATTTCGGTCAGCCATTGGCGATCGGTGGTTTCGATGCTAAGAGCGCAGATTTCGAGCGCCCTCGTTTTGAAGATGCACTGGCCGCGCTTGATGAGGAGATCGAAAAGAAGCAAATCCGTTTAGAAACGCTGACCGATATGCTTTATGCCAAAGAGTGGCATGATGAGGTGCGTTTGGCAGGTAAGCCTGTGCGCAAAGGCTTCTTGAGCTCGCGTTTTGGCTTTAGAGCGAATCCGTTTAATGGTGGCTTGGATTATCACGCTGGAGTGGATTTTGCCGCCGTGATTGGCACGCCGATTTATAGCACAGGCGCTGGTATTATTAGCTTTTCGGGCAATAAAGGCGGTTATGGTAAAGTGATTGAGATCACGCATATGGATGGCAAGGTGACGCGCTATGCGCACTGTAACAAGCTGCTAGTTGAAACTGGTGAAGTGGTCCAGCAGGGCGATATTATCGCCGAAGTAGGCAGCACAGGTAACTCAACGGGTCCGCATTTGCATTATGAAGTACTCGTCGGGGGCAAAGCGGTTGACCCGTCGCCGTATTTAATAGAGTTATCTCGAAAATCCAGTTAAAATCAATCCCATCTTTTTTTATTTAAATGCCAACTGAAAAGTTGGCATTTTTATTAGTCAGGAATGTCTCATGTTGCGTTATATTTTTGGAACAAAAAACTCAAGAGAACTTAAGCGTTATCGCAAGATCGTCAAAAAGATCAATCAGCTGGAAGCGAGTATTTCGGCACTAGATGATCAAGCCCTAGCAGCAAAAACAGCGGAATTTAAGGCGCAGCTAGAAGCTGGAAAAACGCCGAGCGATTTATTAATCGAGGCATTTGCGGTTGTTCGTGAGGCTTCCAAGCGTGTCTTGGGTATGCGCCATTTTGATGTGCAGTTGATTGGCGGCATGGTACTGCATGAAGGTCGAATTGCTGAAATGCGCACCGGCGAAGGTAAAACATTGGTTGCTACCTTGCCCACGTATTTAAATGCCTTGAGCGGTAATGGCGTTCACGTGGTAACAGTGAATGATTACCTTGCACGACGCGATGCGCAGTGGATGCAGCCATTGTATGAGTTTTTAGGCTTGTCGGTGGCTTCGGTGTTATCAGGTCAGGCATTGGAAGAGAAGAAAGCCGCGTATCAATGCGATATTCTTTATGCAACGAATAATGAGCTAGGTTTTGATTATCTTCGTGACAATATGGTGTTTAGCCTAGATCAAAAAGTTCAGCGTCCATTCCACTATGCCATTATTGATGAAGTCGACTCGATCTTGATTGATGAGGCTCGTACGCCGCTGATCATTTCAGGCTCAGCCAGTGACAGCTCTGCCTTGTATAAGGCAATGAACGTTATTCCTCCACAGCTTAAAGAGCATATTGAAGAGGAAGTTAAGGGCGAGAATGAAAAGAAAGTAGTTCAAGAAGGTGACTACAAGCTGGATGAGAAAAACCGTCAGGTTGAGCTCACCGAGCAAGGCCACCAAGTGGTTGAAAATATTTTGACGAAAATGAAAGTCATCGCTGAAGACGACAGTCTGTATTCGCCCAAAAACCTAGCACTATTGCACCACGTGAACGTGGCGTTGCGCGCACATGTGCTGTTTAAAAAAGACGTGGACTATATCGTTCAAGACAGCACCGTTGTGATCGTTGATGAGCATACTGGGCGTACGATGGAAGGTCGTCGCTGGTCAGATGGTTTGCATCAGGCGGTTGAAGCCAAAGAAGGAGTTGCGATTCAAAATGAAAACCAAACTCTAGCTTCAACTACCTTCCAGAATTACTTCCGTATGTATCCAAAGCTCTCGGGCATGACGGGTACAGCCGATACTGAAGCGGTTGAATTCCATCAAATTTATGGTCTTGATGTGGTGATGGTGCCAACCAATAAGCCGATCCAGCGTAATGATATGAATGATGTCATTTACATGACGCAGGAAGAAAAGTTTGAAGCCATTATTAAAGACGTTAATGCGTTTGTAGAAAAAGGCGCTCCAGTATTGGTGGGTACGGCGAGTATTGATACCTCCGAGCTGTTATCAACCTACCTAAAAAAAGCAGGCGTTAAGCACGAAGTGCTCAATGCGAAGCAGCATGCTCGCGAGGCAGATATTGTAGCGCAAGCTGGTCGACCAGGTTCGGTAACTATTGCGACTAATATGGCAGGCCGTGGTACAGATATTGTGCTCGGTGGGAGTTTAGAAGCGGAATTAGCCGCTAATTCGCAGGCCGATGAGCAAGAACAGGCGAAAATTCGAGCGCAGTGGGAAGAGCGTCATGCGGCGGTGCTTGAAGCTGGCGGTTTGCATATCATTGGTAGTGAGCGTCACGAGTCTCGCCGCATTGATAACCAGCTGCGTGGTCGAGCGGGTCGTCAGGGTGACCCAGGCTTAACACGTTTTTATTTGTCGATGGATGATAACTTATTGCGTATTTTTGCCGGTGATACGGTGCGCAATATGATGAAGCGCGTGGGCATGGAGCGTGGTGAGGCTTTGGAGTTTGGCATGTTGTCGCGTTCAATTGAAAAAGCGCAACGTAAGGTTGAAGGTCATAACTTTGATATTCGTAAAAACCTGCTTGAATATGATGATATTGCCAATGAGCAGCGCCAAATTATTTATCAACAGCGTGATGATATCTTAGAAACCGATGACTTGATGGAGCTTGTGCTGACCATGCGTGGTGATGCGTTGGCTGAATTGGTCACACGTTATATCCCGATGGCATCGCATAGTGATGACTGGGATATCGACGGCCTTCAATCGACCTTGGCCAATGAGTATCGAATCGAGTTGGATATTCAAGGCTTTTTGGACGAGGACAAAGCACGAGACAGTGATGATGTGATGGGCTTCATTGATCAGGCACTGACCGATGATTTGCAAGCAAAAGCCGATAATTTAGGCGCCGATGAGTCTGGCCAGCCGATCATCCAGTTGCTTTTGAGGCAGTTGATGTTGCAAATTCTGGACCGAAACTGGAAAGAGCATCTATCGAACATGAACCATCTGCGTAAAGGCATTAATTTACGTGGTTATGGCCAAAAAAACCCAAAACAGGAATATAAACGTGAATCATTTGAAATGTTCCAAAGTTTATTGGCGGGCATTCAAGGTGAGTTCACGAAAACCTTGGCGGCTGTTGAGATCAAGCCAAGAGAGGTTCAGGAATACGAAGAGCAGCAAGCCAAGCAAGCTGAGCGTGACTTAAACCTTCAACATGAAAGCTCAGACCTTGGTGTTGAAGATGAGGCGCGTCAGGTATCACAGGGTGCACAGCCTGCTCAAGCGTTGCCGAAGGTGGGCCGCAATGAGCCCTGCCCATGTGGCTCTGGCAAGAAATACAAGCACTGTCATGGATCGATTGCATGAATACTATTTATCCCATCCAGGGGTTTGAAATTGCGTCAGTAAAGGCGGGAATTAAATATAACGATCGTCTGGACTTAACGGTGATGCGCTTCCCAGAGACGTCATCTGTCAGTGGTGTTTTCACAAAAAACCGTTTTTGTGCCGCACCGGTGACAATCGCTAAAGCGCATTTAGAGCGCAGCCCAACGCATTGCTTGATCAACACTGGTTATGCCAATGCTGGCACAGGGCAAAAAGGCATGGATGATGCACTCAGTGTATGCGCCTATCTCGCCGAGCAGCAGGGTGTGGATGTTCAGCAAGTATTGCCTTTTTCAACGGGCGTGATTGGTGAATATTTTAAGCCTGAGCGTTTGATGGAGGGCATTGATGCGGCTATCGATGAGTTTTCTGAAGATCATTGGGCTCAGGCCGCAAAAGCCATTATGACTACGGATACCCGAGCGAAGTTACGCTCCGTTTTGGTGGATATCGATGGCCAGCAGGTTGCCATCACTGGAATCTCTAAAGGCGCGGGTATGATTAAGCCAAATATGGCGACAATGCTCGGCTTTATTGCCACTGATGCTCAGGTTGATCAAGCTACATTGGATCAGTGTTTACTGCAAGCCGCTAATCAAAGCTTCAACCGAATCACAGTTGATGGTGATACCTCGACCAATGATGCTTGCATGCTCGTGGCTACTGGGTTGGGTATGGCTTTAGAAGAAACTTCGCAGCTCGATATTTTTCAGCAAGCATTAAACCAGCTGATGCGTGATCTCGCGTTAGATATTGTCCGTGATGGTGAGGGCGCTACAAAATGCATCGAGATCTCTGTTTCAGAAGGCGCCAGTGCTGAGGACTGTCTTGAGGTGGCGTACACAGTTGCTCACTCGCCTTT
>JAXHSS010000039.1:0-12780 GCA_034190675.1 Pseudomonadota bacterium
AAGGCGTTCTTCCCCGATATTTCATGGCAATGGCAGCTGATCAGCCTCGGCTTATCGAGCTTCTTTTTGCTGGCGTTGGGCTTTGAGCTTCGCCATAGGCTCAATCCGAAAATCGTTCGTAAATTAAAGAATCCCCTAAAAAAGTCACAAAAGACAGAAAAGGGCTAGGCAGCACCAAAACGCCGCGCTACTATGAACGAATGATGTTATTTAAAATTACACTCAATTGGCTTTGTCGAACTGCCTGCACTGTCATGCGCTGGGCATCGTAAGGCTGTGGTTGTTTAACGTCATTGTTTCCAAACCGCAGATTCAGAAACTGCGGTTTTTTTTGATTTTCTCTCCTTCCTAAGCTTCCTTAATTCAAAACCACTTCAGTTTCTCTTTTTACAAATCGTTATAGGGTAAAAAAGAGGTTGCGATGAAAAATGCACTAGCTTTGTTGATGTTGATTGTTGTTTGGTCTACCACGCCGCTTGGCTTGGCCTGGAGTACGCTGGCCTTCACGCCAGAGCTTGCCGGTGCATTGCGTATGGGAGTGGGAGCGCTGATCACGTATCTCATTTTAAAAGCTTGTGGCCTTCCATTACCCAACGATCAAGCCGCGTTGATCGCCTATGCAACAGGTGCCATCGGCGTGTTTGGCGGAATGTATTTGTCTTATTTGTCGGTGCAACATATTTCCTCGGGCTTACTTTCGGTGATTTTTGGTCTTTCTCCCATGTTGTCCGCTTTTTTAGGGGCTAAGTTTTTGGGCGAGCAGCGGCTTAATCCTTTGCAATGGCTGAATCTTTCGGGGGTGGTTTTTGGCTTGTTCTTGATTTATCGAGCGCAGGAAAACGCGGAGCATATTTCACTATTGGGCTTAGTGCTTGCGTTTTTGGCCGTGAACCTGTTCGTGCTGTCTGTGATTGTCGGTAAAAAAACACAAATGCATTTACAGCCATTGCAGACGCTCACAGGGACATTGGTCGTATCGACGCTGTGTTTTTCGGTGTTGTGGATTGCCCAAGGTGCACCTTTACCTGATGCATCTCATGCGGATTTAATGACCTCGGTGTGGGCGTCATTGTATTTGGCGGTTGTGGCATCGGTATTGAGCTTTTTAGCCTTCTTTTATTTGGTGCGCGCGGTGAATTCAACGGTGATCGCTCTGCCAACGGTGATCACGCCGATTATTGCGCTGGGTTTGGGGAATTGGTTAAACAATGAACAATTGCCTTTGATGGCGATCATCGGCGCTTTAGTCGTGATTATGGCCTTGGTCAGCTTTGTATTGCTTCGCCAGCGGGCACTGGCCAAAGCAAAGCAAGAGATGGCTTAGCTTTAGGCGTGTAAATTAAATGACAAAAAAGGAGGTAAGTATGGCATTTTTACCGCGGCTAACACGGCCAATATTACACTACCAAGATGCACATGGGATTAAGCTATATTCCATTCAGGCCAATCAAGATGCAGGGCAAACGCTCGAGCCTTACTTCGCTCAACTTGAGCGAATGAAAGCTAAGCGCGCTTTGGATTGCTCTGCTACTGCCTCCTTTGCAATTTTTCACGATGGTGCTGAGCGTCAATATTTGATTCTTTGCTGGTGGCTAAATGGCAATGAGTTGTTTCAGTCGGTGGCGGTGAACGTGCAAGAGCAGTGGGTTCAAGACAATGAACAGTTTTCCTTTTGCGTACATGATTTGGCCGTGATGTGGGCTGAGAGAAATGCTTTTATTCAGTGTTTTTTGGATCAACCTGCTCACGCTGATCTCAGCAAAAAGCTTGCTGCGTATCGTGCGCTAGTATTTCATCCTGAAAAAATAATTTAACTTATCTGTATTACGTCAAGGCCTCGGGTGTTAGGGGGTAAAGCTTCTGATAGGCATCTATTTTCTTTGAGTTTAATGGTTTTGCGCTTATTCGATACCTAGTGAATCTTAAGGCCTAAGGCTTAACGATGTATTCACTTTTCAGTGTAATGGCGCAGCTAAATATTTCTCAGGTTTTGGATGATGTGTTGAACAAAAAAACCGTGATCGTTAAAGGCGATTATCGTTGCTATCACTGTGATTGTAGTCTTGGTGGGTGCTTAGGAAAGCGCAGTATGTTTTTATTATAATAAGAATGATATTGATTATTGTTAATAAAAATGTGAAAATCGCGTCATAAATAATAACTGGATAATAATGTGAACGTGATTAAACCCACCCTGACGATTATCGCAAGCTCGGTACTGCTTGCATCTCAAACCGCTATGGCTTAAGACTTGCCTTTGGAAGACATTGTCGAGATTGCTGAGGTAGATGTTTGGGCGACCGCTGTGAAATCTTCGTCTGTTGAGCTAGATGGTGATGCAATGGCGATTAAACAAGCGGATCACATTAGTGATTTATTACGTTCTGTTCCAGGTATTGATGTTGGCGGCGCGCATTCTCTCAATCAGAGAATCACCATTCGCAGTATGGATGATAAAGATCTTAGGATCACGATTGATGGCGCTGAGCAGAATAATTATATGTATCACCACATGGGCAATTTACAAATCCATGCAGATATTCTTGAGGCAGTGGACATTGAGGTTGGCAAAAACTCTGTAATCAATGGCAGTCTTGGTGGGGCAGTTCATTTCAAAACCAAGTCGGCAAAAAAATTATTGCAAGGAGATGATCAGTTTGGAGGACGTATCCAGCTTGGATATGGTGATAATTTTGGCACGAGTGCTGCGCTGACATTATTCGGTCAATTATCAGAACAGGTGGATGTTCTCGGGTATTACAACCAAGTTAAGCGCGAAGATTTTCGTGTTGGTGGTGACAAAATTAAGGATGCCAACGGTGACGAAATCGAGGGAACAAACGGCAAGGTGCAGGGCTTTGAGGGTGATTTGAGTGATACTCTTGTAAAAGTCGGCTGGGATGTATCAGAGTCCGAGCGATTTACCTTGGGTTATGAATATTATGTTGATAAGGGAGATTATACTTATCGACCTGATATGGGGCTTGGAACAGATTTGCCGATCACCAATTCTTTGGGTGCGCCTTTGTTGTGGCCAACCCAGTATACTCGCGACACCATTACACTGAATTATGAAAACGGTTGGGCTGATCATTCTTTGCTTACAGCAACGGCATTTTACAATAATAGTGAATTGCAGCGCGATGAGCATGGCTGGGCAGAAGCAGGCTGGGGTGATTATGCCGGCATCGTAACCGGCAATGCCATCAATACAGGGCTTAAAACACTAGGTGAGTCAGAGCTTGGAGCGCATTTGCTTAAATATGGCGCTGAATTTGTTCAATATCGAACGCAATATCAGGGTGATTATCCGACCCCTGAAAGCGCTTCTGAAGTGGCGAAAAGTTATGCCATTTTTATTGAAGACAAAATTAGCCTTGGTAGCGGTTTCGCTATTAAACCGGGTGTTCGATACGATGTTTACGATATTGATTCAACGGTCGTAGATGACAGTTTCGATGCGCCAACGTTTGGTCTAGAAGCTGAATTTGTTCCGGTTGATAGCTTGGTCTTCACGCTAGGTACGACACAGCTGTTTAAGGGGCCTGAAATCGGCGAAATCTTTGTCGGTGGTGGTTTGTATGATACCGCTAACCCTGATATTGATGCGGAGACAGGATGGAATACCCAGTTCTCGATGGCATACAGTGATGATGTGTTAGGAGCCGATAAGTTCAGTACGGGCTTTACGCTGTTTAATACTCAAATTAATGATTATATTTACGATTATGCAACCCCGCCAGAAGGCGTTGAAGCGCGTAGTTGGAAAGATAATATCGGTGATTTAGAGATCCAAGGCCTTGAGGCTTATTTGGGTTATGAGCTGGGTGGATTTTCTGCTTTGATCAGCTATTCAATTGCCGACAGTGAGTTGGATGCGGATGCGCAATACCAGCAATACGATGGGGCCAGATTAGATCGCACACAAGGTGACACCTTTGCTTTGGATCTAGGCTATATGATTGCACCTGTGGATCTAACGTTAAGCTGGAGCACACAAGTTATAGGTTCACTGGATGCCGAGGCTGACTTAGACGAACTGGATAACCCTAAGGATGGCTTTACGGTTCATAATATTGCCGCTCAATGGCAGCCAAGACAAGTTCAAGGCCTGAGCTTGACGGTCGGTGTCGACAACTTGTTTGATGAATATTATGCCTCTCAATCTTCTCGTACAGGTACAAGCTTTCATCCGCGATTTGGCGAGCTGTATTTGCAAGATTTCGAGCCAGGCAGAAATATTAAACTAACGGCTGCATATAATTTTTAATTATACGTGCTCATGATTTGGGGCTTGGCTGTGTATCAGTACAAGCCCCATTGTTTTTGAGGTGATATGAAACATTGGACAAAACATCCCTATGCACAGAAAGTTTTTCGTCTTTCGCGCTGGATTCATGTCTACTTTTCAGTCTTTCTGTTGGCGTTGTTGCTGTTTTTTTGTTTGACCGGCTTCACACTCAATCATGCAGATTGGTTTAACGCCAATAAGACGGTTAATCAAACTGAATTTGTATTAGCTGAAGTCTTGCAAAAGCAACTTCAGGCGGGCGAGCAACTGCCAAAATCGTTGTTGTTAGCGGAAGTGCGTCAAAAAACAGGGCTAGTAAATCCGAGTCAAATTGATTGGGATCTGGAGAGCGGCTTTATCGGAATAGATTATCAATTGCCAGCGGGTTATGCCTATGTTGAAGTGTTGATTGATGATGCCCGTATGGTTGTTGAGCACCAACACGCAGGCTTTATTGCATTGGTCAATGATCTTCATAAAGGTCGCCACTCTGGTGCGGTATGGTCTTGGGTGATTGATATTTGTGCGTTTGCCATGACACTGTTTTCGGTGGCAGGTTTGTTGATCATGTTTCAAAACAAGCGTTATCGCCCGCATGCAATCCCGTTGTTTTCTATCGGCTTTATCGCGCCGCTATGGCTTTATTTCGCTTTTGTTCCCAAGTTCTAACACGTTTGCCCAGGAGAAAAACCAATGAAACAACTGTTATCAGATCAAGACAAGTTCACCGACTTAAACTTACCAGTTTCAACCATCTTAAAGCGTCTATGCGTCTTTGGCTTAGGAGCCACGTTAATGAGCACCAGCTTTGCGGAAAAAATTGAAATCGAGTTGATGGTGCCCGAGCTTGACGTGCCAACTTATCACCAACCTTACGTAGCCATTTGGCTTGAAACAACTGATCGTAAAGGCGTTGAAACTCTGGCTGTATGGCAGGAGCAAGATATTTGGTTGAAGGATATTCGTCAGTGGTGGAGAAAAATTGGTCGTAATGGTGAACCTAGCTACGATGGAGTAACAGGCGCTACGCGCAAGCCAGGCGTCTATCAAGTAGTTTGGGATAGCGAGCAAAGCCAAGTTGAGATCCCATCTGGAGAGTATTATTTATGTCTAGAAGCCGCAAGAGAAGCCGGTGGGCGAGACTTTTTTAAGCAAAAAATTCAACTGGGCGCTGATGAAGCGCAACAGTTTCGTATTCCCGGAAAGATTGAACTTGGCGATATTCAATTAACGATTACACCATAAACTCGCTAGCCATTTTATCACCTAGAGGACTTTATCAATGAATACCTTTTCAAAATATGCTTTGAGTGCAACAGCTGGCCTGTTACTCAGTGCTTCGGCGGCAGCGCATGAACGCTTTATCCTTCCAAGCCATAACGCTTTGTCAGGAGATTTACCGCAATCAGTCAGTTTTGTAGCCAGTGTTACCAATGATTTTTTTCACCCAGACTTTCCACTAGGCAATAATGGTGGTGGCAAAGTTAGCCCATTTTTGGCCAAAGTGCTTGAATACACTAACTCGCAGATTATTTTACCAAATGGCGAAGTGGATGATGATATGCAGTGGCTGGCTATGGCTCGTATGTCTGTTGCAGATTATGAGTTTGAACAAGACGGTACTTACCGTATTGCTCTGTACCAAAAACCAACGCCATGGATTACCTATACCGATAAAGACGGTAAATGGGGCCGCTTAGTGGGCGATGTTGACGTGCCAGCAGGTGCTACAGATGTTTCAAAAGGGCTTATTAGCGCTAGAACAGAAGCGTATGTAACCGTTAACAAGCCAAACCAAGAGGCAGTAAAGCCATCGGGTTATGGACTTGAGGTTATAGGCTCAGTATTGCCGAACGAGCTGTTTGTCGGGGAAACGGTTGATTTTCAACTGTTCTTAAATGGTGAGAAGCTTGAGCAAGAAAATGAGCTCACCATTACGTTAGGTGAAACAAGATATCGTAATCAGCGTGATGAGATGACAGTGAAAACCGACGCAAAAGGTCGCTTTGAAATTGAATTTGAAAAGCCTGGACGCTATTTGCTGCATGTTGAAAATACGCAGGACAACGAAAAAGGGTCAGAATACGATTATACCTACCACAGCCTATTCTTGACGCTGGATGTATTTCCAGAATGATGGCTTGTAGATCCCTAAGTTTGGCTTCGGCTTGCTATATGCAATAGCAGCGCGTAGCGTGAAAGAAGAGATGCCGGTTACAAAGTCAGTAACCGGCATTTTTTTTACTTGGCGATTGCGTCATCTTTATTTAGGGCGCCATCTTGATTCGTATCAAAACCCTTAAAGAGACGGGTTACATAAGCTGCATGTTCACTGGCTCGAATATCACCATCGTTATTGCTATCAACAACCGATGCTAGGTCTTGCGAATAGTCTTCAAAGTCTTCTTGTGAATGCTCTCTGGCTGCCTCAAGACGCACATTGAACTCTGAAACATACTCGTCAACATCGATCACGCCATCTTCGTTAGCATCGGCACGTTGGAAGTGCTTTTCGCGCTCCAGAAGGTAGGTGCCCTGAGTTAATGGCTTGCCTTTTTTCATATAGCGTTGAACAAAGCCAGTTAAGCTATGTTCGCTACCAAGATTGACAACGCTTTTAATGCCTTCTCGGTATTCTTTTGATGTCGCTTCTTTATCTGCTTTATAAAGTGCTTCATCGCCGCTATTGATGATGCCATCATGATTAGCATCGTATGTGTCAAAAGACTTCAGGCCGATTTCTTGGAATTCGCCAAGGTTGATAAAGCCATCTTGGTCATAATCAATTACGCCAAATCGAACAGGTGTTTGTTTCACATTCATCGCGACGACTCTATCCGCTTCTTTCTCAAATGCGGCAAGAATCTGATCGGCGTAGTCATCTTCAGATAATGTGCTTTTTCCAGCAAAGATAGAGTCGACTTCCAGTGCTAAGGCGGCTTTTAACTCGGCTTCGGTCAGGTTGTCGGCCTGTTTATTCCATTCTTTCCAGTCGAAAGGCTCCATTTTTGGCTGATAACTGCGGATGAATCGAAGGCGAGCATCGTACACAGGCTCATTTAATGGCTGAAGCAAGACGTTGTAATCGGATTCAAAAGAAGCACGATGTTTGGCTATGGCTTTATCTTCCACTAAGTCAGACTGATGTGCTTTAGTCAGAGTGGCGACCATGAGAATGGCGCCTGTACAGAAAGCGGACTGGCCGTACTGTTTCATTTTAGGGGAAAGTGAAAAAGGCATAATAACTCCTATTGTTGTTGCTTAGAAAAGGTATCGAAAACGACAGTGACGCTGCCGAATATGGATCGTTCTAGTCCATTCAGAACACTGTATGGCGCTTTGTAAGTTGTGTTGGCTATATTGCGTATTCCTACATTGACGCGTAGCCATTCATTTTGAAAACCTGAGTAAGCGTTAAAAACTGTGTATTGGTCAAATCCGTTGCGCTGCTCGACTCGAGGTGTATCCCAGACATGTTCAGCAGAAACTTTGATCCAGGGCTGCCAAGGTGTGTTGGCAAAATTGTATTTATAACCGATGTTCAGTTTTAGCGGTTGAGCTGAGTTTCGAACGTAGACATCATCTGACGCAATTTTATTGAAACTCATGTTCGCTGAAATATCGTGGTGTCTATTGAGATAATTTGCACTCAACTCCATGCCATGATTAGTGACATGTTTCGCATTGTAGTATTTGATTTGTGTCGTAAAAAAGTCACTTTCTTGGTCGTTGTAGTCACCCGTGGTTGGATCACATAAGCCTAAACTAATACATTGTTCTAAACCTGAGCGATTGGTGATCTTGCGAATGGCTTTAGTCCAGATGAAGTTATCGAAATCACTGTAAAAGACGCCAGCATTTAATGAAAAATGGTCATCTAAAAATTTATAGGTTAATTCAGTGTGGTGTCCTTCTTCGGGTTTTAAGTCGACACCGCCGCCGATGACGCTGCCATCAAAGATATAGCGCTCATATAGGTCAGGGTTACGAAAGGTACGACTATAGTTCAAGCTGATATTTTGGTGGTAAGTAAGTTGATACTGTGCGCCCAAAGACCAAGTAGGTTCGTAAACATCAATGGGCGGCGTTGAGCCCGAAATGCCTACCAAGTCCCTTGCCACGGCTTCATTGGTTCCTGGTAATAGCTTTTGGCGAGTTTGCCATTGGTTGTATCGAATGCCTGCATGCAAATTATAATTTGTTTTCATATAGGCGCTGTTCAGGTAGGCAGCGTAGTAATCTTGTTCTGAATAAATAGCCGTTACTGCTTGGTCAAGAGCGACTTCAGCACCTGTGATAAACTCAACATCACCCAATAGGTAATTGCCGCTGGCAATCCAAGCGTCGGTATCTAATGTTTGAGGGGTACTATCCTCAGTGCTTTGTGTGGATTGCTCAAGGTGGCTGTAGCGTGCATGAAGGTCAGTAAAGCCCCATAGCTGCTCTTTTTTTAGACTCCCACCAAAATTAGAACGTGTTTTTTCATGGGTTAGAATCACTCCGCCATCGAGTTGAGAAACATCGTCACCATAAATATAAGCGAGATCATTGCCGACCCAGTCGTCGTAATCTAGTTCGGCCTGAACATCTGAAAAAAGCTGTTTTGACAAACGAATTGATGTTGAATAGGTGTCGTAACCCAGGTCACTAACGCTAATTGGTTGAGTATCACTTGTTTCATTTTCAGCATTTGTTTTGCCGATAACCGCTAACGTGTCTTGATGGCCACGAACGCGATAATCGCTTGCTTTTTGACGGGCGTGGTTAGCTCTTAACCCCCAGCCCTCATAAGCAGCCACGAGTTGGAAGGAGTTTCGGACTTTGTCATATCCTTGGTCCAGGCCTAAGGTGTGAGAGAGTCGAATGCCATTTTCATCAGGAACGGGTTTCGTTGTGACATTAATTACGCCTCCAGAGGCGCCTGGATCATATATAACAGCGGGGCTGCCTCGGACAACTTCGATCTTTTTAACCGTGCTGGTATCGACGGTATTAATTTCTCCGCCACCTGATCTGTCAAAGCCTTGATTAGGCAGCTTTATTCCGTCAATCAAGCTCGATACACGCCTCCCTGATAAGCCTCGGATACTCAAAATTTTATAAAATGCGCCAGATTCACGAACGCTAACTCCAGCGACATGACGAACAGCTTCTTTAACGTCGGCAGAGCTTTCTTGCTCGATGCGTTTTTCGCCAACAACTTGTTTGGTGTAGGGCTGTAAGTATGTTTCTTGAGCGTTTTGAAACTCCTCATCAATAATTTGCTCAGCGACAACCTCTACAGCATTGATTTCAATTACAGAAACGCTTTGCTCTTGGCTCTCGGGCTCACTTGTCTCTGTATGCCCAATTTGCTGTTCAGCACTTTGCTCGCTGCCAAACGCTATTGGTGCTGCTAGAATTTGAGCGCCAATAAGAGTCGATGCATACAATGCAAGCCTAGATTTTTTGATGTCTGGAAGGGGAAATAAGACGTTCATGATGGTATGGGAGATTTCCAACAAAGATTGAAAATAACAGCACAAGGTATGATGGCCTTGTGCTGTTTATCGGCGTTTTAAGAATTAGTTGTAAATCCAGTTTCCGCCTGATGCAATGGTATTAATAATGGTGAGTGAGTCGCCAGTATCCGACTTGGCTGATGCGAGACCTACAGGGCCTCCATGAGCTGAGGACATATGCAGACCAAACAAACCGCCGACACCCACTTTGTTACCTGTGTTGCCAGAGTATGCGTTGCTATATAGTTCGCCCTCAGCTTCACCCGCAGGTTCAGTCGCAAAACCCAATACAATATCATCCGTTTGGTTTTTGACTTCGCCATCAACGATATTCCACGTGATCACGCTGCCGTCAAAAATTCCGGCTGGAGTAGAAGCACTGCGTTCAAAGAACATACGGCCTCGAACGGGCTCAATATCGGCCTTTGATGGCATCGTATTTGAGGTCGGGAAAATGTAAAGGTTGTAAATGCGATTGCCATCTTCATCACGGCCGCTGTTGCCATTATCGGTTGGGGCTTCAACAACATAAAGTTGGTCATCGACAGCCACGGCAGGTACATGGTGAGCTGTAAAGTATGGAACTTCTTGACTATTGAATTCAACATCAAGCTCACTACTTGCTTCGGTTTTACCTGCTGTGATCCAGCCGGTAGATAAGATATTGACGGCATTTTCTGTGTCGTAGCGACCTAGCTCGACATATAGGTTGCCATCAATGACTGCAGTCAGGTTGATTTGATTATTAACAGGAACCTCGTCAGACTCATCGCCTAAATCTACGCCTGTACCGTTGTCATAAATTTTCGTGGCAGTCGTGCCTTCAAATTGAACAACCATCGCGTTTTTGAACGTATACTGCGGGTAGTAACCGTAGAACATCCATACAGGGTCCTGCAAATCTAGATTGTAGTTAACCAGTGCATAAGCAACATCGTCCTCAGCAAGGTAGCCATTGACGATTGTTAACGAGCTGAAATCTTGAAGAATACCGCCGCCACCATGGCCAAGACCTTTTTGAATCGTATGACGAATGGCTTCAAATGGCGCAGGGAAGTTTGCCCCGGTGACTTCAGCAAAGCTATCATCCGCTTTATTAAAGGCGTAATAACTATCGCTACCTTCCTTGTTCAGGTAGATATAATCAGCATTTTGGGCTTTAAAGTAAAACTCCCCAAGTGCTAATTCACCTAATGATTCGCAGTTAGTTAATGCGGCATCACAGACTTGAAGGTGCGCCGCCTCGCTTTCATCTTCTGGGTAGGATCCATCGTGATTGGTGACAGCCAGGTAATTAACCAGTACCTTGTCTGTTGCACCTGTACTGTCATTAACAACAGGCTGAACGGTTCTGCCTTGAACAAAGGCACTGTCAGCGAGGCGCACGGTTACAAAGGTGTTTTTGATGCCGTCGGAAGTCTCTCCTCTAAACGTGTCTGGCAGATGAGAGTAGGCACGTAGCTCAGCGTAGCTATTATCGATATCAGTTGGGTTTAAATAAAGATCATAGGTATCGCCAACAGCGGCCAAACCTTGTCCACCCAAGTCAGAGCCTAGCATTGTGCTAGTAAATACCACGGCCTCAGCTGCAGGGTTATCGGCTTCAAAGCGTTTGAAGATATTATTGGTGTAAAACTCATACTCGAAAACGCCGCCTTCGCCATCATCAGCTGTACGCGTTTCTGAGCTAGCATTTGGGTCAAGATAAAAGCCGTATTCACGCTTTTCGTAGACGGTTTTGTTGCCGTCCTTAGCTGCACTAATGGCAAACACTTGACTGCCTAGGATAATATTGTCCTTGATGACCTGTTGGTTGGTCTCGTTATCTGGATTGTTTGGGTCATAACGAACAATTTGGCTATTGGTCGTCTCAGGGTTAGGCACGCTGTAAAACTGATAGTTAAATACGGCGTCTGACTGAACCTGGATGCTAACCGTTGCCATTACGCTGTCTTCACCATCGCTCACTTCGATCATGAACTCATCTGTGCCGACAATGCTGCCGGATATATAGGTCATCTCTCCTGTGGCAGAATCCAGCGTGGCTTGGCCAATGGTTGGCTCTGATACCAGCGTGTACTCTAAAGTATCGCCATCGGCATCCTCTGCAGGCAGGGTGTAATTGGTTTCTGATTGCGTTTGCACGGTGAAGTTAACGCCTTCAGCGTAAGGTGCGTTATTAGCTTGTTCGTCGCTTTCTGCGCCACAGCCGCTGATAGTCGCAATCGCTGCGGCCAAACCTGTCATAAGAATGGCGCTTTTAGCGAATTGCTTAATTGGCTCATGATTTGAATTCATAAATGCCTCCAAAGAGTTTTGAGTGAGTTGTTCAAAAAGTGATAGTTCTTCGTTTGAGGACACGATGAAACGATAGAAACCGTCAATCAAGAGGATAGGAATTATTATCAATATCATTACGCTTGTCAAATAATTCACATGTTTTTCATAAAATGTTGTATCTCTTTACAGTAATAAGAGCGGTGAGATTGGCGTTTTACAAACGAGGTAAATGTAGGTGTAAATGTTTTGAGTTGAAGCTAGTTTGCCGGATTTTTGTTCGTCATCAGCTCAGGTGGTGTGTAGTTTTCATCATGTTTTGCTTGGATGCTCTTTGCATAAAAAATGGGCTTAATATAGTGCCCTTCAGCAACAGCCGCTTCACCTTCGCGAAACAAGTCTGGAAGAATGCCATTAAAGACGACTCGCACTTGAGCTTGCTCATCTTCCATAATAAATTCCACTTGCAAACTATCTTTGCTTTTTGTCAGGCTGTCAGGCTTTACCCACCCGCCTAGTCTTAGGCTTTGGTGTTGATCAAATGATGTATTTAGTAAGTCCGATGGCTGAATGAACAGGTTGATGTATTGGCTGAGGCTGGTTAATAAAAAATAACCCGCAACGAATAAAAACAGCAGGCTTGCGGCTAGCGCGGTGAGTCGTTGCCGACGTATTTTATTCATTGGATTTTCCTTGCTGAGCGTGTTTTTG
>JAXHSS010000004.1:0-31029 GCA_034190675.1 Pseudomonadota bacterium
TCGGTGGTGTAACGGTCAGCAATGCAACCTTGCACAACGCCAATGAAATCGAACGTTTGGCGCTCGCTATTGGTGATGCCGTAGTGGTTTATCGAGCCGGTGATGTGATCCCCAAGGTTAAATCGGTATTTAAAAAAGCCGCATCGCCCGTTGAGATTCAGTTTCCAGCGCAATGTCCGGTTTGTGACTCACATCTTGAGCATAGCGAGGATGACTCGGTGATACGCTGCGTGGGTGGCCTTATTTGCCGTGCTCAAGCAGTGCAGGCACTGATTCATTTCGCGAGTCGAAAGGCCATGAATATCGACGGGTTGGGCGATAAATGGGTTGAACAGTTGGTTGAGGAAGGGCTCATCAGCAATCTGGCCGATATTTATCATCTGACTCAGGCGCAGTTACTGAAACTGGAGCGCATGGGGGAAAAGTCTAGCGAAAATCTGCTGGCTGCTATCGAGGCGAGTAAAGATACCACCTTGCCCCGTTTTCTTTTTGCTTTAGGCATTCGTGAGGTAGGTCAAGCGACCGCTAAGCAACTGGCAGTTCATTTTGGTGACCTTGAAACAATTATGCAGGCCGATGGTGTAGCGCTAGAAGCGGTACCTGATATTGGCCCCATTGTAGCGGCGCACATTGTTGAGTTTTTCAGTGAAACCCATAATCGAGACGTGATTGAACGCTTAATTGCCGCAGGTGTTCATTGGCCAAAAGCTGAAAAAAAAGTCGTCAAAAAAACGCAATTTTCGGGGAAAACCGTGGTTTTGACAGGCAAATTGCAACTTTTTACTCGAGATGAAGCCAAAGAAAAGCTGGAGCAAATGGGTGCGAAGGTGAGTGGCTCGGTTTCGGCAAAAACCGATTATTTGATAGCCGGGGACGATGCAGGCAGTAAATTAGCCAAGGCAGAAAAGCTCGGTGTTGAAGTGCTCAATGCGTCACAATTCAAGGCGCTTACGGATCAGGCCAGTAGTTGATTCACTTAGCGTCAAACTACAAGAGAGGTGTATTTATGGAAAATTCTGGAAGCTTTCGTAAAGCAAAGGCTGAGGCGCAGCGCCTAGCTCAAGATGGACGTCAAGACGAGGTCAAGCGCTTGGCTGACAAGGCACAAGCCAAGGCCAATAAAGAAAAAGGGCGCATTCATGAACTCTGGGATGAGATCAATACCATGATCGAGATGATTAAGGCAGTGTCCAGCGGTCGATTTAAGCTGGATACGAAAATGTATGTTACCTTGATCGCTGTCGTGCTGTATTTCATCATGCCATTCGATATAATACCTGACTTTTTAGTGGGTCTTGGTTTTGTGGATGATCTAGCCGTTTTGGGCTGGGGCATCGTTCGTTTGCGAACACATCTCGATGATTTTCGTGTGTGGCAGGCGCAGAATCCTCAAGAGCCAAAGACTTAGATCAAGAGATAATGAATGAAGCAAGAATCTGATATCCAGTATTATCCGGGTGTTTCTGCAGAGAAGCTGTTTAGTGTATTTCAAGAGCCAAAGTTTTATGAAACGCGCTGTGAACTGCTCAATATTGATAATTACAAATTAAAGCAATGCGAGCCGCAAAATAACCAATTTGTGGTTAAGTTGCAATCGGATGTTGATATCCCCAGTGATAAGCTGCCTAAAATTGCTCGTTCATTTTTGGGCGAACAGCTTGAGTCACTGATCACCACGCGCTGGAAGCTCTCTGAAGATGAGCCGTATACCGCAAACTATGAAATTGAAATCAATAAACTGCCCGTTGAGATCAACGGAAAAATGGTGCTAAACAATACCGATGAAGGTTGTCAGAACTTGGTTTCGGTTGAAGTTGAAAGCTCAATTCCCTTCGTGGGCGGTAAGGTTGAAGATATGATGGCTAAGTACTTCATCAAAGCGCTAGAAAAAGACCGCAAAGCCATTCTTGTTTACCTTTCTCAAGTGGAAGCGGTTAATGGCTAAGTCTGAGGATTTAAGCGGCTTAAAAACGATTGGCGACTGGGTTCGCTACAGTTTTTCTTGCATGAATGAAGCTAAGATCGTCTGTGGCCACGGTACGGATAATCGCTGGGATGAAGCGGTAAGCTTGGTTTATCAAGCATTGCACCTACCTTGGGATACTAATCCTCGCGTTTGGGAAACACGCCTCACTAAAGCTGAGCGTAAGAAGCTCGCTAAGTGGTTAAAAAAGCGCGTTTCCTCACGCCTACCTTTAGCGTATATCAGCGGTAAGGCGCTTTATGCAGGGCTTGAGTTTCAGGTTTCTGAAGCGACGTTGATTCCACGCTCGCCCATTTTTCAGCTGATTGAGCAAGACTTTTATCCATGGATAGAACTACCGGCGAATGCAGGTCATCATCGTTTCTTGGATTTATGTACGGGCTCTGGCTGTTTGGCCATTTTAATGGCAGCACATCATTTTGACGCCGAAGTGGTGGGTAGTGATATTTCTCCAGAGGCGCTAGAAATCGCCAACCAAAACAAGCAGGAGCTTGGCGTTCCTAATGTGGAGTTTGTTCAAAGTGATGTTTTTGAGCAAATTGAAGGGCGTTTTGATGTCATTATTTCAAACCCACCGTATGTGGGCGCTGAGGAAATGGCGACCTTGCCCGTGGAGTATCAGCATGAGCCAGTTGACGCCCTTGAAGCGCCAGATAATGGCTTGGCGTTGGCCAAAAAGATTCTGCAGCAAAGCGCGAACTACTTAAATGATGGCGGGTTGTTGGTATTAGAAGTCGGTAATTCTGATGATGCACTGGAGCAAGCTTTCCCGAATATTCCTTTTGTTTGGGTTGAGTTTGAGCAGGGTGGACATGGGGTTTGTGTGTTTAGCAAAGCAGAATTAATCAAATATTTTCAATAGGTTGTAATAGTAATGTCAGGTAATACTTTAGGTCAGGCGTTTCGAGTGACCACCTTTGGCGAAAGCCACGGTCTTGCATTAGGTGCGATCGTTGATGGTTGTCCTCCAGGTTTAGAAATTAACGAAGCGTTATTGCAAACGGATCTTGACCGCCGTAAGCCTGGCCAATCTAAGCACACCACACAGCGTAAAGAGCCTGATCAAGTGAAGATTCTTTCAGGTGTGTTTGAAGGCAAAACCACGGGCACACCCATTGGTTTATTGATTGAAAATACCGATCAAAAATCAAAGGATTACAGCAATATCAAAGATTTGTTCCGTCCGGGACATGCTGATTATACCTATACGCAAAAATACGGTTTTCGTGATTATCGTGGTGGAGGCCGATCTTCTGCCCGTGAAACGGCGATGCGTGTGGCCGCTGGCGGTATCGCTAAAGCCTACTTAAAGCAAGCCTTTGGCGTTGAGATTAAAGCGTGTTGTAATCAGATTGGTGCGGTCAAAGCCGAGCAATATGACTGGTCACAAGTGCGAGAAAACGACTTCTTCTTTCCTGATGCGAGCAAAATTGATGCCCTAGATGCCTTAATGACAAAAACGCGCAAGGATTTAAGCTCAATCGGCGCTAAGGTGAAGGTCGTTGCCACGGGCGTTCCTGTTGGTCTGGGTGAGCCAGTATTTGACCGATTAGATGCGGATATTGCCAAGGCATTGATGTCAATTAACGCGGTGCGTGCCGTGGGTATTGGTGATGGTTTTGATGTGGTTGAGCAAACGGGTGTAGACCATCGCGATGAGATGACGCCAAAAGGTTTTACTTCAAACCATGCAGGTGGCGTTTTGGGCGGCATTTCAACAGGTCAGGACATCATTGCAGAAATTGCGCTAAAACCGACATCAAGCATCCAAATTCCGGGTAAGACCATTACGATTAATGGCGAGCCGACAGAAGTGGTGACAAAAGGTCGTCATGATCCTTGCGTTGGTATTCGTGCGGTTCCGATTGCTGAGTCGATGTTAGCGATCGTGCTAATGGATCATTTGTTACGCCATCAAGGCCAAAACTATAACGTGACACCACCAGCGCCGATTTTCTAATGCCGTCGGCGCATTCGCGCTTTGCAGCGAATTATTTCTTCTTTTTCCTTTTTGCGGGAATCCATGTTGCCTATTGGCCAAAAATTTTGGCTCAGCATGGCTACAGTGATTACCATATTGGCGTTATCGGCGCTGTTTTTGTCTTGTTGCGCGTCATTGCTCCTGGCTTTTGGGGGCATTTGGCTGACACGCACCAAAATCATAAAACGCTGTTGCTGATCAAAGCCTTTGCCTCATTATTAAGCATGGCGCTGATTTTTATCAGCATTGATCATTATGTTGCACTGCTGGCTAGCACGGCGCTGTTTGGTTTTTTTCTTCATGGCTTGTTGCCATTGTATGAAACCACAACATTAAACTATCTGGATGGAGACAATCACCGATATAACCTCATTCGTTTATGGGGCTCCATCAGCTTTATTATCGCGGTTTTTGCTACGGGCGCGCTGCTTGATATTCTTCCAGAATCCTTGATCTACGGCTTGTTGCTCGGCTCTTTAGCTTTGTTGTTTATTTCTACTTATCGAATGCCTAACTTACAAGCTGAGCTGCCTGCGGCTAAGCTCGGGGCTACGGCGGAAAACTTTTTACGCTCGCTGGGCCGGCCTGCAGTGGTGGTCTTTTTCTTGACCGCTTTTTTGATGCATATGTCCCATGGGCAGTTTTACGGGTTTTTTACGCTAAGCCTAGAAGAGGCGGGCTATAGCAGCACTCATATTGGTGCACTGTGGGCCATTGGCGTGGTGGTTGAAATTATCGTGTTTATGACGTTCAAACATCTGCGATGTTATCTAAGCGACACCACGATTTGGCTGAGTTGTTTAGCGTTTGCCGTAGTGCGCTGGTTGATCATGGCCTATTGCATAGAGAGTTGGCCGATGGTCTGGTTTGCTCAATTGTTCCATGCCTTTACGTTTGGCGGATTCCATAGTTTAATGATGATTTTTATCCACGGGCAATTTGCCAAACGTCAGCAGGCTCGAGCGCAGAGTTTTAATACTGCGTTTTGCTATGGCCTGGGCACGGGTCTAGGCATTTTCTTGGCCGGGGTATTGATGGAGCAACAAGGCTCAATGGCGAGTTATCTTATCGCCTCAGCCCAAGCCTTTGCGGCATTGATCATCGCGATTTTCGGCGCTTTGTGGATGAAACGACAACCTAATAAAGAGTAAAGAATAACAATGAAAACCCAAATTACAGAGCTTCTTGGCATTGAATACCCACTGATTCTTTCTGGCATGAGCTGGATTTCAACCCCAAAATTAGTCGCGGCTGTCTCCAATGCGGGCGGCTTAGGTATTCTGGCTTCAGGGCCATTAAGTCCTGAAGAAACGCGCGCCGCTATTCGCGAGATTCGTCAACTGACTGACAAGCCTTTTGGGATCGGCTGTACCTTGCTGATGCCTGGTGCCAAGGAAAATGCGCAAGTGGCGGTTGAAGAGCAGGTGCCCGTGGTTAACTTTTCTCTGGGTAAAGGCGAAAAACTCACGGAGCAAGTGCATGCCTATGGAGGCAAAGTGCTGGCAACCGTGACAACGCAAAAACACGCGCTTTCGGCTCAGGCTGTTGGCGTTAATGGCCTGATCGTCACAGGTCATGAAGCTGCGGCTCACGGTGGTGAAGTAACTTCATTGGTGTTGGTACCCAGTATTGCAGATGCGGTAGATATCCCAGTAATTGCTGCAGGGGGCTTTGGTGATGGACGTGGATTAGCCGCTGCCTTATGTTTGGGCGCTGAGGGTGTCGCAATGGGCTCGCGTTTTGCGGTGTCCAAAGACAGCCCCTTGCATGAAAACATCAAGCAGGCAGCGATCAGCAAATCTCAGCATGAAACCATTTACTCAAAGAACTTCGACGGCATTCCAGCGCGATACATGAAAACGCCGAACGCGGTTAAGCGCACCAAAAAACCAATGCCTTTCCCTCTGGCCGCATTAGAGGCCACCAAAGCCGCAAAACTGGTCAATCAACCTGTGTGGAAGATATTAATGGGCTTGGTGGTGATGCCAGCAAAAGTTAAGCTATTGGCTTATTTTGGCGCCGCAACACCTAAGCTCAAGGCCGCAACGGAGCAGGGCGATCTAACCGAAGGCATGCAGTTTATCGGCCAAACTCAGGGCTTGATTAACACCGCACCTAGCGTTGAAGAGATCGTGCAAACTATTGTGTCGGATGCAAAAGCATTATTGAATCGCGACCTTTGATATCCGCCATCAAGCCGTAAATCCAAGTAGAAGTGCTCATGAGCCAGTCTTATATTGAAAACGACGCCTTTGCCCGACTTTTAGGGATCCGACTTGTTGAATCGCGAGATGACTTCGCGCTCTGCGAGATGCAACTGACCGACGATCACCTAAATGGCCTAGGTACGCCGCATGGCGCTGTGATCTTCGCTATTGCTGATGTCGCCTTGGCCACGGCTTGCAATACGCGCAATGTCTCAATTGGTATGCAAGCCGAAGTGCGTTATTTCAGCAAACCCCAAGGCGGCCAACTACTTGCAGAAGCTAGCTTGGTTTCTGCATCAAGAAAAATTGGCCATTATCAAGTGCATTTGCGTGATGCGAAGCAGACGCTTGTGGCTCAGGTTAATGCCACCATCTACCGTCTTGCTGAAAAAGCTGAAAGCTAATAATGACTCAATGATCATGCTCAGCCTCAGTTGCTTTTCTACCTGATCATAACAAATCGATAAACCCATGCTGTTACTCATTACAGGCATTTTGCTTTGGTCATTGGCGCATCTATTCCCCAGCTTTTGCCCGAATATCCGAGCAAGGCTTATTGACGCTTTAGGTCGCCAGCCGTATCGAGGCTTATTCTCGTTAGTTATTTTTCATCTATTGTCTTAATGGTGATCGGTTGGCAATCGGCCTCGCAGGGCATAAGCCGCGAGTTTGGTCTTGGCCAAAAGGCTTGGGCCATGATGAATGGCGTGGAAATAATGCGTTGGGTATCGGCATTCATTATGCTGTTTTTGGCCAGCGGATTGTTGGTTAGCTCGTTGATAACAACTCGTTTGAGTCGTCAGTTTCGTCATCCACAATTACTGGCCGCTATGCTCTGGGCGTTGGCACATATTTTCTTAAACTGGGAGCTAGCTTCTATCGTCTTGTTTGGCGGTTTCTTGATGTGGGCGATGGTTCAGCAATGGGCGATCAACCATCGGGAGGGCGCTTGGCAAAAACCTGTTCGTGTCAGCTGGAGGCGAGATGTCCTTGGCTTGATATTGACCATAGTATTGATGGCACTTGCATTGATTATGCATGGACGTTGAGCTTTGCTCCCGAGGGCTTTTACTGAGTTCTTTGGTTTTTTTCGAGCATATTTTGATGATAGGGGTAGCTCGAAAGCGTGGTACGAATCCGTTACACTGATGGGCTGATTTGATCTTAATTTTAATGATTTAACTTCTAATTACTTAACTTTTTAATAAAGCGAAAACAAGCATGACTGAGCGATTAACCATTACACAACCTGATGACTGGCACCTTCACCTTCGAGATGGCGAGACACTTCAATATACTGTTCCTGCAACGGCGCGGGTGATGCACCGAGCGATCATTATGCCGAACCTTCAACCGCCGGTGATGAACGCCGAACAGGCTTTGGCTTATCGCCAGCGTATTTTGCAGCAAGCGCCTAAAAGCAGCCAGTTTGATCCATTAATGGTGCTTTATCTTACCGATAACACCACACCCGAGATGATTCAAGAGGCGGCGCAGGCGGGACACATTCACGCGGTGAAGCTGTATCCTGCAGGCGCGACAACGAACTCTGATTCTGGCGTTACGGACTTGGGCAAGCTGAATGAGATAGCCAGCGCCTTAATCGACAATGATATCCGCCTGCTGGTTCATGGTGAGGTGACCGACAATCACGTTGATATTTTTGATCGCGAAAAAGTTTTCCTTGATGAAGTTCTGGCGCCAGTGACTAGCAAAAACCCCGACTTAAAGCTGGTCGTTGAGCACATTACAACTCAACAAGCTAAAGAGTTTGTTGAGGCTCATGGCGATAATGTTGCGGCAACTATTACCGTTCAGCACCTGAGCTATAACCGAAACCACATGCTCGTCGGTGGTATAAAGCCACATTTTTATTGTTTACCAATTCTTAAGCGAAATATTCACCAGCAGGCACTGCAAGATGCCGTGGTGAGCGGAAGTCATAAGTTTTTCTTAGGCACTGATAGTGCACCTCACGCAAAAGGAGCAAAAGAGAGCAGCTGTGGTTGCGCAGGTTGTTTCACCGCGTTTGCCGCAATCGAGCTTTACGCAGAAATTTTTGAAGACTTAGGTGCTTTGGATAAGCTTGAAGGCTTTGCTAGCCATCATGGTGCGGATTTCTATGGCCTTGCACGCAATACTGACACCATCACCTTGGTTAAATCTGAGTGGCAGGTGCCAGAAGAATTCCCATTCGGCTCTGATGTTATCGTGCCACTGCGCGCTGGTGAAACGGTTCGCTGGGTCTTGGAAGCTTAAATCAGCAACAAAGGCGCCGCACCTTGTTGTGAATTCTTTTTCGGCTGAAAGGGCATACGGTAAATTCACTCCGTATGCCCTTTATTTTTAATCACAGCATGATCCGTATCAAAGCGCCAGAGACATCACTGGACTTTTATACTCGAGTTATTGGTATGCAATTATTGCGCAAAGATGATTTTGAAGAGCACCAGTTCTCTTTATATTTTCTCGGGTTTGTCGACAAGGGTGAGCAGATTCCTGAAGATGAAGCAAAACGCAAGCAGTGGCTGGCAAATCGCTCAGGCATTTTAGAATTAACCCATAATCACGGAACAGAAGATGATCCTGAGGCAGGCTATCACAGTGGTAATGAGGAGCCAAAAGGGTTTGGCCATTTATGCATCAGTGTTCCGGATTTTGAAGCAGCTATCTAATGGTTTGATGATAACAACGTGGTTTATCAGAAACGTCCTGAAGACGGTTTTATGAAAAATATCGCCTTTATCAAAGACCCTGATGGTTACTGGATCGAAATTATTGGCCAGTAACGTCTTTATTCAGGAATAACGGTATGGTGAAAATACCGTCGAATAGCCCGTTGTCGGGCTAGGTGGCCTCGACCATTAAAATGCACTTGGTAATGACGCGGGTTGGGCAGCATGGCGGCAAGCTGAATGGCTTCGTTTTGCGTTAGCGTTTTTGCCGAGTGCTGAAAGTAATGCTGAGCCGCGGCTTCTACGCCGTATATACCTTCACCGAGCTCTACAGAATTCATGTAGACTTCCAAAATGCGGTTTTTGCTCCACAGAGCTTCAATATAAAGCGCAATGACGGCCTCTTGTGCCTTGCGAAGGTAGGACCGATGGTTCGTTAAAAATAAGTTTTTGGCGAGCTGTTGAGTTAGGGTGGAGCCACCAGCGACGATTCTTCCTTGTCGATCATTGCGCTTTAAAGCCTGCTGAATGCCTGTCCAGTCAAAACCAAAATGCTCCATAAATCGTGCATCTTCTGCAGTGATCACGGCCCGCTTAAAGTGATCGCTTATCCCACTCTCATCAACCCACTGATGGGTGATTTCAGGTTGTTCATTAAATATCCCTTTGAGCTGATAGCTTACGGTAAACATGGTTTGATGAGCCGGACTCCACGACCACCACACTAAGCACAAAAGGATAACGCCCTGCACGGTGCTGACAAGCGCGATTAATGTGGCAAGCAAATAGCACAAAGCGCGAGGCAGCAGGCGATGGTGTTCAGGCGCTTGTTCGCTTTTAGGCGTCTGCGGCGCTATGTGTTTTTGCGTATCGTTTTCAGGTTGCCCAGAGACTGAGTTTATTTCTTCATGCATGGCTTTGAAGCTAATCTGGCGAATGTTAAGCACGTAAAAACATGCAATTTAAAATACTGAATAAAAATACTAGCATGCGTTTACTAAAAGCCAAAATCGAATCGTCACAGGGTGCTTATTACCGAGATAGATAAAACTTGAGCTAGGCTGCGCTTTGTTTTTTAATAGGAAATAAAATGTAAATCATGGCAATGAAAAAGAGGGATTTCTATGAAAAAAATATCCACATCAGCACTGGCAAAAAAATGGGGACTCAATTCCAGAGATGTGTTTATCAAGCTCAATGAAATAGGCTATTTAAATACCGAAGATGGTAAGCATGTATTGGCCGATCTCGGTAATCAGGCTGGTGGCGAATACAAGGAGTCCAGCAAGTTCGGGACTTATATTGTCTGGCCGGAAACAATAGACATTGGTTTGAGCGCGAAAGAGCCTGAGCCCGAAAGTTCTTCAAGTGCGTCTATAACCTCCACGAATATTGGCAAATCATTCGACTTATCTGCGGTTAAAATTAACTTTATTTTGTCAGAAATCGGCTGGGTAAAAAAAGGGCTCAAAGGTTGGGTTTTAACCGCACAAGGTGAAAAGCAGGGCGGTATTCAAGCTGAGAATTATCAATCAGGTGTTCCTTATGTGCGCTGGCCTGAGTCGATTTTATCTTCCAAGGTTTTGATCAACACGGTTAACCAAGTTAAAGGTGCTGAAACTGAAGAAAGGCCACCCGAGCCGACAAGTGATCCAAGTATGGAGTTTCGTGAAAAATTCGAGGCGAAACATCGAAGTGCAGATGGACATATGGTTCGTTCTAAGGCAGAAATGCTGATTGATAATTGGCTTTATATGGCTGAAATTGTGCATGCCTACGAGAGAAAGCTACCTATCGAAGAAGATGTTTACAGTGATTTTTATATCCCTACGGGAAAGGTCTATATTGAGTACTGGGGGTATGAAGATGAGCCTAAATATCTGGCGCGCAAAAAGAAAAAGCAGGAGCTCTATGCGAAATATGGGTTTAACCTGATCGAGTTAAATGATTCAGATGTCCAGAATTTGGATGATGTGCTGCCACGCATGTTGTTGAAATTTGGTGTTCAGGCATATTAACACCTATGAGCCTCATTAAGGGTTGGCTGGGTGAGCGTGTTACGGGCTTTCGACTTTGGTTGGGCTTAGATGAGACGGTTTATCATCGATTTAATGATCTATACATACCCGTATCCAATGAAACAGCGCAAATTGATCATCTGCTGGTTTCCCGCTTTGGCGTATTTATCGTTGAGACAAAGCACATGAAAGGGTGGATTTACGGATCTGAGAATCAGGCAAAGTGGACGCAAGTGCTTTATCGAAAAAAATATTCATTTCAAAACCCGCTGCGCCAGACATTTCGTCAAAAAAAAGCACTGGCTGCAAAATTATCCTTAGATGAAGCGAATATTCATCCTGTTATGGTCTTTTTTGGTGAGTGCAAGTTTAAAACAGAAATGCCAAAAAATGTGATTAAGCTGGGCTTAAGTCGCTATATTGAGACGTTTACAGACCCCGTTTTTTCTCAGGTTGAAACAGCACTGCTGGCAAGCAAAGTTGAGCAGTTGCAAGCTCGAAATCGTACAACGCGAGAAGAGCATGTTGAGGCTCTTAATAAGCGACATCGTCAGACCGACATTTGTCCACGCTGTCAGCAAACATTAATTCAAAGACAAGTAAAAACTGGGGCACGTAAAGGCCAATTGTTTTGGGGTTGTAGTGCTTTTCCTCGTTGTCGATTTACTCAAAGTATTGAATAATTCACGCTAAATAATCCACAGTTAGAAGTCGATGGTATGTTGATTGCTTTTAATAAGCCGTTTGGCGTGTTAACTCAGTTTACCGACGCTGACGGTCGTCAGACGTTGAAAGATTATATTGATGTGCCCAATGTTTATGCAGCAGGCCGCTTAGATAAAGACAGTGAGGGCTTATTGCTACTTACCGATGATGGTCAGCTGAATCAGAAAATTGCGAACCCGAAGAAGAAAATGCCTAAAACTTATTGGGTGCAGGTGGATGGTGAGGTGACCGAGCAAGCTCTTGAGGTATTACGTCAGGGCGTTGAGCTAAAAGACGGGGTGACGAAGCCCGCTAAGGCCAAGCGCATAGATGAGCCCATGCTATGGCCAAGAAACCCGCTGGTGCGTTTTAGAAAACATATTCCGACCAGTTGGGTTGAGGTCATTATTCGCGAGGGGAAAAACCGTCAAGTTCGTCGCATGACGGCCGCCGTTGGTTTTCCTACATTGCGCCTTGTTCGTGTTCAAATCGGCCCATGGAAGCTTGCTAATTTGGCGCCAGGTGAGTGGCAGTCAATCAAGCATTAACCTAACTTTTTTGTAGCGACGATCACACTAATTGTCCTTTATGAATTGCTAGAGTAGTCCGAAGGTGACTAAGGACAACCAATCTACATGCTCTTGAGGTGTGTCGAGATCCACGGTTTTGTTTTCGCTATCAAGGTTTTGATAGTTCGGGAAGTTAGTCGTCAATAACGCGTAATATTCTTCTTGTAACGACGTCATGCCAAGCATTTCGTAGGCTTTTACTTTCACGGCTAAAGCCTCAGCAATGGCAGGGGAGTTCGGGTATTCATTAAGCACTTTGCCTGCTTGCTCAATCGCAGCGACATAACCACCGCGCTTAAGGTAAAAACTGGCTGTGTTTTGCTCTCGCTTAGCAAGTGCATTGCGAATATCGACCATTCGAGCCTTGGCATCTGGAATATAGTCGCTCTCAGGATACATGCTGGTTAAGCTAGAAAAGTCACGGTAGGCGAGTTTGAATGAGGAGAGGTCTTGATCATCATCATTGCGCGTCAGGTAACGGCGCGAAACGCTGTAGTCCTGATAATAAAGTGCGACGCCGCGAAGGTAGAGCACGTAGTCCAAGTTCGGGCTTTGACGAAACTGCTTAACAAAGGTGTTCGCTTTGTTGATGGCCAATGGGTATTGTTCGGTGCGCACGCCAGCGTAAATCAAGTTCAGTTTGACAATTTCGTTGTACTGACCGAATGGAAAGCGCACTTCAATGGCTTCTAATTCTTCAATGGCTTCGAGAAAATAACCGTCTTCAACCAGCTCAACAGCGCTTTCAACTAATTGCCCTTCGGTGCCCTCAAGTTGTGAGGTTTTTTGAGTGCTTGAACAACCTGCCACAAGACTGGTCAAAACAAAAATAGGTAGGCAGATAAACAGAAGGCGACGCATAAAACTATCTCGATGTATAATGTCTCGCTATCTTACCCAACTCTGAGGCTTGAGCAAAGCTAGGCGCTGGAATTCATTTAAGAACTTGATGGGAAACTATGTCAGAACCTGTATTTGAAGAAATTGAGCTAATGGCCGTTGTGCCAGACAATATGATCGGTGAGCGCTTAGATGTCGCGGCTGCGCAATTATTCGATAGCTATTCCCGTGGCGCTTTGCAGGGCTGGATTAAGGAAGGTAAATTATTGCTTGATGGTAAAAAAGAAAAACCAAAGATCAAGGTGGAGCCAGGGCAAACACTCACCCTGAGCGCAGTGCTTGAGGCGGATGATCGCTGGTTACCCGAGCCAATGGAGCTGGATATTGTCTATGAGGATGACCACGTTATTGTGGTTAATAAGCCTGCGGGCTTGGTTGTTCACCCTGGTGCGGGCAACTCAACAGCTACATTAATCAACGGGCTTTTGCATCACGCACCTGAGATTTCGGCGCTACCACGTGCCGGAGTGGTACACCGAATTGATAAAGAAACCTCGGGCCTACTCATGGTGGCCAAGTCCTTAAAGGCGCATAAAAGCTTGGTAGAACAATTGCAGGAAAAAACCGTATTCCGTGAATATCAGGCGCTTGCTGTTGGTGGCATTAAACTAGACTTTACTATTGATGCGCCAATTGCGCGTCACCCCACCCAGCGTGTGAAAATGGCGATTGTTGACGAAGGTAAGCCAGCGGTTACGCATATTTCAATCGAAAAACGCTACCAGCATTTTACTTGGATCAAAGCTCAGCTCGAAACGGGCCGAACTCACCAGATCCGTGTTCATATGGCTTATCAAGGCTATCCGCTGGTAGGCGACAGTGTGTATGGCAAGCCTTATTTTCCCAAAGGAGCAACGCCAGAACTTCGCAGCGCGCTTCAGCAGTTTAAGCGCCAAGCCTTACATGCTTTTGCCTTAGGATTTGTGCATCCTGAAACGCAGGAGTTTTGCTCCTTTGAAGCGCCGTTGCCTGAAGATATGCAGCTGATCATTCAGCGCTTTGATGAGGACCCGGGTGAGAACTAATCAATTACCGAAAAGCTGGATTTTTCCGACCTGGTCAGCGCCCATGTCGGTGCGAGCGGTGACCACCAGTATAGAGTCTCTTCAAACGGACGATCCAAACCCGTTTAACCTCGCCACGCATGTTCAAGATGAGCTTTCAGATGTAGAGCATCGTCGCGCTGTTTTGGCTAAGGGTTTGGGCTTGCAAAAACCGATCGCTTGGTTAGATCAGGTTCATGGACAAGCTGTCACGAACTGGCAAAAAGCAACAACAGCGCAAGCAAACCATGCCAAAAGTGGCCAAGCAGCGATAGCCGCAGATGCCTGTATCACGGATCAGCGAGGGTCTGCCTGTGTTGTTATGACCGCAGATTGCCTGCCAATTTTGATCACAGATAAGCTAGGCCGCCAAGTTGCTGCGGTTCATGCCGGCTGGCGAGGCTTGCAACAAGGCGTTATAGAGCAAACGTTGGCTCGGTTTGAGGCTGCAAAAGAGCAGTTAATTGCTTGGATTGGTCCTGCGATTTCCGCCGAGCATTATGAAGTGGATGACACCGTGCGCCAAGCCTTTGAAGCGAAGTACCCTCAGTGGGTGGAAGCTAGCTTTGCATGGACAAGACGAGGCGAGCAGGGTGATCATTTCTTGTTTGATCTTCCTCAAATGGCTGAGCATGTGCTCAATTTAAATGGCGTTCATGCCGTGTTTCAAAGCGGCGTGTGCACCTATGCCGAGCCGCGACTCTTTTCACATCGAGCATCCATTCGCTTGTCTCGCCCTGTTGGGCGGATAGCGACACTGATCTGGAAAGTCGATGGCTGTTGCTAGCTTGATGGCTGGGTTTGTGGTTTAATCGCGAGCATGATTAAACCGCTTTCTCTTGCCGTCGCCCTTCGCTACCTTCGAGCTAACCGTCGCTCGGGGTTCTTATCTTTTTTCTCTGTTGTTTCGATTATCAGCCTCATGCTAGGCGTCGCCACATTGATTACCGTATTGTCGGTGTTCAATGGCTTTGAGCGAGAGCTTAAAACACGTATCTTAGGGATGGTGCCGCATGGCGTATTACTCAGCGAGCCGAATATTCAAAACTGGCCGTCAGTTGTCGAGGAAGTGGCCACCAAGCCCGGTGTAGAAGCCGCAGCGCCGTTTACACAGTTGCAGGGGATGATTGCCCATGACGGCCGTGTGAATGGAGTGATGGTAACCGGCATTGAGCCTGAATATGAAAATCAGGTGTCGATTATTGGCCAATTTATGCGCTATGGTGATTTACGCCAAGCTCTAGAGCCAGGGGATTTTGATATCGTAATTGGCATGGGTTTAGCGCGCAGTATGGGTGTGTTAATTGGCGATAAAATTACGTTGGTTTTGCCAGAAGCGTCCGTATCGCCAGCGGGTGTTGTGCCTCGTTTTAAGCGATTTACGATCTCAGCGATCTTTGAGACAAAGTCTGAGCTAGACAGCAACTTTGTGTTTATCCACTGGCAAGATGCGGCCAAACTCAAGCGTATGCAAGGGGTTCAGGGTGTGCGCATTAAAGTGGATGAGTTATTTGCCGCTCGTGGCGTTGTACAAGGGTTAGTTGATGATTATCGAGGCCAGTTTTATGGCCGTGATTGGACGTTTACGCATGGCACATTATTTAATGCCGTACAAATGGAGCGAACGATGATTCAGCTGTTGTTGTTTTTAATCGTGATTGTTGCTTCGTTTAATATTATTTCCAGCTTGATCATGTTGGTCAAAGATAAGCGTTCAGATATTGCGATTTTTAGAACAATGGGTGCTAGTCGTGGCTTTATTCTTCGCGTCTTTGTTTTGCAAGGCGCGCTGATCGGCATTATCGGCACAGTGTTAGGCGTGATTTTGGGCGTGTTATTAGCCACTTATATCAGCGATATTGTGGCGTGGTATGAGTCCTTGACGCGCAGTCATTTATTTAACGCCTATTTTGTTAATTTCCTCCCGTCTGAGCTGCGTTGGCATGATGTGATCGTTGTTGCTGGTATTGCACTCGTTATTAGCCTTATAGCGACGATTTATCCTTCCTATATTGCCTCAAAAATTCAACCAGCGGAGGCCTTGCGTTATGAGTAAGTTGATTCTGGATATTCAACAAGTGAGCAAGCAGTTCGCTCTTGAAAAACTGGTTGTCCCTGTTTTGCATGAAGTCAGTTTGCAAGTGCATGAGGGAGATATGCTGGGTATTGTTGGCGCATCGGGAAGTGGTAAAAGCTCTTTGCTGAATGTTATTGCTGGGCTTGATTTGCCAAGCTCAGGCTCGGTTCACTGTTTTGGTCAATCATTAAGCCTGTTATCCGAAGCTCAGCGCACGAAGCTACGCAATACGAAGATGGGGTTTGTCTATCAGTTCCACCATCTGTTGCCAGAATTTACGGCCATGGAAAATGTGATGATGCCTTTATTGATTGGAGGCAAAGCGGCTCAAGCTCAAGAGGCGGCAAGCTCCATGCTTTCTCGTGTGGGTTTATCGCATCGATTATCGCATCGACCCGCTGAATTATCAGGCGGCGAGCGTCAGCGCGTTGCGATTGCTCGAGCTTTGGTCAATGAGCCAGCGGTAGTGTTCGCGGATGAACCTACAGGTAATTTAGACAGCCAGTCGGCAAGTCAGATTCAACAATTAATGACGGAATTAAACCAAGAATTAAGCACGGCTTTTGTCGTCGTTACGCATGACCTTCAGTTTGCCAAACAACTGCCCAAAGTCATTGAGCTAAAAGATGGGCGATTAGTCTAGTTCGCCCTTATTTGCCTTTAATGCGCGGCGCTCTCTGCGGCGTCGGCGTAGATACCATTCCAAACGGACATTGCGGCGCCAAAGATAATTTACCACCAAATAAGCCACGCCTGAGGCGATAAAGCCAACGGTCATAGAGCCTAAAAACAGGGGTTTATAATTGGTGAAAACCCAGCTTAACCACTCGCTCCAAGAGCTGCCTAAGCTTTCGCTTAAACTCACCACGGGCATGCCGAGCATCCAAGCGCCCAGCTTATAACAGAAGAAGAAAATCGGAACCGAGGTTAATGGGTTGGTGATCAGAACAAATAACATCGCGACGAGCAAATTAGCGCGAAACACAACACAGAAAATCACGCAGTAAAGCGGCTGCATCAGCAGTGGAATCATGGCGCTGAAAATGCCCCAAAAGGCTCCTTTAGAGACACTGCGACGATTAAACATGAGCAAATAGGGATGACGCTTAAACCAATTTCCAACAAAGCCTAACCCTGGGATGCGCTCAAGCTTCTCCGGGCTGGGACTGTATTTTTTGAAAAATTTTTTCGCCATATAAACGCTGGATGTCTCTAGTCAATCTGCCTATTATGCGGGTAGGGACATCAACTACAAGGGAAAATGTTAAGAAGTCTTTGCGTTTTTTTTCTGATCAGCGCAATTTTTATGCAATTCATTTGCACCGAAAGCGTCCAGATGCAAGTCAGCATGGCGGTTTTATCTTTATTGGCCATCATGACGGCTTTGCCAAGTCGCGAATATCCAATAGCTGGGCAGGTTTCATTGAGTTTATCACTGGCAGCAGCGGCTCTAGCAGCGGGGCTCTGTTGGCTGTCTGCCGAGCGAAGTCTTGATGAGCGCTTAGCTTTTTCCTCGCAGAAACAAACCCTAATTGCAGAAGTTAAAATTACCGATATTGAGCGCAAACCATTTTATCGCGTGCTGTACGCCAAGGTGCTGGCAGTTCAGCCCGTAGAAGCTGACCATCAGCATATGCCCGAGTTCGTGAATGATGACAGGCCAGAACCCGCGCTCAGTCATATTCGCATCACGACAGGCCATGAGGCAAACTTTCAGGTCGGGGAAACTTGGCGGATGCCACTTAAAGTCAAAGCGCCAGTGGGCTCGCTTTCATGGCATAGCTTTGATTATGAGCGCTGGTTAATCACCAAGGACATCGATGCCTTGGCATCACTGTCCAAAAAGCCCAAACCCGAGGGTGTACTCAAGCGCCTTAAGCCCGCTGACAAAACACTCAGCCAAACCTGGCGTAATTACTGGCAGCAAACTCTGGATTTAAACCGCCTTGCTGAGCATCAAGAAACTGAGCAACAGCCTGTGCGAGCCATCTTATATGCGCTGCTTAGCGCAGATCGACAGTTTTTAACTGATCGGCAGTGGCAGGTTTTTCGTGATACAGGCACATCGCATTTAATGGCGATTTCGGGTATGCATATCGGTTTTTTAGCGCTATTGATGGTGCTTTTGGTTAAAGGGCTAGGCTGGTTTATTGTGCCTTTGGCGCAATTGCGCTGGCAGTTATTAGCCGCCTTCGCTGTATGCACGGTTTATGCGGCTTTAACGGGCTGGCAGGTGCCGGTGCAACGTGCTTTGCTGATGCTAATGGTGGCCTATGTAGTGCTGGCTATGGGCTGGAACCTTCAGCCGAGCACGATCTTATTAAGTATTGCTTGCTTGATTGTGGCGATTAATCCACTGGTACTGCTGAGTTTAGGGTTTTGGCTTTCTTTTTCTGCTGTGGGACTTATTTTGCTGGTGGTCACGCATCGTCGTCGATACCCAAATGACGTATGCTTTGACCAAGTGACCGCTTGGCAGCGCGTGCTTCGCGGCCTAAGAGCCGCTTTCATACTACAGCTGGTTTTGTCGGTGGGTTTATTGCCCTTGACGCTGCTGTTCTTTGGGGTATTGCCCAGCACCGCGTTTTTCGCCAATAGCATCGCGATCCCTTGGGTGGCGATTATCATAATGCCGCTATTATTTATCTTGGTATTGTTGGCGCTAGTTTCTTGGCAACGTGGTTTTGACGCGATATTGTCGCTGCTGGAATGGCTGATGCAAGTTTTGATGTCGCTTTTAAATGGATTATCCGACCTTGGGCTGAGTATGAGCTTTTCGATTGATTTTTCGACCAGTCTTGCGCTGATGTTTTGCTTATTTCTTGCTTGGCTGATTCGCTCATGGCCAGTACGCGCTCTTTGCTTGGCTCTGGCGCTTGGGGTATTGCTATTTCCCTATAACTCAACACTTAAAATGGCGGAGTTTGAGGTTACAGCGCTTGATATTGGTAAAGGCTTTGCCGCAGTAATTGAAACGCAAAACCATCAGCTGGTCTACGATTTGGGTGAGAAATGGGGCAGCAGCAGTGCCACTGAGCGAATGGTTTTGCCGTATTTGCAAGGCCGCCGACTTAACCCTATTGATGCGCTGGTCATTAGTCATCGAGACAACGACCACTTGGGTGATTTGCCACTGTTTTTACAGCAAATTCAAGTAAATACTCTGTATTCTGGTAGCACCTTAGCTGAGGAAGACTTAGGTATTAAAGACGCCAAAATAGGCGGCCAAACAGAGGGCCAAACTGTTGACGAGCAAAGCAGTGAAACGGTTGGCATACCAGTGACAGCCTGTGATCAGTCAGCGAACTTTCATTGGGACGGGGTCGATTTTATTTGGCTATCAGCACCTTTGGCTGATGATAAGCTGAACAATGAATCCTGCGTTTTATTACTGCGCTCGGCTTATGGCTCAGTGTTATTACCCGGTGATATTCATAAAAACCAAGAGCAGCAGTTGATCACGCATTTTTACGAGCTGGCTCCAGTGGATGTGCTATTTGTCGCTCATCATGGCAGTAAAACTTCTTCGAGTCAGGCCTTTATCGACTGGATGCAACCGCAGTTGGCGATCAGCTCGGCTAATCTTTTTAACCCTTACGGTCATCCCGCAAAGCCAGTGGTTGAGCGCTTTGAAAAGAGAGGCATTGAGCATTGGCAAACAGGAAGAACAGGCTCAATTCGCCTTCGATTTGCTCAAGAAGGCCTTGAAACTCGCCATTACCGCGATGACTATCCTCATTGGTGGCGGCTAAGCGTCGACCGTTTGCGCCAGTAGCATAAACCGACCCCAAAAGCTCAGCGAATCCCTAACAAAATCAGGCGAATTCACAAGACCCTCGGGAAAGAGCTGCCGTTCTTCGATAAAGGGTGTTCTTTTCATATTAGCGGCTTTTTTAAACTGCTCGATGAATGCGCTGTCGATCGTCTCTGGCCATTCTTTGAGTTTGCTGCATCCACGGTTGCTGCAGTAATTATCAAACGCGATTTGGCGCTCAAAACTATCCAGATAAAGCTGTATGAGCTGGCTAAACTCACTTAGCGCTTGCGCGGAGTCGATGCCTTCAAACACGGTGAAGCTGAACGCGGTTTTCGTTCGACTCGCCTCAAAAGACAGTAACTTAGCCGTGGTAGGGCGACGATAATTGGCTAGAAGCCATTTCAAGCGAAGCTCGACCATGAGCCGAGACTGGTTGATCCAAATATCGTTACTTTTACAGCTTTGAGCGATCGCCGCGAATAGCTCGCCATCAAAAAGCTCGATTTGGCCTTCAACGCTCAGGTTCAGCGCTTCGAAATGCGCCTCATAAGACTCCGTTGTCGCATTTACGCGGTGCTCGCGGATCATATCGCTCAAGATGCTGAGCTCTTCTTGTCCATGAAAAATGCTTTCCAAGCGAACGGGGTAGGCGCCAGAGGCTTTTTGCTTATGCAGGGCAAGACTGGTCGCTGCAGATGAGCTTGACGTCGAATTTAATGCCTCATCTAAAAGCTCCGCTCGTAATCGCCTATCGCTGGGTTTATCAAGGGCAAACGGCTCATGAGGGTCAGCTATTTTTTGCTCATAAAAATCCACGCCTAAACGTTTCAGCAGGTGGCGCATCGGCGATGAGAAAAATGCGATAAGCTCGGTGAGCTCGATGTTTTGGTATGGCGCTGGGATGCTTTGATCTGCCGGGTCGCTTGTCGCAGTTGAGTTTATCGGCGCTTGATCGTCCACCTTTTCCCAAATGCTGTTTGAGCTTTTGCTGACAAGCGGGCGATAGCTTCTTAGTAGTGGCTGCTTGTCTTGCGGCTCGTAGGCAACGTCGTCAAAACTATGCAAGCTATGCTCATGGCTTATCGCGTTCAATGCATCAACGCCTGCAAACCGTTTGATGACATCTTGCAGCTCCAAAACCAAGGGGCTGGGGAATAGGTCCGCATTATTGGTGAGTTTCCAGCCTTGCCAGAAAATACCGAGACGTTGTTCTGCCGACATCAATGCCTCAAGTAGCAGGTATTTGTCTTCCAGACTGGGCGATCGGTCGCCGAGCTGGTGATCAAACTGCATCAAATCCATACTGATGCGCTGATCTTGTCTTGGGTAGTCGTTTTGGCTCAGGCCGAGAATAAAAATCGCTTTAAAGGGCAGGCTGCGCAAAGGCTGTAAGCTGGTGAAATTAACGCCACCACGTAAAAACTGCGCATTGCGCTGGGTCTGGCTCAGCAGGCGTTGCAGTTCATAGCGCAAAACCTCAGGCTCAAGTTGCTGCTCCTCTTTAAAAATAGCAGATGAAACCAGTAGTTGATCCAGCTGTTTACGCAGGTTGATTAGCGTATAACGATTTGCTTCGGTTTCGCAAAATGCTTCATTAAGCATGTCTTGTAATAGCTGATGCCACTGCACTAACGTTTGAGTTTTTCGCAGGCTTTGGCGCCACTTTGAGAGCTTGTCGAGTAAAAGTGTCAGTTTTTCGATGGTCACGGCAATGCCATCATAATTATCCATCGGTACCGCTAAACTGCCTTGGTAAAGCGGCTCGCTAAACTGGTTTTCGGCCATAAAATAACCGGTTAATAAGCGCTCCAAACCAAAGGCCCAGCTGTTTTGATTAATGTCTACGCCAAGCTCGGCTTGATGCTCTTTATTCAAGCCCCAGCGAATATTGGCCAGCTCAATCCACTGGCTGATGGCGTCCACTTCCTCTTCGCTGATCTCAAACGCTTGGCGGAAACTGTCATTATCTAGCCATTCCATGAGTGTTGGGTAATCGGCATTCAGCTTGGGTAAATCAATCAACTGCATCAAGAGCCTCACTTCAGGCTCATCACTAAAGCGCTTTGAGGTGCTGATGGAAAACGGAATATGCACCTCAGTTTGGTGCTGAAATACCGAGTCGATATAGGGCTGGTATAGCTCTAGATCAGTGGCCATCACAGTAATATCTGACGGCTCAAGGCTTGGGTCGGACTCTAGGGCATGCAAGATTTGATCATGCAAAACTTCGATCTCGCGCAGTGGGCTATAACAGCGATGGAAGGTGAGCGAAAAGTCTTGAGGCTGATAGTCTATTTGAGTTTCAGCATTGGCCTCAAAAACGCTTTGCTGCAATTGGCCTAGTAGCGTGCTTGCTGGGTAGTCATCAAACGCTCGAATCGTGGTGTCGAGCGCTTCTTGCTCAATCAGATAACGTGAAAAATCACGCCCCATCGCACCCCATGAGGCTAATAACGGATGGGCTAGCTCCTCGAGTTGAGCTCGGCTTTGGTCAGCCCAATATTCTCGGCAGGGCATTGGAATAAAGGAATACACCTCATGGTTGGCGGCCAGCGCCTCAATCGCGTCAATAATGATGGGCTCATAACTGGCAAAGCCAAAAAATAGTAGGCTTGCTTCAGGTAATTGCTGACCTGACTTAAGCGCTGCCAAAAACTGGCGATGCGCTTGTCCCTGATGCAATGGCCCGTCGGCATCAAGACTTTGGATGAGCTTTCGCCATAGTTGCGACTGCCAAGGGTAATGCGCATTGTCTTGGCCAGCTTCCCAGCCTGCGATCATGGGCTCGCGATACATTAAATATTGGTCAAATAAATCACCTAAGGTATCGGCAAGCTGAAATGCTTTTAAGGCATTATCCAGCGGGTAGGGCAGATCAATATCGTCTAAAAAACCATCCTGCCTAAACGCGTTGAATAACTGCCAGCGCAAGGTTGGTTTCTCGATGGGTAGTTGCTCATCGATAGCGCCTAAAAGCATGCGATAACTTTGCCATAGCCAGCGTGAGGGCAGCAGGCACTGCACATTCGCCGCAATGCCAAACTCCTTGGCGAGCGCTTGCTTTAGCCATTGCTCCATGCCTTTGTTGGGCACAATAATTGATAAAGGCTTCAGCGGGTTCTGTTGGAACGGCTGAAGGCGCATAAGCTCGGCAAAAAGCGAAAACAAACTGTCCGTGTGGTTGCTTTGAATGACGTGATGCATACAGCGTTAAGGTTTACATAAACAATTTTAATCTCGTATCATAATTAACCACTGTTCTCAACGCTAGGACATTGTTTTAGTGATAACGATTATCGTGTACAATAATATCGAATAAATTTTTCTTCATGGGCATGAAAAGCAAACTAGGGAAACAGAATAAGACCGCCCATGTGAAGCATTGCATAGCTAACGAGCAGATCTTTTTCACTATACAAGACGGTGTAGCTCGTCATTTGAATATAAACATGACCGTTGTGTCCTATCCTTTGTTTCGCGGATCCGTTATTGCGCTCTTGCTTAGCTTTTTATGGGGTTGTGTGCAGTTTGATCAACATGACAAGTATCAAACGAGCATAGACGAACAAGCCGACTTTTTGGAATTGGATTTGGTTTTTCTTGATGATAGAGAGCAGCAGTGGCCAGTGATTTGGTGGCAGGAGTTTGCTGACGCTGAATTGAATCATTCAATTGATCTTGCGCTAACGCAAAATTATTCTCTGAAAGCCGCTGCCGCAAGAGTTGAGCAAAGCTTAGCCATGCTCCAGCAACAAACCGCGAGTGAAATGCCTGAGTTGACGGCTGATATAAGTTTGAGTCGATCTTGGCTAACGCAGTCAGATCAAGCGGTAAATCAATGGGATGCGGGTCTAACGGCAAGCTATGAGGTCGATTTATGGGGCAGCATAGCCGCATTGGATTCTCAGGCGCAATTTAATCTCGACGCGAGTAAGGCGGCATATAGAACCTTAGCGAACACGGTAGCTTCACAGGTTGCAATTGCTTGGTTTGGCATCCAGAATGAAACGGAGAATCTGCAACTGCTGGAAGCTCAGTTTCAGCGACTGGATATTGCACTTAACGCCATCAAACGACGCCAAGCCAAAGGGCAAGCGCAATTATCAGATGTACTTCAACAACAGCAACTTCAGGAGTCACTCAAAAACCAAATGCTGATCGCGCAGTCGCAGCTTGATCTCTATCGACAACAATTAGCCTTGTGGACGGGTGGTATCGCGCAAATCAGTCATGCGCCATTGAACTCGAGTAAAGCTCGGATTGCTACAGCCATTCAGCCGGTTGAGTCGTTACAACAGGTTTCTTTGTCCGCCTTAAAGGCTAGGCCTGATATTCAGCAGGCTTTCTACACCCTTCAAGCCGCAAATGCAGGATTAGCAGCGGCTCTTTCAAATCGTTATCCGCGATTAACACTTTCAGCCAGTTATGGTAGTGATGCGAATAAACTGGATCAGTTATTTGATGATTGGATCGGCTCGCTAATGTCATCTATTTTATTGCCCATCATTGATGGCGGGCAGAGAGCTTCTGAGCAAGTACGACAACAGGCGGTTACGTCAGAAGCACTGGCTAATTTTCAGCAAACATTACTTGAAGCGGCGGCAGAGGTTCAGCAGAATATTGTGTTGATGGAACGTTACTCGGCTAGTGTAGACAATATTGAGCAGCAATTAGCATTAGCGAAAACCGCTCTTAAACTGTCTAACAGCTATTTTAAACGGGGTCAGTTGGACTTTTTGGCTTTTCTCAATGCTCAACAAGAAGTGCTCTCACTAGAGCAGCAGCGCCTCAATGCTCAATGGGAGTTATTACAATCGCAAATTCAATTATTGACTTCAGTAAGTCACGGCTATCTGAATCAACCCAATCAGGAACTTACCGCCCATGATGAAATTACTCAATAAACGCTGGAAGCGCGGGCTATTGGCCACGCTCATTTTGGTTTTAGCGTTCATTGCTTTTATGATGATTTTACAATCTGCACCTAAACCACAACGAAAAGCTCCGCTACCTGAAATGCCCCCTGTCGTTCAAGTAACAGCGATTGACTTAGGTAATCAAAGACCGAAAATACAAGTAGGTGGAACTGTGCTTGCGGCACAGCAACTGGAAATCTTGGCTCAAGTTGAAGGTCAGATTTCGTGGTTAAATTCTGCAGCTATTCCTGGTGCAACCTTAAAGCGCCATACTCTTTTAGCTAAAATTGACCCCGTCGATTATCAGAATCGCTTAGATCAACTCCAATCTGGTTTGATTCAAGCGGAATCGAGCTTGGCGATTGAGCAAGGACGAGCTGAGTTGGCTCTTGAGGAATATGAACTGTCGCAGATTGAATACAGCGATGAAGATAAAGCGCTGGTTTTGCGCGAGCCACAACTGCTTGCGGCCAAAGCGGTAGTTGCTGATGCAAAATCAGCATTGGCAATAGCGAAGCAAAACCTTAAAAGGACAGAGGTTCGACTCCCTTTTGATGGCATGTTGATGAGTCGCTCCACCGCCTTGGGCGCTCAAGCCTCAATGAGTGGGCCTTTATTCAGCGCGGTGGCCACGGATGAGTTTTGGCTGGAGGTGAAAATCCCTCGCGATTTTTATGCGGTGATCGACCGAGACCAACCCGCTCAAATTGTTGATCCCTTAGGGCGCCATCGAGCCGCAACGATTCTTAATATTTTACCGGATGTTGATAGCGGCGACCGTCAAGTGAAGTTGATCTTGCAAATCAAATCGCCACTCGATGAGTCGAAGGGGCCGGTGGTTTTCGTCAATGATTATGTCGATGTTAATTTATATGGTGAGGTGTTTAGCGAGGCCTATCAGGTTCCCCGTGATTTATTGATCGATGACCGTTATGTCTGGGTCGTCAATAGTGATCAGCTGTTTAAGCGTACTGTTGAGGTGATTTATTTAGGGAGTGATCAAGCGTGGATTCGTTCAGAGTTTGAGCCGGGCGATCAATTATTGATAACAAAACTTGAGTTCCCAACTGAGAAAATGGCCGTTTCTGTTTGGAAAGCATCACAATGAGTCAGCAACGAGGCATCATTGCTTGGATGGTAAAGCATGGTGTAGCACCTAATTTGCTCATGGTGTTTTTGATTATTGGCGGGTTATTGGTGTTAACGGTGATGCGTAAAGAGTTCATACCAAGCACTGAATTTGACGTAATTAGCATCAATGTGAGCTACCCAGGTGCGGCGCCACAAGAGTTGGAGCAAGGCGTTATATTGCCCATTGAGAATGAGCTTAGTGCCTTGGACGGTTTCTCCAAAGTCTCGGCAGATGCCTTTCAAGGATCGGCTAATGTCTTTGTAGAGCTTGAGCTTGATACCAACCGAGAGCTTGCCTATCAGGAAGTTCAGCAAGCGATAAATAATATAACGTCTTTTCCTGTGGGTATTGAGCGTCCAGTGGTGAGGTTGGGATCACAGACGCTGGAAGTGGTTAAACTGGCATTGTTTGGATCAGTAAGCCGTTTTGAGCTAAAAAAACTGGCAGAGCAGATACGACTGTCTTTGTTGCAAGCGCCCGAATTATCCAAAGTCGAAATAAAATGGGCGCCTGAAGAAGAAATCCATATTGAAATTTCGCAGCAACAATTGCAGCGTTTCGGGCTAAGCCTTGACGAAGTTGCTTCTATCATTCGTGATAACAGTATTGAGCAAAGTGCAGGATCGGTCAAAACAGAAGCCGGAGAGATCTTAGTTACATTGGATAATCGCTTATACTGGGCTGATGAGTTCAAACATATTCCAATAAAAAGTGATGCTTCAGGCGTTTTAGTTTATTTGGAGGATATCGCAACGATCAGTGATGGGTTTAAGGAAAGTAATTACGAGGTCACCTATAACGGCGGCGTTTCCATGAAGTTTGCTGTTTACCGAACTCAAGATCAAACCCCGTTTACTGTCGCAGAAGCAACACGACGCGAGCTGGACAAAATTAGAGCAGCTCTGCCTGCTGACGTTGAATTAGTCATTACTGATGACGATGGCCAAACCTACAATGACAGGGTAGGGCTGCTGCTTAAAAATGCGGGTATTGGGCTATTTTTAGTCCTGCTGCTTCTGACGGTTTTTCTTGAATACCGTCTAGCTTTTTGGGTCACTATGGGCATTCCTACGGCCTTTTTAGGCTCATTACTTATCCTTTACGCGCTGGACGTGTCCATCAACATGATTTCAATGTTCGCATTTATTATTGCGCTGGGTATTGTTGTTGATGATGCCATTATTGCAGGCGAAAATATTTTTGAGCATATGCAAAAAGGCTTATCATTTCCTGAGGCGGCGATAGAAGGAGCCAAGCAAGTGGCAACGCCGCTAAGCTTTGCAATTTTGACTAATATTGTGGCTTTTCTTCCTTTGATCGTCATTCCTGGGGTTATTGGTAAAATGTTTACCATCATTCCCTTGGTCGTTATTAGCTGTTTTATTATTTCTTGGGTCGAGTCGTTGTTGATCTTACCCTCGCATTTAGCGCATCTAAAAGAACCTGATGCCGCTGAGCAGCCATCGGGGTGGAAAAGGTATCAGCTTCGAATCAGCCAAGGCTTAGCGCACTTTATCGAGCATATATACCAACCCGTCCTAAGGCTTTGTTTAAAAGCTCCCTCGATCACGGTTGCATTGGCCTTTTTTACCTTGCTTAGCTTACTGGCTTGGGCGGCAAGTGGCCGGATGGGGTTTAGCTTGTTTCCTGAAGTTGAGGGTGAGTTTGTTGTGGCAACAGCAGAGCTGCCCACCAATCCATCGATAGAGCAGCTGCGCGACGTAAGAGCTCAGTTAGAGCAGGCGCTCGAAGAAGTGCTAGCGCCTTTAGAAGCCAAAAACGAAACACTGATTGTTAGTGTTGAAAGTGTTATTAACGATGCCACTGTCGAAGTGGAAGGCAAACTCGTTAGCGCGCAAGAGCGAGCGTTGAAGCCTTCTGAGTTAGTTGATTTGTGGCGTGAAGAAATCGGTGTCATACCAAACATCAAAGGCCTCTCATTTGATTCAGAACGAGGTGGCGGTCCGTCGAGTTGGCCTGCAATCACTATTGAGCTAGGAGGAGTTAATTCAGAGCAACTGGATGAAGCCAGCCAAGTGGTCGTAGATTTGCTTTCACAAATTGATGGACTTAAAGATATTGTCAATGATTTTAGTACGGGCAAACCTCAGTGGAATGTAGAGCTAAATCAGCGGGGCCGAAGTCTGGGTCTGCAGGCAGGTGATGTAGCGAATCAAATGCGTTCAGCGCTCTATGGTAGCCAAGTGCTCCGACAACAACGAGAAGAAAGTGAAGTCACGGTTCTTGTTCGACTGCCAAAGTCAGAACGCCAGCGCCAGTCTGATATCGAACGCATAATTATCCAGACTCCCGAAGGCTCCTTTGTTCCATTAAGCGAAGTTGCGACGCTACAAAAAAGCTTCTCGCCAGCCGTTATTTCTCGTCGAGATGGCCAACGTATTGTTTATATTGAAGCCGATGTCGATAATCGCAGAGAGCTTCCAGCATTACTTGCGCATATTGAAAATGAGGTTTTTTTGGAAATCCAAGCTCGATTCCCTGGTTTAGAGTTTGGCTTTTGGGGTCAGCAAGCCGAGACCAAAAAGTCTATGAATTCGCTGACGGTCAATACGATTTTTGCCCTCATTATAATGTATATCCTGTTGGCGATACCGTTTAAAAGTTACCTGCAGCCTTTGCTTATCATGGCGGTAATACCGTTTGGCGCAGGTGGCGCTATTTTGGGCCATATTGTATTGGGTTATTCATTAAGTGTGATGAGCATAATGGGGATCATTGCCTTAGCCGGAGTGGTGGTGAATGACAGCTTGATCCTGATCGACCACGCAAATAAGGTTCGTTTGGAACAAAAGTTATCGGCGGCTGAAGCCTCACTAAAAGCGGGAATGCGCCGATTCCGACCGATTCTTCTAACGACAATCACCACCTTTGGCGGCTTGGCGCCGATGGTCTTTGATACGTCTCGACAGACACAGTTTATCGTGCCTATGGCGGTTTCCCTTGGTTTTGGTATTTTGTTCACCACTGTGATTTGCTTACTCGTACTGCCTTGCTTTTACACCTTGCTGGCTAACGAAAAGGACACGGCTTAGTTGACGGTATAAAGAGCCATTGGCTGAAAAAGCAAAAGGGTAGACTCACTTTTCACCTAAGCATCCAACTAGAAGCGTTCAGCCCCGATGGATAGGCGCTGAACTCTTATAGATAAATGCTGTCAAACACCTTGTCGTTATCGATTTTAAAAATGGCACTTCCTCACAAGACCTATGCTTTTTTTAGAAGTAAAAAACACAGGTGGTCCAAGATGAATAAACTTTTTATTGCTATTGCACTCATTGCGTTTCACGTCACGGCCTACGCAGCGGGCTTTCGTTGCGATACAGGCGAGATCGTAAAAGAAGGTGATACCTACGGCGAAGTGGTACTGGCTTGTGGTAAGCCTACTGTTGAAGAGCAGGTTCGCGGTTATTCAGATCACTATGAGCCGCATCAGCACCGTTATCAAGACCGTCGTTATTACCAGCAGGGTGTCGCCTATCAACAAGGCTTTAAAACGCACCGCCGTTATGTAAAACCACATTACCGACAGCATTACTCAACGCTAACTCGCGCTTATTATGTGCCAGCTCATAAGGGCAAGCTGATCAAGATTTTAGAATTCAGAGATGGTGTTTTGCGTCATATCGACAACGGTGATCGGGTAGACTGACTTTAGCGGCGAGAAAAGCGCAGAAGCAAAGCTGAACGAAAAAAGCCGCTCAACAGCGAAAACGTTGTGTGTAAAAAAAACAGGCATAAAAAAAGCCGTAGTGTTGAAGCTACGGCTTTAAAAATTTGGCTCCGCCTGCTGGGCTCGAACCAGCGACAAATAGATTAACAGTCTACTGCTCTACCAACTGAGCTAAGGCGGAATGACTAACTCGTCAATGGATGCGTATCTTATCAGCTAAGCCGCATCCGTCAACTTTTTTTTACTTATTCCGCGATATATTTTTGCAGGCGCTCAATTGCTGCTTCAAGCTGCTCCATTGAGGTCGCAAAAGAAAGTCGCATATAGCCCGGCGTACCAAATGCAGAACCCGGAACAAGAGCCACATTAACCTTCTCTAGAATGTCAGAAGCCAAGTCTACATCGCTATCAAAGCCTTTGGTTTCCATTAGCGCTTTTACGCATGGGAAGGCATAGAACGTGCCATCACCTTCAATACAGCTCACACCCTCAAGGCCATTTAGCGCTGCAACAAGATAGTCGTGACGCTGTTTGAAGTGAGTCAGCATGTCAGTAATGCAGCTTTGGTCTCCATTAAGCGCTGCCTCAGCGGCTTTCTGAGAAATCGCTGCTGGGTTTGAAGTGCTTTGCGACTGAATCTTTTTCATTGCCTTGATCACGTCAGCAGGGCCAGCTGCATAACCAATACGCCAGCCTGTCATCGCGTAGGCTTTTGAAACACCGTTAAGAACCATTGTGCGGTCATATAGCTCAGGCGTGGCCATTACGATATTGCAAAATGGCGTGTGGTTCCAAAGAATATGCTCGTACATATCGTCAGTTGCGATCAATACATCGGGGTATTTTTTCAAGACTTCGCCAAGCGCGGTTAGTTCATCACGTGTATAAGCCTTACCCGATGGGTTTGAAGGGCTGTTCAGCACAACCAAACGTGTTTTGTCGGTGATCGCCGCATCAAGCTGTTCAGGCGTGATTTTGAACTGAGCAGCGTCATCCGTTTCGATGAACACTGGCACACCACCAGCAACCAAAACCATGTCAGGGTAAGATACCCAGTAAGGCGCAGGAATCACTACTTCATCACCTGGATTGATATACGCTAGGCTCAAATTAAAGAAGCTCTGTTTACCACCACAAGAAACCAAAATTTGCTCTGGCTCATAGCTCAAACCGTTATCACGATTAAACTTATCAATAATCGCGCTTTTCAAGCTTGGCAGACCGTCAACCTGCGTATAGCGGGTAAAACCGTTATCAAGTGCTTGCTTGCCTGCTGCGATAATATGCTCAGGCGTGCCGAAGTCTGGCTCGCCCGCACCAAGGCCAATAACGTCTTTGCCTTGCGCACGAAGCTCAGCGGCTTTACTTGTCACC
>JAXHSS010000040.1:0-12546 GCA_034190675.1 Pseudomonadota bacterium
AAGCAAAAAGGGCTTTTTCATGGTGAGGAGATTCCGTTTCTAGGTCATTCACCAGCAAAAACTCTTTGCTGTGTTTTTGGCGGTTGACGAAATCAGAGCGCGCCTCAAGCAGCAATGTGTCACCCGCTTTGAGCTGTATGCCACCCAGGTTGCCTTTCAAGCGTTGACCATGGCGAGCTACCGCAAGAATGGCCGCACCGTAGCGATCACGAAAACGCGTGTCGCGGATGGCAGAGCCAATAACAGAGCAATGCGGTGAAACAACCGCTTCGACCAGTGCGCGACCAGTGTTTGGCGTCATTAGCGCCTCTTCCTCACCAGCAGGTGCAGGAACAATGCCGTTGATGCGTAATAAGTCCGAGATGGCGGCTGTATCACCCGCAAAAACAAGGCGGTCACCACCCAATAATTTTTCTGTGGGGTTTACTGCGGTGAGCACCGTGCCGCGGCGTTCAATTTCAATCAAATAAATACGTTGCAGGTTACGCAGGCCTGCTTGCTCAATGGTTTTGCCAACTAATGGGCCGTTCATAGCAACGGCTACTTCAAGGGTAAACTCACGTAGGTCTGAGAAAGCTGATTTGTCGCTACGGTCGGGCAGTAGCTTTGGGAAGGTAAGCCACATAAAGGTGATACAAACTAATGCAACGGGCAGGCCAATCAAGGTGATATCAAACATGCCGAAGCCTTCGGAGCCTGTTAGCGCTTGATATTGGCCGTTAACCACGAGGTTGGTGCTGGTGCCGATCATGGTCAGCATGCCACCAAAAATAGAGGCGTAACTGAGCGGAATCATCAGTTTTGAAGGGGCGATGCTAATGCGATTGCTCCACGCATGAATCGCAGGAATCATGGTGGCGACAACGGGAGTATTGTTGAGAAAACCACTGAGTAAAAACACGGGCCTTACGATGCGCATGATGGCAGTTCGAGTTGAGCTGGTATAACCCAATATGCGCGAGGTTAGCATGTCGATAGCGCCCGAAGAATACATGCCGGCGGCAACAACAAATAAAGCGCCGATGGTGATTACACCTGGGTTAGAAAAGCCGCTAAAGGCTTCGGGGCCGGTCAGAACGCCTGAAACGAGCAGAGTAGTCAGGCTTCCCATCAGGACAACAGAGGTGCGTATCTTGCTGAAAACCAGCAAGATGATGGTTGTAACTGTTACCGCTAAGGCGAACCAAGCCTGCCAATCCATAACGTACTCGATAAAAATTCTGCATTACAGTGTACTCGAAGCAATATAGTGATGAAAAGAATTAAAAAGATAAGTTTTATGTCAATTTGATATATGAGTTGGTTTATTTATGACTAAACCGCAAGTTTGCTATGCTAGGCGCTGTTTTATCACTGGGAGTGATTATGTCAGCCTTTCCTATTGACTATATTGAACCCGTTTTTCGGCCTCCATCGGAGCATAATGCGCTGATTCTTCCGGTGACCAATGGTTGCTCGTGGAATCAGTGTACTTTTTGCGAGATGTATACGCAGCCGCAAAAGAAATTTCGCGCTCGCAAAGCCGAAACGGTCGTAGCAGAAATTCAGGCGGCCAGCCAGCAGGTTGAAGGCGTCGAAAAAGTCTTTCTAGCCGATGGGGATGCGATGATCTTGCCCACTCATCGTTTGGTTGAGATTTTGCAGGCACTGCAAAGTGCTTTCCCAGGCTTAAAGCGTGTTAGTGCGTATTGCCTGCCTCGCAACCTGAAAAGAAAAACATGGCAGGAGCTGCAAACGCTTCGTGAGTTGGGTCTAAAAATGCTTTATGTCGGCTGCGAGAGTGGTGATGACCAAGTACTTGAGGCGGTAAATAAAGGCGAAACCTACCAAAGCCAGCTAGAGGCATTAGACAAAATTCATCGAGCGGGGATAAAAAGCTCGGTGATGATTTTAAATGGTCTAGGAGGCATTGCATTGAGTCAGCAGCATGCCGTGCAAAGCGCTCAATTAGTGAACGAAGCGCAGCCCAACTTTTTATCTACGTTGGTGGTGAGTTTCCCGTTGGGGCAGGATCGGTTTTCTGAGCGTTATCAGGCTATTGCTGGCCAGCCGTATGAGCTGCCAAGCCAGCAGGCATTGTTTGAAGAGATTGCGTTGTTTTTGAGCCAAACCGACTTAAAGCAAACCATTTTTCGAAGTGACCATGCTTCTAATTATTTGGTGCTCAAAGGTGTGCTGGGCAAGGATAAGCCGCGTCTTTTACAGCAAGTTCGAACCGCAATTGAGCAGCCAGGGCGCATCGCACTTCGACAAGAGTGGCAGCGCGGCCTCTGAGGCCTAGGGTCTGGGTAATTCTAATAGAGGTTCGACCTGCGCCTTGGCCCGCGACAACCAAGGTTCAGGAACAATAAAAAGGCGACCGCACTCCCAAGGCTGTTCGGATCGAAAGCAAGCGACTTGAACAGGGTGCTCCAGTGGCGTTTGCTGGAGCTGTTCAGTCAGGTGCCTGTAAGTCAGGCGCTGGGTTGTTTGATCAAGTGTGAGTTTTTCACTAAACCAATCGGTCTTGGTCAGAATTTGAAAGTCGAGCCCTATCGGGCATTTAAGTGGCTGGTTTAGATCAGCCATTTTCCACCACGACCAAAAAGGTCTTTGGGCTTGGTCAGTATTGGCGCCTGCGAGCGTTGGCCTGGGATCGTCAAACTGAAATAAGCGGCCTTTAACAACGGCAATTGAGCGATCAATGGTAAAGCCACTCGCTTTGCAAAAAGCGACGGCTAGTGGGTGTTGAGCCAGTGCAACCTGTTTGCGTATGAGCTTATCAAACTTTTGATCGAGTCGATCTTTAAGCGCAGGGCCAACCCAGGAAAATAAGGGCTCTAGGTTGTCTGTGGGCACCATCTCGCAATAAAATTTGCAGGCCAGTTCGATATGAATGACGTCATGGTTGTTCAGGTCTCGAACAATAAGATCCAGCTCGCCAACGGTGCCTTCTTCGCTATTAAGCTGTACATTCTTTGCCAGTAGCTGGTAATTCGGATGCTGCTTGATATAAAAATGCCAAAGTCCCTCGAAATAGCAGCCTAAAATATATTGGGCATACTGCTCAAGGTGGTGCACTAAAGCGCAAGGATCTTGATCTAGCTGAACTAACCAACAGTGAAACCATTCGCTGTTATCTTGCCATTGGCTAAGTGGATTCAGCGCATAAGGCGAAGCCTTTGGGTGTGATAAGCAAAGATAATCGCCGCAGCTAGGGATTGAGTCATGCGATGCTGTATTAAGCGATGCGCTATTGATTGCCCAAGCAAGATCGCGCACCAGTGGGTGCTTAAGTGAAGACATTAAGGCTGAAAATTGCATGTTGCTCGCTTGGGTTTAATGGCTTTTGTTTTCAGGTTGATCATGATCATGTCGTAGCCCAAGAGAATTGCTCTAAGCTTTGGCCTTTTTTGCGGCCCATGATCCCAAAGCGTTGCTCATAAAAGCTGACTCGATGCGAGTGATCAACCAACACAATATGGCTTGAACGCGTGCCATAAGTGGGCGACTGAATAAAAATCGAGCTGAGCAGTTTTTCTAAGCGTTGACCAACGCCGGTTTCAGGCAGTTGCTCATCGCTAGGTTTTCGGTCGTCACGTAATAATGTCCACAGTTGGCTAAGTTCGGGCAATTGCTCAAGCTGCTCGGAAAATTGCTGCTTTAAGTGGGTCACTTTGGGCCAGGCGCTATCAAGCTCGCCATTACTCAGTGCGTAAATGCCCGCAGATAAGGTCTGCGAAGGGAATTGGTTGCTTAAATATCGAAGCTGGCCCTGATCATAGGTTAGTAAGTTATAAGGCGCGTATTGCTCGGGCTTTAGCCCGCTCTCAAATTTTGGATTAAGCAAAAAGTCGGTAACTAAAGCGCCACGAGAAAGTAGCCCCTCTGTCGATAGGTCTGGGCGTCTGACATTGGTCACAACAGCTAACTTTTGCTGGCCTTCATGCGCGCCCAGCCATGTGCCACCCGCCTTGGCATCACGGCCGCCAATCAGCGTCTGTTGATCAATCTGCCAGCGGTGTAGTGCTTGCGTTGGGCGATGGTAAAACTCATCTCGATTACCAATTAAGACCAACGGAAAAGAATCGATGACCTGATAAGCAACAGCTAATATACACATATAGGAATATGAAGGTTATGCGGTGATAAACTCAACTAGTTTTGTCTATAATAACGATCAAATCAAATTCGATGGCGAAAAATATGTGGACCTACCCAGCAATTGACCCTGTGGCTTTCACGCTTCCATTTATTGATCGTGAGGTTCATTGGTATGGCTTGATGTATTTGATCGGCCTAACAGGCGCTTGGGCGCTGGCGCGCTACCGAACAGGCATTAAAGCCGGTGGTTGGACTAAAGAGCAAGTGGGCGACATGGTGTTTTATTCAGCCGTGGGTATCATCGCAGGAGGTCGTATAGGCTACGGTTTGTTCTATGGCTTTGAGCAATGGAGCCAAGACTTTTTCTGGATTTTGCGCGTTTATGAGGGAGGGATGTCCTTCCACGGCGGCTTGATCGGTGTGCTCTGTGCATTTGGTTATATGGCATGGAAAACGAACCGAACCTTTTTCCAGGTGGCTGATTTTTTTGCGCCAGTGGCCCCGATTGGCCTGTTTTTTGGGCGTTTAGGTAATTTTATCAATGGTGAGCTTTGGGGTCGAGCAACCAGTGCTGACTTTCCTTTATCGATGGTGTTTCCGCATGTTGATCAGCTGCCTCGCCACCCGTCCATGCTCTATGAAATGGTGCTTGAAGGCTTTGTCTTATTCGTGATTTTGTGGTGGTATTCGGCCAAACAACGACCGCGGATGGCGACTTCGGCGCTGTTTTTGTTGTTTTACGGCGTGTTCCGAGCGGGCGTCGAGTTTGTTCGCGTGCCAGATGAAGGAATTCAAGTGGGCTATTTAGGCTTGGAGTGGATGACTCGCGGGCAATTATTAACCCTGCCGATGGTGTTACTCGGGTTTGCTATGCTGGTGATTGCCTATAAGCGAAATGTGATCGATGGTAATATAAAATCATGAAAGAATATTTGGATTTAATGCGCCATGTGCGTGAAAACGGTCAGTTTAAGAGTGATCGAACTGGCACGGGGACCTACAGCGTGTTTGGCTATCAAATGCGTTTTGACTTGAGCCAAGGCTTTCCTTTGGTGACAACCAAGAAATGCCATCTACGCTCAATCATCCATGAGCTTCTATGGTTTTTAAAAGGCGAAACCAATATCCAATACCTGAAAGAAAACGGGGTGAGCATTTGGGATGAGTGGGCAGACGAATCTGGTGAGCTAGGACCTGTGTATGGTAAGCAGTGGCGAAGCTGGGCAACGCCATCGGGTGAGACCATTGATCAGATTACGCAGGTTATTGAGCAGATCAAAACGAACCCTGATTCGCGCCGATTAATTGTCAGCGCTTGGAATGTTGGTGAAATTGATCAAATGGCCTTGGCACCCTGTCATGCGTTTTTCCAATTTTACGTTAATGACGGCAAGTTAAGCTGCCAGCTGTATCAACGTAGTGCAGATATTTTCTTGGGTGTGCCGTTTAATATTGCCTCCTATGCTTTGTTAACCTTAATGATCACGCAGGTTTGTGACCTTGAGGCTGGCGAGTTTATTCATACCTTTGGCGATGCGCATTTGTACAGTAATCACCTTGAGCAAACGGATCTGCAGTTAACGCGTGAACCACTGCCATTGCCAATAATGAAGCTGAACCCTGAAATTCAGGATATTTTTGCGTTTACTTATGAGGATTTTGTGCTTGAGAATTACCAAGCGCATCCGCATATCAAAGCGCCAGTGGCGATTTAATCGTCATGCTGTCCAGCCAAAAATGGAGTCGATTATGAAAGTCGCTTTAATCGTAGCCATGGCCGAAAATGGCGTGATTGGTAAAGACAACACGATGCCTTGGCATATCCCAGAGGAATTGCAGTATTTTAAATCGGTCACGATGGGTAAGCCGATCATTATGGGTCGAAATACTTGGGAGTCGCTCGGCAAGGCCCTACCGGGTCGCATGAATATCGTCATTACGACACAGCATGATTACGATGCAAAAGATGCGGTGGTTGTCGATAGCCTAGAGACGGCTATGGAGGTCGCCAAGTATCAGGCGCAAAATGACGAGGTCGATGAGATCATGGTCATTGGCGGCGCAAACGTATACGAGCAAGCTCTGCCACTTGCACAGCGGGTTTACTTGACGCATGTTCATCTCTTGCCAGAAGGCGATCGTTTTTTCCCCTCACTTAAGGAGGGAGAGTTTGCTTGCCTTGAATCCACACGCCATGAATCTAAAACAGGCGTGCAGTACAGCACTGAGGTCTACGAAAAACAATGAATCGCGATGCCCTTCATGATGCACTTAATGAGCTGCTTAAGCCAAAACTGTTTAAGGACTATTGCCCAAACGGCCTGCAAGTACAGGGCAAGTCAGAGATCAAAAAAGTCATCACTGGGGTGACAGCTTCGCAGGCACTGATTGAGCGAGCCATCGAAGCTCAGGCCGATGCGATTTTGGTGCATCATGGCTATTTTTGGAAAAATGAGCCAGCGGTCGTCACTGGCATGAAGCATCAGCGTTTAAAAACGCTACTAGAGCATGACATTAATTTATTCGCCTACCACCTGCCATTAGATGCCCACCCGCAGCTGGGTAATAATGCGCAACTCGCAAAAGTATTGGGCATTTGCTGTGCTCAAGCGGTCTCTGATCGACCAACAGAGCTGATGTGGCAGGGTGAACTCGCTCAGACGATGGACGAGGATGATTTCGCTGAATTGTTGCTTAATGAGTTAGATTTTAAGCCAACCGTGGTGTCTGCGAATAAACCGATTAAGACTGTGGCTTGGTGCACAGGTGGAGCGCAGAGCATGATTGCCGAGGCAGCTCGCTTAGGCGTAGATGCCTATATTTCAGGCGAAATTTCTGAATCAACCGCACATGCGGCGGTTGAGCTTGGCGTGCATTATTTTGCCGCTGGACACCATGCAACTGAGCGCTTCGGCGTCAAAGCTCTGGGCGACTATCTCATTGAACATTATGCTTTGGACGTCGCTTTCATTGACTTACCTATCCCTGTCTAGCGATGCCTTCGATCTGGGTTGATGCCGATGCTTGCCCAAAAGCGATTCGTGATATTATTTGCCGAGCGGCTATCCGAACACAGACGGCGGCTATTTTTGTTTCCAACCATTATGTGCCACTTGAAAGCCACCCATTGATAAAGCGCCAGCACGTTGAGCAAGGCTTTGATAAGGCTGATGATGAAATCGCTGGCCAGATTCAAGCTCAAGACTTAGTGGTGACGCAAGATATTCCTTTGGCTGATCAAGCGGTGACTCAAGGCGCATTGGCCATGTCTCCTCGTGGCGATGAGTTTTCACCCGAGACGATCAAGTCGCGCCTGAATCAGCGTGATTTTATGGAGACATTACGCGGTGCAGGCATGGTGACATCAGGTGGACCTGCAGCTTTTAATCAAAGTGATAAACAGCGATTTGCTAATGCCCTTGATCGCTGGTTGAATCAAAACCGATAACCGAAGAAGTCTTGTTATGAGCATCTTGCGCGTAGAATCGACATTTACTGAACAATTGCCCGGTCAGGCGCAGATTGACCCCAAGCGGCGCCAAACGCCAAAATCTTGCTGGGCTGCGGTAACGCCTCAGACATTCACCAACCCAAGTGTATTAGCCTGCTCGGCACCGCTATATGAGTCTTTGGGTGGCGCGGCTATTTTGGGCGACGGCGATGCCTTTTTGTCCTTGGTGAGTGGTCAGGCGCCTTTGGCGGATATTCAGCCTTATGCCATGAATTATGGCGGCCACCAGTTTGGCCATTGGGCGGGGCAGCTCGGTGATGGTCGAGCCATTAATCTAGGTGAGGTAGCGAGTGAGCAGCAGCGTTATACACTTCAAATTAAAGGAGCAGGACAAACGCCTTATTCTCGATCGGGTGATGGCCTTGCAGTACTGCGTTCGAGTATTCGCGAGTTTCTATGCTCTGAGGCCATGCATTACTTGGGTGTTCCGACAACCCGTGCACTCAGTTTAGTGCGCTCGGGTGAACAGGTCATGCGTGATATGTTTTATGATGGCCGACCAGAACTTGAACCTGGAGCGATTGTTTGCCGAGTGGCTCCGTCTTTTATTCGTTTTGGTAATTTTCAAATCCATGCGGCTCGCCATGAAGAGTCGGTGCTCAAGCGTTTATTGGATTACACATTAGCGACACATTTTCCTCAGTTTGAGCCAGATGCAAAGGGTTACCTCAATTGGCTTGAATGGGTGCGAGATCATACGATAGAGTTAATTGTTCATTGGATGCGAGTGGGTTTTGTGCACGGCGTGATGAATACCGATAACTTATCGATTCATGGTCTGACGATTGATTATGGCCCTTATGGTTGGCTCGATGCTTATGAGCCAGACTGGACACCGAACACAACGGATGCAGGGCAGAAGCGCTATCGTTTTGAAAATCAGCCGTATATTGCACATTGGAATTTTGTGCAATTAGCTCAGGCGGTTTATCCGTTGATTGGCGAGCTCGAGCCTCTTCAAGTGATTGTCGATGAGTTTCCAATACGTTATCAGGCGGCTTATCGTCAGATGATGCTCAGAAAGCTTGGACTTGAGCCTAGCCAAGGCGAGCGTGCCGATGAGCAAGATGATGCATTAATTCAGCAGTGGCTAGCGACATTATTGCAAAACCAAGCCGATTACACCTTGATTCACCGAGCGCTGGCTCGCTGGGATGGGGATATGGCAACGGTTCAGGCGCAGTTTGCGGAGTGTTTTTATCATGAAGCGGTTGATTGGCCGGGCTTTTGTGCCGTGCTTGAGCTCTACGCTCAGCGTGCAACATTCACGGCTGAGAAAGCGCAGCGCATGAATCAGGTGAATCCCTGCTTTATTCTGCGTAACTTTTTAGCACAAGAGGCCATCGAACAGGCGCAGGCTGGCGATGATTCCGGTGTATTGGCGTTATTTGAAGCGCTTAAATCACCGTATCAAGAAACAGAGGCTAATGCCCCATTTATCCGCAAGCGACCCGAGTGGGCAAAAACAAAGGCGGGCTGCTCTATGTTGTCTTGTAGCTCTTAAGAGAAAGTAATTCTCGGCATTGAACACTGACTGTTTTCGCTGAACACCATACAACCCGTCTCTTATATAAAGCGGCCCTTAGGATTCTTCGTTTTTCGGTTTCTTCTTTTTGGCTCTTGGATGAGCATTATCATAGACTTTGGCGAGGTGCTGAAAATCCAAATGGGTATAGACCTGAGTGGTGGAAATATCGCTGTGGCCAAGCAGTTCTTGCACCGCGCGCAGATCAGCACTTGATTCGAGCAAGTGCGTTGCGAAGCTATGCCTGAGCATATGTGGATGTAAGTGCTGCTCTAGGCCACGCGCTTTGGCAGCGGCTTGGAGGCGAAGTTGGATGCTTCTGGTGCTGAGTCTTTTTCCTTGGCGGCTAATAAAAAGTGCAGGGTCATTTTTTTGCCAACGCTTTCGATATGAGCTCCATTGGGTGATGGCTTGCTGCGCTTTTTGACCAATGGGTGCGATACGCTCTTTTTGCCCTTTACCCACAACATGAACCTGCTCAGAGTTAGCAGTGATATCCACAAGATTTAGCTGCTGCAGCTCACTGAGACGAAGCCCGCTAGAATAAAATAACTCCATGATGGCTTGGTCGCGCCACCAGTGAGCGAGTATGTCGAGGTCATCCGTTTTTGGTGCTGGCGCATCCAGTAGTTGAGTAATTTGATCGATATCGAGTGTATCGGGTAGCTTTTTTTCGCCTTTGGGTAGCTGAATATGAGCCGTTGGGTCATGGCGCACACCTTGCTGCTGTAGGTAGCGATAAAAACGACGCAGGCTAGAGAGTTTACGTGCTAGAGTTTTGCTAGCAAGCCCAGCTTGATGTTGTTTGCTAATGAAGCGCTGAACCATTGCCTCGGTGATGTCTTGCCAGCAATTAATGGATGGGTCCAGCGTTTCGATAAAGGCGCAGAAGCTGCGAAGGTCTCGCTGATAATTACTCGCCGTTTGGGGCGAGTAGCCCTGCTGCATGAGCAAGTGGTCATGGAAGCGTTGAATCTGTTGGTTCAGCGCCGACATTAGTGTGGCAAGGTGGGTATGTGCTTGAGCATTTGCTGAAGCAGAACCTTGGCGAAAAAGTCGATGAACAAGGTGTCTTGATCACTCGAAAAATGGTGAGCATCGTCACTGCCAAAGACTAATAAGCCGAGAGTTTTTTCATTCAGACGTAGTGGAATGACGGCCGAGGACTTAATGCGACTAGCACGCTGATCGAAAAAATAACGCTTTTCAGTATCACGCAGTGGCCCGCAAAGTGTTGAGTTCAAGCTACTAAGATGCTGGATGTCTTGCAAGGAGTCGTTATCGCCAATAAAGGTCAACAACTCATGGTCGCTCTCGCCTTCAGCCAAGACAATAAGACGCGCATGCGCCACCTGAAACACTTGGTAGCAGCATTGTTCAAAGGCCGCCAAAAAACCCGAAAAAGTATCGGCACCCGTGAGCTTTAATACCGCCCGTTCCATTTTTTTGAATAGACTATCATTAACGTGACCATTGGCCAGAAGGTGCTGAATTTTGCCTTTCAGGTCGTCATTTCGTTGGCGTAAAAGTGCCATTTGCTTGTGCTGCAAAGCAGGAAAGCTTTGCGAAGGTTGATCTACATAAAGATCGACTAGGGCATTCCAAAATGAATCATTGTCCAAAAACTGATCAGGGTTTTGTTGTAAAAACTCGATAACATCTTGGGCGTTGAGGGTTTCTTTCAGCATAGTGAGTGAGCTGCTCTTGGGTTATAAAATGAGTTGGCCAACAAATACGGTTCTTGCCGGGCCGGTCATCATCACAGGTGCCTCGGGGTCGTAGCCGCTATCAAAGGCAAAATCAATATTCAATTCGCCACCGCGCAATCGAGCGGTAACACCGTCATCGAGTAAGCCAAGACATTGTCCTGCAACGATGGCAGCACAGGCGCCCGTACCACAGGCCATGGTTTCGCCAGCACCGCGCTCGTAGACGCGCAAAAGCACTTCTCTGGTGTCCAGAATTTGCATAAAGCCAACGTTGACTGACTCAGGGAAGCAGGGATGCTGCTGCACGAGATGGCCTAGCTGTTTAACGGGCGTTTCGCGAATTGAGTCGACAACAGCAACGGCATGCGGGTTACCCATCGAGACGCAGACAAAGTCGTAAGTCTGCCCATCGAGCTCGAGGCTGAGCTTTTCAGCAGGCGCAGGTTCTAGAATTTCTCGTTGTTGGGCTTGGCTTGGGTCAACCGGAATTGAGGCCGCGTCAAAGATCGGCGCACCCATATTGACGGTCACCGTTTTATTCATGTTGACCTGCAGAGTCAGCGTTTGCGCCCCGCCCATAATATCAACCACAATTTCATTTTTGTAAGTGAGCTTTTCTTGTTGAACAAAGCGCGCGAAGCAACGAGCGCCATTGCCACAGTTGCCCACTTCGGAACCATCGGCGTTGAAGATACGATAATGGAAGTCTGAGGTCGGATGAACAGGCGGTTCAACGACTAGCATCTGATCAAAACCTACGCCGAAATGTCGATCAGACAATTGGCGAATATAGCGCTCTGAAAATAGTTTTTCACGCTTAGCATCGGCGATAAATTGAGTCACCGCATTGATGACAATAAAGTCATTACCGAGTCCTTCCATTTTGGAGAAACGAAGTTTCATATGCCTTAATCCTCTGGCAAGAGTCGTTCAAGTGCTAGTTGATCCGCGTAGGTTTCACGACGGCGCACTAAATGCGCTTGGTCACCATCTACCATGATCTCAGCTGCTTTGTTTCGACTGTTATAGTTTGAGCTCATGACAAAGCCATAAGCACCCGAGCTCATAATGGCAAGGTAATCACCCGCCGCCAAAGCTAAGTCACGATTTTTTGCTAAAAAGTCACCTGTTTCACACACAGGACCAACAATATCATAGGTGGCGGTTTCGCGATCCAGTTGCTCAACAGGCAATACATCTTGCCAAGCATCGTAAAGCGCAGGGCGTAGTAGATCATTCATCGCGGCATCAACAATGGCGAAATTTTTGGCGGCTGTTGGCTTTAAGAAAACCGTTTGCGTTAGCAAAACACCGGCATTGCCGACAATGGAGCGACCGGGCTCAAGAAAGACCTTCAGCTTACGTGAGCCAATGCGAGTCTTAATTTGATCGATATAATCGGCAATGCTTGGGGGTTGCTCATCTTTGTATTGAATGCCAATACCACCGCCAAGATCGACATGATTAATGGCAATATCATCCGCTTCTAGCTGATCAATGAGCGCAAGCACACGGTCTAGCGCATCAATAAGCGGGGAGACTTGGGTCAACTGAGAACCAATATGGCAATCGACTCCATGAATGTCTAAATAGGGCTGTTGCTGGGCAAAAGCATATAAACGAGGCGCATCTTCCATCGGGATGCCAAATTTATTTTCCTGCAAACCCGTTGAAATATAAGGGTGGGTCTGTGGATCCACATCGGGGTTGACGCGAAG
>JAXHSS010000041.1:0-4024 GCA_034190675.1 Pseudomonadota bacterium
GTGCGACTACCCTGCGGCAGTTCAAAAACACGCTTCCAGTAAACTTTACCCTTGGTCGTGAAGAACAAGAGCGTATCATGCATTGAACCCAACACCAGCTGCTCGACAAAATCTTCATCTTTCATTTTGCCGGATGATCGGCCTTTGCCACCGCGTTTTTGCGCCTGATAAGCTTCAAGCGACTGCGATTTCGCATAACCATGGTGCGATAGTGTCACGACAACTTCTTCATCAGGGATCAAGTCTTCAGAGGTGAGATCTAAGCGCGAATTTAAAATTTCGGTGCGACGATCATCGCCGTATTCTTCACGGATAGCCGTCAGTTCATCACGAATGATCTGCATTAAAAGATCTGGGTTCGATAAAATTTCAATTAAGCGCTTGATAGTGTCTAATAGGTCTTGATAGTCGGCTAATAGCTTGTCTTGCTCTAAACCCGTTAGCTTTTGCAAACGCATGTCCAAAATGGCCTGCGCTTGAACTGGTGAAAGGTGGTAACTCTCACCTTGAAAGCCATACTGAGCCTCTAAATCCAGAGGTCTTGCGGCATCAGCACTGCCTGCTTTTTCCAGCATGGTAAGTACGGTTTCAGAACGCCAGCCTTTTTCTAATAAGCGCTGTTTTGCAATCGAGCCTGTCGCCGAGGACTTGATCAGCTCGATGATTTCATCAATGTTGGCCAAAGCAACAGCCAAGCCTTCCAAAACATGGCCTTTTTCGCGAGCCTTACGAAGCTCATAAACCGTACGTCTTGTCACGACTTCGCGACGATGGCGAACAAAGGCAGAAAGAATTTCTTTCAGGTTCATCAATTTAGGTTGGCCGCCATCCAAGGCAACCATATTGACACCGAAGGTTGTTTGAAGCTGCGTTAGTTTATATAAGTTATTTAGCAAGACCTCAGCAGATTCGCCACGGCGCACTTCAATCACAATACGCATGCCGTCTTTGTCAGATTCATCACGAATATCGGTAATGCCATCGACCTTTTTATCTTTAACCAACTCAGCGATGCCTTCGATCAGCTTGGCTTTGTTGACCTGATACGGAATCTCATCAACGATGATTGATTCTTTACCCGTTTCGCTTTCCTCGATATGCGCTTTGGCACGCATGATCACACGGCCACGGCCCGTACGATATGCTTCGATAATACCTGAGCGGCCATTAATGATCGCAGCCGTTGGGAAATCAGGGCCTGAAATAAACGTCAGCAACTCATCAATGGTGATCTCGTCATTATCAATCAGCGCAAGGCAACCATTAATGACTTCAGTGAGGTTATGAGGCGGAATGTTCGTTGCCATGCCCACCGCAATACCTGAAGAGCCATTGACTAACAGATTTGGAATTTTGGCGGGCATCACGCTCGGCATTTGCTCAGAGCCATCATAGTTAGGCACAAAATCAACGGTTTCTTTATCCAGGTCCGCGATCAATTCATGAGCAATTTTCTTCATGCGCACTTCGGTATAACGCATAGCTGCCGCGTTATCCCCATCTACAGAGCCAAAGTTACCTTGACCGTCGATCAGCGGGTAGCGCAAAGAAAAGTCCTGAGCCATACGCACAATAGCATCATAAACAGCCGTATCACCATGCGGGTGATATTTACCGATCACATCACCAACGACACGTGCAGATTTTTTGTAGGGCTTGTTATAGTCGTTGCCCAGATCATTCATCGCAAAAAGCACGCGACGGTGAACAGGCTTCAAGCCGTCGCGCACATCCGGTAGCGCTCGGCCCACGATCACGCTCATGGCGTAATCTAGATAGGATTCCTTGAGTTCATCCTCAATATTGATGGGCGTAATTTCCGTTGCAAAATCGCTCATAGATAGTCTTTATTGTTGTTTCAGGTAAACATCCGATTGTAGCAAACTCCATTGATCAATGCACCACAATGCCTAGCCAATGATGCTATAGATTTCACATAAAAGTGTTAAACTATTGCAACTTTATTCTTGACTTGGAATTTGCCTATGAAAGTGCTCAGTGCTCGCTGGGTCATCCCTATGACGGCCGAATCAGACCACTCAGCGGATCCGATCGTGCTTGAACATCACAGCGTCCTGATCAAAGACGATCGTATTGTCGCTATCATGCCAACTGAGCAGGCATTGAAAGCGCACCCCGAGGCAGAACAAGAAATCTTTGAAGATCATGCCTTGCTACCGGGTTTCATTAATGTTCACAATCATGCGGCCATGACCTTATTTCGAGGACTTGCCGATGATTTGCCGCTGATGGAATGGTTGGAAAAACATATTTGGCCCGCAGAAGGTCAACATGTTGATGCAGATTTTGTTCGAGAAGGCACAGAGCATGCCTTACTCAACATGATACGCTCAGGAACCACAACATTCAGCGATATGTATTTCTTCCCCAAGGAAGTCGCTAGTTTGTGCGAGGCTGTCGGTATGCGAGTTCAGATCTGCTGTCCCGTTATTGATTTTCCTGTGCCCGGTGTCAGCTCGATTGACCAAGCGATTGAAGACACTGTTGAACTACATGCTCAGTATCAACACCATCCTCTGGTTCAGATTGCTTTTGGGCCTCATGCACCCTACACCGTGGGCAAAGAGACACTACTGCGCGTAAAAGAGTCTTCAGATGCCAACCAAATTCCTATCCAGATGCACATACATGAAACGGCATATGAGGTAGAAACTTTTTCAGCTGAGCATGGCATGTCGCCCATCCAAGCGCTGCATAGCTGGGGTTTGTTAAGCTCAAAAATGCAGGCGGTACATATGACCAGCTTGTCTGAGGAAGATATAAAGATTGTTGCGCAAACCGGTAGCCACGTTATTCATTGCCCTAAGTCAAACATGAAACTTGCCAGCGGCATCACGCCCATCCAAAGCCTGCGCGCTGCGGGCGTTAATATTGCTCTGGGCACCGATGGCGCGGCTAGCAACAATACACAGGATATTCTTGCTGAGGCCTTGAGCGCTAGTTTACTCAGCAAAGTTAGCCAAGGCGACTCGACCGCAAGCTCGGCCTACGAAACACTTAAAATGCTCACCATTAATGGCGCTAAGGCACTAGGACAAGAGCAGCACCTCGGCAGCTTAGAGACTGGCAAACAAGCTGACATGATCGCTGTTGACTTATCATCAGATTATTCACAACCTGTTTACCATCCAGTTTCTACGCTCATATATAGCTGTCAGTCGAGCCAGATCAGTGACAGCTGGGTTGCAGGCAAACGCTTGCTTGAGAACGGGCAATGTGTCAATCTAAACGAACAGCGAATTGTTAAAAATACACGAGCTTGGAGGCAGAAAATCCAAGACTCAGCGACGACGAGTTAGTCCGGTTGAATCAACCGCGTTAGAGGAGCCAGAATGAACCAGAGCAATGTTGATGCCGCAGAAATCAGCAAGTTTAATGACCTCGCCGAGCAATGGTGGGACCCTGAGGGCAAATTTCGACCCCTCCATGATATTAACCCTTCAAGGCTAAACTACATTGAGCAGTTTGCCTCATTGGCCAGCAAAACGGTGTTAGATATTGGCTGTGGTGGCGGCATTTTAAGTGAAGGCATGACACTTAGAGGCGCTAAAGTCACCGGGATTGATATGGCCGAGATGCCATTATCCATCGCAAAGGAGCACGCTAAGGCGCAGCAGCTCGACATTAATTATCAGCACACGCCAGCTGAGGCCTTTGCCGAAACGCACGCAGAGACTTTTGAGTTAATCACCTGCCTTGAAATGCTCGAACATGTGCCCGAGCCTGAAAGCATTCTTCGCTCTGCATGGCAAATGCTTAAGCCAGGTGGCTACTTATTTGTTTCAACGATAAATCGCAGCCCTATTGCCTTTGTTAAGGCCATTGTGGGCGCTGAATATGTACTGAATATTCTACCCAAAGGGACTCATGAATACGCCAAGTTCATCAAACCTGCAGAAATGGAAGCCATGGCAAAGCGCGTTGGTTTTTCTCTGATCGACTTAGCCGGTATGCAATATAATCCATTTACGCATAAAACCGCCTTGGATAATAATGTGTCCGT
>JAXHSS010000041.1:4124-12433 GCA_034190675.1 Pseudomonadota bacterium
TTTTTGGCCGCAGACCACCTCGGCCTGCAAGCGAGCCACTGTGCTTATGTTGGCGATCATGCGCGTGATATCCAAGCAGGATTAGCCGCCGGCATGCCAACCATTGCCGCCGCCTACGGCTATCACATGGGCGATGTCGACAGCTGGGGCGCCGATTATACTGTTCAAAGCGCCACCGAATTTAAAGCACTATTTAAGAAGGAAACCGTGCATGGATAATTTATTAAAAGCCCCTGAAGCCAATTGTCTTCACAACAAAAACATCCTCATTACAGGCGCGAGCGATGGCATCGGCCGAGTGATGGCTTTAGCCTGCGCTGAATATGGCGCAACGGTCATCATGATGGGCCGCTCACTTGAAAAATTAGAGGCGGTTTATGATGAAATTACCGGTCAGGGCTGGACAGAGCCTGCCATGATTCCTGCCGACTTTTCTAACACAAGTTATCAAAGTCTTACGCATTTATCCGACATTATTGGCCGCGAATTTGAGCATTTAGATGGACTGATTTTAAACGCTTCGATTTTAGGTGAACGCGTAGCAATCGAAGACTATAGCGTTGATGTCTGGAATGAAGTGATGCAAGTTAATGTAAATAGTCAGTTTTATTTAACGCAAATTCTGCTTCCTTTTTTAAAGGATGCGCCCTCTGCCTCCATCGTACTGACCTCATCAGGTGTTGGCAAAACAGGCCGCGCATTATGGGGCGCTTATAGCGTGTCGAAGTTTGCAACAGAAGGTTTCATGCAAGTTTTAGCCGACGAACTAAAAGACAGTGCCATTCGCGTTAACTGCGTTGATCCTGGTGCGACGCGCACCGCGATGAGGCAAGATGCCTACCCTTCTGAAAACCCTGAGGATGTAAAACCTGCGGCCGCTTTAATCCCTATATACGTTAATTTAATGAATGCCAAAAGTTTAGCTACACATGGTCAGTCTATTGACTTTAACGGGTTGAACGCGCAAAGTAGCGCATAAATGTAATTATTTGTTGCTATGAAATCTTTGTTTTTCACTCTCACTCTGGCGTGTTTACTATCCGCCTGCACCTATCATAAACCGAGTCATTACGACTATTTTTCAAAAAAACAGCTGAACGTGGATACGGCGCAACTCGAGAAGGCTTCTGAAGAAAATCAACGCCTGCTTACAAGCTCTGATGACGCTCAACAAGCCTATCATTCGGCTACAGGCCATTTGTGCAAAAAAGCACTCATTAGTAACGAGCTCAGAACAGCTTGCTATATTGATCAATCTTGGTACTTCTATCCGCAAGTGACTCAATAAGATCATCGTTATGAACTCTTTTCGTCACAGCCTGAATGTTAGAGCTCGCGTTATTCGCGCTCTCATTCTTCGCGAGGTTACCACTCGTTATGGCGACTCTAAGTTAGGCTTTTTCTGGGCTCTTATTGAACCCGCAACTTTCTTGCTCGTTTTTGTGATGATTTTTAGCATTATTGGGCGAAGCTCTCCACTGCCTGGTGACTTGTATACATTTTTTCTATCAGGGCTAATTCCTTTTCTAATGTTCCGCTCAATCAGCTCAGCGATTGGTAACGCAGAATCAGCCAACAAAGCATTATTAGTTTATCCGCAAGTCACGACAATCGACATCAAGGTTGCGAGAACCATTATTGAATTTCTTGTTACACTCTTTGTTGCAACACTAACGTTTTTTGCTCTATACGAAACGGGTTATATTCTTGCTCCTATTGACGATACTTTTCAGCTTTTATTGTGTTTACTTTTACTGCTGGTATTTTCTTTTGGATTTGGATTAATTATTGCTGGCATCATCGCTTTTTGGCCTAATTTCCAAAAATTATTCCAACCCTTAACAACGCGCCCATTATTCCTTCTTTCAGGGATCTTTTTCATACCAGAGCAAATCCCTGCCCCATATAACGAATGGGTGGCATATAACCCACTCACTCAATTTATCGCGTGGTCTCGATCCTCGGTATATCCCAACTTTGACAGTACTTACGGTTTTAATTGGAATTTGGTGGTGATAACCATCGCGCTACTGGTAGCAGGTTTAGCGCTTGAAAAAGTCACTCTAAGACGAAAAATGGCACTAAGATAATGACTGCATCATCATTGAACCCTAATAATTTGATCGCAACTTTTGATAACTTGTCTAAAAGTTATCCTTTAAAAGGTGGTGGCAATAAAGTTGTATTCGAACAACAGACCTTATCCATTCCCCGAAAAAACATCGGTATCATGGGTATAAATGGTGCTGGCAAATCAACCTTAGTGCGTTTAATTGCTGGATCAGATCTTCCAACCACAGGAAAGATTCATCGCCATGTAAATATTTCGTGGCCATTAGCCCTTTCTGCGGGGTTTAATGGAAGCTTAACAGGCATTGAAAACCTGCGTTTTGTTTGCCGTATTTATAATCGAGATATTGAACAAGTTACCGACTTTGTGACGGAATTTAGTGAGCTAGGAAAAGCATTACATCAGCCCGTAAAAACGTATTCATCGGGGATGCGTGGAAAACTCAATTTTGGATTGAGTATTGCTTTTAACTTTGATTGCTATCTCGTGGATGAGGTACTTGCTGTTGGAGATAAAACCTTCCAAGAAAAGAGTAAGAAAGCCTTTGAAGAAAGGTTAAAAAATTCCAATATTTTACTTGTTTCGCATGTTGCAGGAAAAATCAAAGAATATTGTGATGCCGCTTATGTACTCAAAGACGGCATGATGAATTATTATGATGATGTTGACGATGCATCAAAAGCATATAACGAATACATCAGAGAAGTCAGACAAAACAGGAATAATCGAATCGCATGAACGCCAACAAAAAAACGCTGGGCAATCTTAAACAGACTAAGGTCTCTGCAAAAACACTTTTCTATGCTCTTGTGCTTTTCCCGACCATAATTGCGACGCTTTATTATGGGCTCTTTTGTACTGAGCGCTACGTTACGACTTCAACCGTCAGTATTCGATCACCAGAGTCCAGCGGTACCGACCTGCTTCAAAGCTTGACCGGCATGCCGTCAACTGGTGGCTCAGGCTCGATTGTTAGTGATAGCTACGCCATTGAAAAGCTCATACTCTCTAATGATCTCATTGAATCACTACCGGAGTCTTTGTCGATTGAAACATTATATGGCAAGGAGAGTATCGATTACTTTTCTCGATTAACCTCTGAATACAATCAAGATCAACTAAAATACTGGGAAGAGCGTATTTCTATCAATATTGACGCTCTGAGTAATTTGATGGAGATTGAAGTTCAAGCCTATGAGCCTGAAGAAGCGCTTAAGCTTAATGAATACCTTATTCAAACAGGCGAAAACTATGTTAATGAACTCTCTGAACGTCTGCGCAATGATGCTATTTCATTGGCCACAAGAGAAGTTAATATTGCAAAAGCCAACCTTCTTGAAGCGAACCAGCAGCTCGCTGCTTTTATTGACACGACAGGTAAGCTGAGCTTTGAACAAGACATTAGTTCGCAAAGTGCATTAATCTCAAGCTTAGAGTCACAGTTGGCTGATAAGCGAACAGAACTCGCGGCCAAGGAAACCTATTTAAAATCTGACTCAAACTCGCTGATCACGCTTCGTGGTGAAATTTCGGCTATCGAGGCTCAAATAGCTTCGCAGAAGCAAAGCGCCCTGTCAGGATCTGGCAACACGGAAAGAACCAGTGAAGAGCTAGGTCAATACAATCAGCTGATGCTTGAAAAAACCTTTGCTGAAGAGGCCTATGCATCAGCAAGAGCCAGTTTAGAGTCAAGCCGCATTGACGCGAGCACGCAAGAAAGGTATCTCGTCAGAGTGATTCAGCCTAATTTACCAGATGAAACCACAGAGCCAGGGTTCTTAATTCCTGTTGCTTCTGTTTTTCTTATTACCTTTTTAATCTGGGCATTGCTCGCACTGATTATCGCTACCGTTAAAGAACACATGGGTTGGGTTTACTAATGAAAAAGTTTTATTTTTTAATCATTTTATTGACCGCATTTTTATCAGGCGCAGCTCAAGCCATTAGCCTTCAAGCCGTCGGTATTGACAATGTGGGCGATGAAGAGGCAGAAAAAGAGTTAAAAGCTAAGCTGACCAAGCGTATTTTCGGTGCCAACCTTTTCACCGGCACTGTAACAACTGATTCAAAAACGTCCATCAGCCCAGATTATGTGATCGGCATTGGCGACCAAGTTAATTTCAACATGTGGGGCGCTATCACCGAACAATCTACACTAACGGTGGATAATAATGGCAATATTTTCATCCCAGAGGTTGGCCCAGTTCGGATTGCTGATTTGCGCCTTTCAGAACTTGAAGGCTTTGTGAAAAAGAAAGTCGGTCAAACCTATAAGAATAATGTTCATGTTTACGTTAACCTTGTTACGAGCAACCCAGTGAACATTTTTGTGTCAGGCTTTGTTAACCAACCAGGTCAGTTTAGTGGTGAGCAAACCGACAGCATTATTCAATTCATACATAAAGCAGGCGGCATTGACCTAGCTCGTGGCAGCTATCGAGACATCAGCGTCGTCAATGCAAAAACAGGCAGCACTAAAAAGGTTGATCTGTACCCATTTTTGCTAAAAGGGAAACTCCCAGAGATCTTGCTTCATGACAACGACACTATCGTCGTTGGCTCGCGAAGTGGCGTGGTTCAAGTTGATGGCAAAGCGCAAAATAACTACTTATTTGAAATCGAAAATAAAACCATCAGTGGTGAAGAATTATTATCTTATGCAAGGCCCTACCCTACTACCTCACATGCTTCTATCAATGGCATTCGAGACGGTGAGTCTTATTACGTCTACATTCCACTGGATGAGTTCAAAAGCAAAACCATTTACCCTAATGACATCGTTGCCTTTCAGACCGATGTTCAAGCGCAGATTATTGAAGTCAGTGTCAGCGGGGAAAACCTAGGTGCATCACAATATGCTGTTAGAAAAGGTGCAACGCTGTTTGATGTTCTTGCACGTGTCCCCGTAAACCCGGACTCTGCTCAACTTGGCCAAGTCTTTGTTAAAAGAAAGTCTGTCGCTAAAACGCAAAAAGAAGTGATTATTGCCTCTCTTGAACAATTACAAAAGAAACTACTCGCCTCCAGCTCGCTTACTGATCGACAAGAGCAAGCTAAAGTGAAGAAAATTGAAGAGATCAACAATGCTTTGGAAAAAGCAAAAGACATTAAGCCTTTAGGCATTGTTGTTGTTTCAAAAGATGATGACGTCAAAAACATTATCCTAGAAGAGGGAGACGAAATTGTCATTCCATCAAAAACCGATATCATCAATATTGGTGGCGAGGTATATGTTCCACAAGCCATGGTTTACAACCCTGAATATCAGCTTCGTGATTATATAGACTCAGCTGGCGGCTTGACCGATGCAGCCGATAGTAGCGGCATCTTAATTATTCACCCTAACGGAGATGTCTCAAATGGTGATGTTACTACCCTTTACCCCGGTGTAAAAATCATCGTTCTACCTGAAATCCCGACCAATTATCTACAGTTAGCTGTCGACTTAAGCCGTATTTTCTTCAATATGGCCGTTGCCACTCGAGCAACCATCGATGTATTCGACGACAAATAACAACAACGGATTGATATAACTAAAACAAAAAAGGCGGCTAGATTAGCCGCCTTTTTTATAATAATGCAAAAGGTTAATTCTTAACCTGTGATGGTTATGATGACCAAGTATCTCTAAGCCCAATGGTTTGGTTGAATACTAACTGGCCCTCTTCAGCGGCCTTTGAATCAATACAATAATACCCTTCACGCTCGAACTGATAACCCATACCTACTTTAGCTTGCAGCAACGAAGCCTCCGCTTTCGCACCTTCAACAATGGTTAAAGACTGCGGGTTAATATGCGCTAAAAAATCATCCAAACTGCCGGGCGATTCATGAGTAAACAAGCGGTCATACTGCCGCAGCTCACAATCGACTGCACTGGCTGCATCCACCCAATGGATCACGCCTTTAACTTTGCGATCTTCTGGGTTTTTACCCAATGTTTGATCATCATACTCACAAAGAACTTCAATGACCTCGTCGTTGGCATCTTTAACCACATCTACCGCCTTAACGACATAGCTATTGCGCAAACGCACCTCTTTACCTAACACCAAGCGTTTATACTTCTTATTCGCCTCTAAACGAAAATCATCACGGTCAATATAAACGGAACCCGAAAATGCAATTTGACGTGTTCCCATCGTATCGTCTTGAGGATGGTTTGACGCCTCAAGTTGCTCGGTCTGGCCTTCTGGGTAATTAATAATGGTTAATTTCAAAGGGTGAACAACGCACATGCGTCGCGGTGCATTTTGATTGAGATCGTCGCGAATAGCATGCTCAAGCATACCAACATCCGTTACGCTATTGCTCTTGGTCACACCGATCATTTTACAAAAATGACGAATCGAATGCGCCGTATAACCTCGACGACGCATCCCTGAAATTGTTGGCATACGTGGGTCATCCCAGCCTTCAACTACTGCTTCATCAACCAGCTGCTTTAATTTACGTTTACTCGTTACCGTGTAGTTCATTTCAAGACGCGCAAACTCATACTGCCTTGGGCGTGCGATTGCAGGATGATCTTGCAGCGCATCAACAACCCAGTCATAAAACGGTCGATGATCTTCAAACTCCAAGGTACACAACGAATGCGTAATACCCTCAATCGCATCCGACAACGGATGTGTAAAATCGTACATAGGGTAAATGCACCATTGATCACCCGTTTGATGATGATGGACCTTGCGGATTCGATAAATTACCGGATCACGCATATTCATATTAGGTGCCGCCATATCAATTTTAGCACGCAAAACACATTCACCTTCGTCAAACTCGCCCGCTCGCATTTGCTCAAACAACGCTAGGTTTTCCTCTACGCTGCGCTCTCGATAAGGACTATTTTGGCCCGGCACCTCAAAGGAGCCGCGACTTTCGCGGATGATATCGGGGGTTTGGCTATCCACATAAGCCAAACCTTTTTTAATTAGTTCGCCAGCCAACTCATACAATAGTCCGAAATAATCTGACGCGTAATGAATCGGCTCCTCCCATTCATAACCAAGCCAGCTGACATCTTCTTTAATCGAATCAATATAACGCTGTTCCTCAGCGGCTGGATTGGTATCATCAAAGCGCAAATTGCAATATCCGGTATATTGCTCAAGCAAGCCAAAATTCAAGCAAATCGACTTCGCATGACCAATATGCAAAAAACCATTTGGTTCTGGAGGAAAGCGCGTAACCACCTTTTCATGCAGGCCATTCGCCAAATCTTTCTCAATAATCTGCTCAATAAAATTTAATGGACGAGCATTCGTTTCCGACATATCTAACCCTTATTTTCTACGTTTTTTAGTAAAGCCAGCACGTTGACCCTGCCGCTTAGACGGCGATGACTTTGTCCCGTATCGAGAGTGGCGTCCGCCAGTATCTGCTGAGGGTTTAGCACCACGTCGTCGATCAAAAACAGCGGTATATTCCACCTTCTGTACAGGGATGTCAAAGTATTGCTGAACCTGATCTGAACTCAGCTCCAGCACCTTGCCTTGGTATAAATTTTCTGGCAAACGAAGATCACCAAATTGAACACGAATCAGGCGACTGATCATAAATCCGAGCGACTCCCACAAACGGCGCACTTCACGGTTTTTACCTCCAATCAAACGCACCCGGTACCAGCAGTTCGCACCCTCGCCCCCTAAGTCCTCAACCGACTCAAAGCGCGAAACACCGTCTTCCAGCTCGACGCCGGTACGCAACTGCTCAATATGTTCTTGCTCAACTTCACCCAATACTCGAACGGCGTAATAGCGAGGCAATTCATTACTTGGATGCATTAAACGGTTCGCAAGCTCACCATCATCGGTAAACAATAATAAACCAGAGGTATTAATATCTAATCGGCCCACACTGATCCAGCGCGCATCTTTCAGACGAGGCAGTGCAGCAAATACTGTCTTACGTCCTTCAGGATCTTGGCGCGTACAAATCTCGCCCTCAGGCTTGTTATACATCAAGACCCTTGGCAATTGAGCAGGCTGAACCCCTACCGTAAAACGTTTGCGTTGCCACTCAATTTTATCACCGAGCTGAACCTGAGCACCCAGCTGTGCCACTTGGCCATTCACTTTGATCTCGCTTGCCGCAATAGCTTGCTCAAGCTGACGACGTGAACCAAAACCTTGGTTCGCTAAAAACTTTTGTAAACGCACAGGCTCAATATCCAAAGGACGACGCCCTTTTGGCATTTGAGTTAACACTAAACGTTTATTGGAATCATTTTTCATTT
>JAXHSS010000042.1:0-12397 GCA_034190675.1 Pseudomonadota bacterium
CTCATCTTCCATAATAAATTCCACTTGCAAACTATCTTTGCTTTTTGTCAGGCTGTCAGGCTTTACCCACCCGCCTAGCCTTAGGCTTTGGTGTTGATCAAATGATGTATTTAGTAAGTCCGATGGCTGAATGAACAGGTTGATGTATTGGCTGAGGCTGGTTAATAAAAAATAACCCGCAATGAATAAAAACAGCAGGCTTGCGGCTAGCGCGGTGAGTCGTTGCCGACGTATTTTATTCATTGGATTTTCCTTTCTGAGCGTGTTTTTGCTGGCGCTTGATCATGAGGATCTCTCGCTTTAGCTGGCGATTCAGAAGAAAAAGGTGGCTACAATAGCTGATAATCAACCCAAAGGTTATGACGACGGAAGCAGAAATATAAAAAAGCGCTGACATCTTAGTTTTTCGCCTTGGTGTTTTGTATTATCTGTTGAACCCATTGAGCCAGCAGGTTGCGCCTGAGGATTTCTAGGCGAAGATACCAAAGCATTAAGCCCAAGACCAGTAGTGCAAAGCCAACAAAAGTCCAGCGAAAGGGTATCAACATACTGTCATGCATGGTCGAGGCTTTAAACAGTGAAAAGGTGGCAGGTTGATGAAGCGAATGCCACCACTCGACACTAAAACGTATTAAGGGCATCATCAATAGGCCAAAAATTGAGAAGATCGCCGTTAGTTTATCCGCAAGTAGGGGTGAGCGAATATTGCGCTGAAACAATAAAATGCTCAGATACACCAAAGTTAATATCAGCATGGAGGTCATTCTTGCGTCCCAAGCCCAGTAGACTCCCCATGTGGGTTTGCCCCAAAGCATGCCAGTGATCAGGGTGATGACAGACAGTAAAAAGCCCATTGAAGCAAAAATTTTGAGTGCATAGGCAAAGAGTTTGATCCGCCAGATTAAATAAACAAGGCCCATCAAGCCCATCGAGAAGTAGAGCTGCAGAGCTAATATGGCGGCTGGAACGTGCACATAGAGAATCCGAAAGACTTCACCTTGTATGGCATCTGCTGGCGCTTCGAAAAAGCCCAAGTATAAACCGTATAGCCAGAGCCCGAGGCCGAAAAAAATGCAGGGTAAAACGAGCTTTTGCGTGTTTTGATAAAAGCTTTTTGGACTTCGCCAGCGATTCAGCTGTTGAGAAAGTGATCGGTTCATGATGAGTGCATTATCCGTAGTTCAGTTGAAGCCTCAAAAGATAAGCGCCAAGCCAAGGGAGCAAAGCCATACTTAATGTGGCCAGTCCGATTAATAGGCTGGTGCTTAATGCCATTTGTTGCGTTTGGGAAAATGTATAAAAGCTATCCAGAGCTGCAATTAAAGCCGGTATAGAAAAAGGAAGCAGTAGCAACATATAGAGCCCGCCGTTTTTGGTAATACTGGTGGTTAATGCACTAATAAATAGCGCCAATTGAATCAAATACACGTTAAATAACAGTGCATGTATCAACAATATTAAGACGATTTCGTGGGGTTGCTGGTAAAGCAACACCAGAGTTACCGCTAAAAAGCCTAATAGCAAAGCTAAGCAGCACCAAGTTAAGATAAAGCGAGCCCAAATCCACTGCAACAGGCCCAATGGTTGAAGCGCCACTTGCTTTAACGTGCCATCGTCGAAATCCTCATGGAATTGTTCATTCAGATAAAGTGAGTTGAGAACCAGTGTCATCAGGAAAAAAACCGCTGTCGCAAGCTCATTGGCGATAGCCCCTTGATCTTGCAGAGCAAGCGGAAATAATAAAAGTAGCAAGATGCCAAGCGCAATACTGGCCATGAGGTGTGTTGGGCTCTGAAACAAGGTCTGCGTTTGATAGCGAAGGTGATGAAACATATTAGTTCAACTCAAGTACCTGCTGTGACGGGTGATCAAGTGGCGCCTGATGAGAGCTTAGAGTTGCTGAGCCAGCCTGACTTAAGTGCAATTCAATCGCCTTATTCAATATCTCAATGCTGGGTTGATCCAAGCTTGCATATGGCTCATCAAGCAACCAGGCCTGCGCATTGGACAGTGTAAGGCAAGCTAGCGATGCGCGTTTTTTTTGTCCCGCAGAGAGTTGATGTAATGGTTGGTCGGCAAATTGATCAATGGCCCAGAATTCAAGAGCATTTTGTACGCGCTGTTGTTGTGTTATTGGCGCTAGTTCTGGCTCAAGGTGGCAAGAGCGCTCCATGCTTCTATAAAGCTGATCTCTCCAGCGTAGATTTTGCATTACCGTAAGCGAAGACTTAAGCCCGAGCTGATGTCCGCAATATGAAATGCTATTGGTGAAACGAGAAGGGTGAAAGTCGTAGATAACTTCTCCTTGTGAGGGCTCTTTTATTTTGCCGATTAGTTCGAGTAGTGTGGATTTGCCAGAGCCATTTTCACCTTGAATATGCCAGTACTGCGACGACTGGATTCGCAGATTAAGATTATTGATCACCCAGCTCTGATGATATCGAAACGACACATTATTGAGGATGATTTCTGTTATCATAACGTTGTTTCAGCTAGCATAAATGAGCCTAAGTGTATCAAAAGACGATGATTTGCACGATACAAAGTCGCCTTATAGCAAGAAGGTGCGCCGATGATTGATCAATCGGTAATGCGCATGATCGATTGGGCTTACTTGGGCCAATATGCGTTGTTGCTTGCTAACGTTTTTTTTCTGTTAGCCGCGATAATACCCTTGTTAATAGGCAAGGCGGGTGGACTATTTCAGGGTAAAGTGCAGTCAGCTTTTAATCTATCCACCAAAAGCCAAGATGATTCAGATCGATGGGTATTATGGAGCTTTGTTGTGGGTTTTCTCCATCTGGCGGTGGCAATGCTCTTGTTGATCATTTGCTTATTATCGGATGATTTTACGGTTCGATATGTAGTTGAAAACTCAAACACCGCATTGCCTTGGTATTACAAAATCTCCTCTGCGTGGGCAGGCCACGAGGGTTCATTACTACTTTGGGTCCTCCTGATGGCTTTTTGGGGGATCTTATACATCGTCTTTTCTAAGGGTGAAGGGAAAGCCTCATCGATTCGATGGCTAAGTCTGGTTGTTATCGGTTTTTTGTTGTTCCTATTACTGACCTCAAGCCCATTTGAGCGAGTGTTACCCCAGTTTCCGGCGCAAGGACGTGATTTGAACCCCTTGCTTCAAGATGTCGGGTTAATTGTACATCCGCCGATGTTGTACTTAGGCTACGTGGGTTTTGTTATTCCCTTTGTTTTAGCTGTATCAGGCCTTTGGACGCGGTCTATCGACAGGCATTGGGTTCGGCAATTAATCCCTTGGATAGCGCTGCCACTCGGCTGTTTGACGATGGGCATAGCATTAGGCAGTCGATGGGCCTACTACGAGCTGGGTTGGGGCGGCTGGTGGTTTTGGGACCCTGTTGAGAATGCTGCGTTGATGCCGTGGTTATCTGGTATTGCGCTGTTTCATTGCGCTTTGATGGCGAAATCAAAAGAGCGTTTACTGCATTGGCTTTTGATTTTGGTGTTCTTAACGTTTTTGTTGAGCTTGATGGGTACTTTTTTGGTGCGTTCAGGCTTGCTTAGCTCGGTTCATTCGTTTGCTCAGTCGCCGAGTCGAGGTATGGTTATTTTGACATTGATTGCAGTTTTTGTGGGTGGAGCATTGTGGCTTTACGCGCGCAGGGCGGATGAAATCTATCGCTGGTCTACTAGATCATTACAGGCGGCTGGTCGCGATCATGCGGCAAAAAACCTGAAGGCACGTGAGAACAATCGTTTACTGTTGGTTTTATTGGCGAATGTGCTTTGGATGACATTGCTGGCAGTTGTCATGATCGGCACTTTGTTTCCATTGATTGCTGCAGCTGCAAATTGGGGTAATTATTCTGTCGGCGAGCCCTATTATCACCAATTATTATTGCCGATAGCCATTGCTCTGCTGCTCTTAATGGGCTTTGCTTCTATAAATAGTGTGTGGCAACGTTCGAGCACAACGAAGCGTGTTTTTGGCTTGCAGATCGATGTCTATCGTTATGCTCGTTTGACGGGGGTATTAATGGTCATCATCAGTCTGAGTCTAGCTTTTTGGCTCGGTTTTGAAAGTGATTCAGTTCGGCTTGTTTTAACATTGACCCTGATCATTTGGTGTGCACTCCAATTGCTTGGTGCTTGGCTAAAAAACACGCGTATCACGATCAAGTTTATGGCTATGCAGGTGGCGCATTTGGGGTTCTTGGTGCTTGCCTTGGGGATTGTTTGGGTTTCGCATAGAGAGCTAGAATACGAAGCGGTCTTATATCCCAACCAGCCCATTGAATTGGCAGATATGCGCTTGGAATTACTCGGCTCATCACAACAAGCGCAGGCTAACTACATAAGTTTGCAGGCGACATTGCAGATAGACACGCCAAGCGAGCAATTGATATTAACGCCTGAAAAACGTTGGTATCCTGCTCGAGATACTGTGATGTCAGAAGCCGCTATTCATGCAAGCCTATGGCGCGACATTTACCTTGTTCTGGGTGAGCCAGTTGACGAGCAAGCCGGCGCCTGGTCAGTTAAATTGTTTTACAAACCCTTAATCGCTCTGATTTGGATTGGTGCTGGCTTGATGACATTAGGCCTGGTGATGAGCCTCTTGAGTCGTGTCATGGAGCGATTAAAACGCAGATTCATTGCTGATCGGTATACAAACAACCTTGATGAATGGCCATGAGAGAGGAAAAAAATACAATACGAGCAGTCTCGATGCATCATGTTGATAGCCGCATTGAGGGTTATGCCGCTTGGTGGCTTCTTTCGGTTTTCGCACTATTGATTATAGCGTTTGCTGTTGCCTTAGTCTTAGTGCCTAATCAGCCGAAACCGCTGAACAAGCACTTAGGTCAATCGGTGCCAACTCTAGCATTGCCAGTTATTGCTCTGGAAGGTGAGCCGCCAATGGCTATTGATCCTACAAGGCATTCTTTGTTATCTCTGCCTCGTCATGCCAATGACCTGGTGTTGCTGCATGTATGGGCGACATGGTGTAGTTTGTGCCGACATGAGCATAGCACATGGCTTGAAATTAAAGCGCAATATCCTGGGCTTTTTATCGCAGGCTTGGTGCTTTCCGATACGCCCTCGGCTGTTCGTGATTATTTGCAACATCATGCAAGCCCTTATGATGAGCTGCTTGATGATCAGCGTGCAGAATTGGCTCAGGCTTTAGGCGTGCTGGCGACGCCCGAGACCTTTTTGATTAAAGGGCGGACAATTGTGGCCCACCATTACGGGGGGTTGACACAGGAGGCTTGGCAGCGCAAGTTTTTGGAGTTTATGCCATGACCGAGCTAATATTATCGGGCCACTTGGATGGCCGCGACGCTATAGTTCGCGTTGTTCGCAGAATGGCTTTGCTGTTGATGCTGCTGTTATGTGTTTTTTTGCCTCAAATAAGAGCGGAAGTCGGTGATCAGTCATTCTCAAGCTCACTAGTTACACAAGAGCAGGGGTCTAGACCTGAGGCTGTTACTGAACAGCGCCGTGATAATGACTATTTCACGAACCCTGATGTGCAAGCTCGTTACGTTGCGCTACTCAAACAATTGCGATGCCCCACCTGTGATAATCAAAGTGTGTTTGATTCGCAGGCGGTAATGTCCAAGAGCATCAAGCGAACGGTGTTTATTGAATTGCAAAAGGGCCGATCTAATGAGCAAATCATTGATTTAATGACTCAGCACTACGGGGAGTTTATCCATTACCAGCCAGAGCTCTCTATGCTCACATCGCTGCTTTGGGTGTTTCCGATGTTGGTCTTGATTTTTGGAGTGGCTATGGTTTTGCGCTGGAATAAAAAACGACCTCAGCAGGAGAGTCATGACTGAACTGCTTTATTTATGGGGGTTTGTAGGCTTCTTTTCGATGGCTGTGTTGTTAACTCGACGGCTCTTTTTCTCACTGGTTTTGTCTTTGTCACTCACCTTATTAACGCTGCTGTTTTTTTTATTGATGCAACGCATCACGGGCGAGGCCGCTTTAGTTTCCGACTGGCATCAGCAACAAAATCGATGGTATGAGTCGGCCGCACAAGAGCGTCAACGCCAGGCAACGATAGCGATACGGAATCAGAATAAAGCCTTTGCGGCCGTATTTCAGTCGCAACTCTCAGTAGAGCCTGAAGAGGCCTTAAACTGGTTGAGACTTGGTAAATTATACTTAAAGCTGCAAATGCCTGAATCCGCCGTCAGCGCATTCGATCATGCGCATTTTTTGACCAAATCGACAATAATCGATGCACCTTCTAAGCAACACCTCGAGGCTCAGCTGAATTTGGCTGTCGCTATTTTGCTCAATATTGCGCAGCAAACCGTTGTTTTTGAGCCGCCGAAGCGATTGCTGGAGGCGCAAAATTTACTGAAAGATTTGCTGCGTTTTGAGCCCGGAAATGTAAACGCGTGGATTGTGCTAGGTTCTTCTTATTTTGATCAAAATGACTTCAATTCAGCCAAAAAAGTTTGGACAAAAGCCCTGAGTATTGTCGACTCACCCAAGGATCAGGCAAAGCTTCGTAGCTATCTTTCTCAGTTGCCAGAAACAAAGTAATCGCCTTCATGGGTTGCGTTATGGCGAGATGGGCGCCTTTTGAGCAAAATTAGGGTTGCTGTTGAAAATGAGAAGGATTATCATCCAAGGCACAAAAACAGAAGTTTAGGAAAAAGTAATGAAGGCAAGTAAACGTTTTCAAACTGGGTTGATCTTCGCCGCTGTCGCCGCCGCGATCAGTCTAGCAGGTTGTGACCAAGTAAAAGAAGTAACATCCGCTGCTGAGCCTGGAGTTACTCAGGCTGAGGTTAAGCAAAATTATGTTCAGTTGGCCCATGCGATGTATTTGGATTCTTTGATTACAGCGCAGGCGCTTCAAGCATCGGTTAATGCCTTCTTGGCGGCTCCGTCTGAGCAGACGCTAGAGGCTGCTAAGGCAAGTTATGCTGAGGCTCGAGTACCTTACCAGCAGTCTGAAATTATGCGCTTTGATTCAGCAAAGGGTCATGTTTCGCAAGGTCTGGATGCCGATGGCGGGCCGGCTAGTGTGGATGACTGGGAAGGGCAGGTAAACGCTTGGCCTTTCGATGAAGCACTGATTGATTACGTCAACGATGAGTACGAAGGTGAATATGCTGAAAGCGCAAATGTGATTAACTCCACAGAGATTTCTTTCAACGGCCAGACAGTGGGCACAGAAGAGATTAGTGCTGAGCTATTAATTAGCCTGAATGAATTTGGTGGTTCTGAGGCGAATGTCGGGACCGGCATACACGCAGTTGAATTCATGCTTTGGGGTCAAGATATTCACGGTACTGAACCAGGACCTGGAGAGCGCCCCGTATCTGATTTTTATACTCAATCAGAGCAGGGTGAATGCACTAGCGGAGCGTTTGTTCATGAAGATCACTCCATTTGTCAGCGACGTGCACAGTATTTACAAGTTGCCATGGATTTATATGTAGCAGACCTTGAACAAATGACTGAGCAATGGACACCAGAGGCGAGTCAGAAAGAAGGCACCTTGGCTCATGATTATTTAAACCGCGGTGATAATGATGCTATGGCCCGCATTATTGAATCTATGGGTGATATGGCTGTTGGAGAGCTTGCTTCAGAGCGTATGCGAGTTGCGGTTTTGTTTGGAAGTACAGAAGACGAGCACGATTGTTTCAGCGATATGTCGCATATCGCGATTTACAATAATGCGATTGGTGTAGCCAATGCCTACCATGGTCAATACCAGAGTTTGCAGGGCAATTCTGTATCGGGCGCCAGTATGTCGGATTTGGTGAAAGCAGCCAATCCTGAGCTTGATACGCAGATTCAAGATGCGCTGACCGGTATCAAAGCGCAAATGCAAGCGATTGTTGATATGGCGGATTCAGGTATTGCGTTTGATCAAATAGTGGGTGGAACGATGGAGCAAAAAAAGGTCGTTTTAGACGCAGCAAATGCACTGGTTGCTCTTGGGCCCAAATTTGAAGCCGCAGCTCAAGCTGTAGGTATTGGAATCGGTGAGTTTGATACCGGGACTTGTTCGGGAAGTACGCAAAGCGATTGTGAAGAAGAATAAGTAACAATGCATTGATAAAAGGCGCAATTACCCTGCGCCTTTTTTATTATTGATATACTATTAAATTCATTTTTAGGTGTTATCAGGGCTGTATGAAAGTAATTTATGGGCTTGGGTTATTACTGGCTTTGGCCGCATGTTCCGAACAAAACGCAGTACCAAACAAGCTTCAATCAGAGCCAGATGAGGCCTTATCTGCTGGTCAAGCAACGGGTTTTCGCGTAACAGCGGGGGCCTTTTCTGAAGCATCAAGCAATATTAGCTTTGAGCGCAAAGGTGATTTCTTAATCGGCAATGATTTTTTTGAAGATCCTTGGGTTATTGCCCCATCAAGCACCAAAATTCGAGATGGGCTGGGTCCGCTATTCAATGTCAGCTCCTGCCAAAGCTGTCATGTTAATGATGGGCGTGGTCATGCCCCTGATGATGGCGGTACAAACTTCGCTAGCTTATTAATTCGCTCTTCTCGCTCCAAACTGAGCGATGAACAACTCGCTCAAATGGAGGCAGGGTTGTTAGCGCATGTCGGGGACAGCAAAGTTGGTGGCCAGCTGCAGGATAGAAGTATTCCTGGAGTGCCTGCTGAAATTAGCACGCGCGTTACGTATATCACCAAAACCATAACGCTCAGTGATAATGAAACGGTTGAATTACGCCAGCCTATTTGGCATTTGACAAACCACTACGGTGAGTTTGATGAAGACACCATATTATCTGTGAGAGTGGCGCCGCCGATGATCGGTCTGGGTTTGTTGGAACAAATTGACGAGGCTGATATTTTCGCATTGGCTGATCCTGACGATCAAAATCAAGATGGCATTTCAGGTCGAGCAAATATGGTCTGGGATGTTGAAGCTTCGCAGGTCAGGCTTGGCCGCTTTGGCCTTAAGGCTGGCCAACCTACGGTTCGCCAGCAAGTTGCTGCGGCCTTTAATGGCGACCTCGGTTTGACTACCTCACTATTTCCAAAGGAGGGTTGTGAGCCAAATCAAATCGAATGCTTAAGCATGCCAACGGGTAAAGGGCCTGGCGAAGCCTATGAAATTCGTGATGATGTGCTTGATTTTGTGACCTTTTATTCTCGTAATCTCGCTGTGCCTATCCGCCGAAATGTTGATTTGCCTGCTGTACTTCGTGGCAGAGCGATTTTTAATGATATTGGCTGTGCTTCATGCCATGTTGCTCAGTTTACGACAACCCATAGTGATGAGCATATTGAGCAGTCTGAGCAGGTGATTCGCCCCTACACCGATCTATTATTACATGATATGGGCGAGGAATTGGCCGATGTTTCGGTCAATAATGAAGCGCAACAATTTCAGCTGGTGGAGTTTAAAGCCAATGCCCGCGAATGGCGAACAGCGCCATTATGGGGTATCGGTTTGACACATATTGTCGATGATGAAGCATCTTTTCTTCATGACGGAAGAGCAAGAACCATTCTGGAAGCTGTGCTTTGGCATGGTGGCGAAGCAGAGGCATCAAAACAGCAGGTAGTGGATATGAGCGCTGCTGAGCGCGAGGATCTATTAGCTTTTTTGTATTCTTTATGACAGTTTGACCAATTAGCAATTTAATAATGCCTTAAAGGTTTTCAAATGATTTCAATTTTCTCAGTCGCTCGCCATCGTTTATTCAAGCTCTTTGCAATGAGTTTTATGGTGTGGGGTTTGTTTGGCTGTGAGCCCTCTATGAATAAGCCCCCTACTGAGACTAATCAAGAAAAGTTTGAGCACCGAGACCAATGGATCGCTAGTGTAACGCCAAGCCTGTTGACCCCAACTTATGAGCACTGGGCATTATCTGTCAAACAGCTGAATCAAGCGAGCCAGGCGTTTTGTGAAGAGTCTCCAAGCGAGATGACGACGGATCGTTTAGCCGTGGTTCAAGAAGCATGGAAACAGTCAATGCGTGATTGGGCGCATATGCAGTTTTTGACTCTGACTCCAAATCGCGACATCTTAACTTATTACGCGGTTCACCATTGGCCCAATGTTCGAGCCAGCAGCCTTGATCGTCAAATGCAGGTGCTGATTGAAAAAGAACAGGCCGTTACAGCCAATGACATCAGTGGTAGCTTGGCTCGCCAAGGCCTTCCTCCTATTGAGTGGCTATTGTTTTCAGCGCCCGAAGATCGCTCGGTTTTAGCCTCCTTCAAAGATCCAAATTCATCACGCTGTGAGGTTTTGTTGATCATTGCCTCACTTTTGGATGAGCACGTTAGCCAAGTGAATAGCCAGTGGCAAAATAAGGCTCTTGATTTTGCCCAGCCAGCAGAAACAGAAGGCGGGTTTACTGATAGTGCGCTTCCAACAAAACTGGTTATTAATGGCATATCTAATGTCTTAGAAACAACTCGTCGATATAAATTGTTAGAGCCATTGGGCAGCTCTGCGCAGGCGGCAAAACCTAACACGTTAGAAGCGTTTAGAAGTGAGTTTTCGATAAACTTACTGCGTGAAAACCTTCAGTTTTTGGATAGGCTAATGAAGGGAGAGAATGAGCAAACAGCGCGCTTCTATGGTCTTTATCAGATGCTGGCTGATCAAAGTGATGCTGAGCTGGTTGAGCAGCTTAAAAAAACGCTACAAGACGTTCAGCAAAAGGCAAATAATATTGCGCGACTAGAGACAGCTCTTGATGGTCCTCAGCGCCAAGATGCGCAAGCTTTGTTATCCGGCATTATTGAATTAAAGCAGCTGATAGATAGCCAGCTTTTTGCGGCGATGGGTGTCAAGCAAGATGCGTTTAATGAAAGTGATGGTGACTAATTCGTGCAGCGCCGCGAACTCATTCTTGGCTTGGCGGGTTTATCCGCTCTGAGCGCTCTGCCGCTCGCGGGCTGTAATTTTACAAGCACAAACCAAGCAGCCTATGTTTCGGCAAGTAAAGTAGGAAAAGACTTTTATTTGTCTGTTTTAAATCAGCGACATCAGCTGCTTAGCCAGCATAAACTGCCAGCTCGAGGACATGCAACCGCCTGTTGCTCCAAACAACCGAGCTTGGTCGCAGTTGCAAGACGGCCCGGTGATTGGCTAGTTATTATCGATCTAGAAGACCCCCAAGCGCCCAATCAAGTCATTAAGCCAGGTAAGCACCGTCATTATTTTGGCCATGCGGTATTTGATGAATCGCAAAACTACTTATACACCACAGAGAATGATTTTTTGCGTGGCCGCGGAGTTATCGGTGTCTATGAGCGCCTATCGGACTATAAAAAAGTTGCCGAGTTTGAAAGCTATGGCATTGGCCCACATGAGCTCAAGTTTTTACCTGATAGCGACTTATTGATTGTTGCCAATGGCGGAATTTTAACTTATCCCGACCAGCCTAGGAAAAAGTTAAACCTAGACACCATGCATTCCTCGTTGGTTTATATCCATGCCAAAACAGGGCAGTTAATTGATCAAGTCTATGCAAGCCATCCTCAATCCAGTTTGCGACATTTTGATATTTTGCCAGATAAGACAGTGGCGGTTGGTATACAGCAGCAAACGGTGGGCTTTTCGCATATTGCCTCAACTGTTCCGTTGATCGTGACTCACCGCATGAACGAGACATTACAAAACCTTAGCGCAGATGAGGCTCATTGGCGGCAATATCAAGCCTATGTCGCAGGCATCAGAGCGCATAACCGTGAGCCCATTGTTTGTGCCACCACACCTCGCGGACATTTGGCGAGCTTTTGGCATTTGTCATCAAGGCGGCTAATCTCTCAGGTTAATCTGGAGGACGTATCAGGCGTAGTGTTTGATGATCAGCGCCAACGTTTTATGTTAACGACAGGATACGGAAAAGTCGCGGTGGTTGATCATTTGACAGGCCAAGTTGAGCGGCTGGTAAATGTTGATGATGTTCAGTGGGATAATCACGCCTACACCATATGAGCGCAGAATCTAGTTAACTCATTAGTGGTTACTTAATTTTGACTATCCCAAGTAAAGCCTGAGTTATTGACGATATGACAAAACAGCTCGGCGGTTTTTTCAGCATCGTATAGAGCACTGTGGGCTTCGCTATTGCAAAATTCAATATTTGAGCGCTTACAGGCTTGGGCAAGCACGGTATGACCTAGATAAATTGCTGCAAGCGTTGCCGTATCAAAACTGGTAAACGGGTGAAAAGGGTCGCGCTTAATGCCTTGGCGCTCAACGGCGGCACGCATAAAGTGCAGGTCAAACCATGCATTATGGCCAACTAATACCGCGCGGTTGCAGCCTTGGGCTTTAACGGCTTTTCTTACCTGTTGAAAGCCTTCTTGTAAGGCGTCTTTCTCATTATGAGCTTGTCGGTTTTCGTCGAGTACGATCCCGGTAAACTCTAAGGCTTCAGGCT
>JAXHSS010000043.1:0-9808 GCA_034190675.1 Pseudomonadota bacterium
CAAAAACCACCCGAGCCCTCGAAGAGCTTCAAATTGAAATGATCGACCGCTTTGGCCTGCTGCCCGAACCGACTAAGCACCTGTTCCAAATTAATGCGCTGCGGCTAAAAGCCCAGCCTTTGCAACTTGAGCGAATTGATGCACATGCTGGGGGCGGCAGCCTTCGTTTTGGCAAACGTCCTAATATTAATCCAGCTGCATTGATCGACTTAGTGCAAAAGCAATACGGAATTTTTAAGCTCGAAGGCCAAGAAAAACTGAAGTTCAGTGTTGATTTAAGCGATGTTTCCTCGCGTTTTGAGTTTATTGATGGGCTAATTGAGGCATTAACGCCTAAAAGCTAAGCGATAGCGCGCTTGCCAACGATGACCTTACAAAAGTTGGCATTTTTTATGCTAACCCTTCAATACGATTGATCAATACAAAGGGATAAACCATCACGCCTGAACAAATTGCTATTGTAAAATCCTCGTTTGAGAAGGTTGAACCCATCGCTGAAGCCGCTGCAGGCCTATTTTATGGCCGCCTATTTGAGATCGCGCCTGAAGTTAAACCCCTATTTGCCGACTCAGATATGGATACGCAAGGACACAAACTCATGACCATGATTGGCATTGCCGTCAGAGGCTTAGACAAGCTTGAGCAACGGTTTACGGTGTGCTTGCCGACACCATGATTGCGGGAATGAACGAGTAGTTATTCAGCCAACTAAAAGCAAGCGCTTTTATATCAAGCGAATCACTGAAATTGGGTCCTCAGCACCAACAATTGAGCGACCCATCACCAAATAATCACTACCATTGGCTAATGCTTTTTCAGGCGTCATCACGCGGCTCTGGTCTTGGCTGTCTTGGTCGGCAAAACGAATACCCGGCGTCACGGTAATAAAATCATCAGCGGTGACTTGTTTTATCGCACTGGCTTCATAAGCTGAACATACCACGCCATCAAGTCCAGCCTGATAGGCACGCTTGGCCAACTTGGCCCCTAAGTCTTGAATACTTTCTTCAAGACCTAACTCCTGTGGGTAGTCTTCTCTATGACTGGTTAATACGGTTACAGCGATTAATAATGGCGGCTGCTCAAAATGCGCTAATGCAGCCTTAGCCGCCGCCATCATTTTTGCTCCGCCCAAGGCGTGAACATTCACCATCCAAACGCCGAGCTGCGCCGCTGCAGTGACAGCCTGAGCAACTGTATTTGGAATATCATGAAATTTTAGGTCTAAAAACACGTCAAAACCCAAAGCATGTAGTGCTTTCACAACAGCGGGTCCTTCATGAGTAAACAGCTGCTTGCCGACTTTTACACGGCAAAGCTTGGGGTCTAAGCGCTCGGCAATAGCTAATGCTTCGCTTTGCGACGAGACATCAAGTGCAACGATTACAGGAGATAAACTAGGGGTATCAGAAGAAGGTTGTGTCATGAGTTTCCTATCGTGGATTTAGCTGCCCCCAATCGCGACATTTTGGGCATTGCCAATCAAAAATTTTGGTATCGAAACCACAGCGTCGGCATTGATAATGTGCGCGCTTTTCCTCGCCTCCAGCTTGTTGTGGAAGATAGACTTGCAAAACACTGAGCGCTGCTTGCTGTTCAGCGTCTTGCTGGCCCAAAGTCGTCATAGCTTCGAGTAATTCAGCTTGTTCAGGTTGTTGTAAAAAAGACGCCAGTTGTGGCGCATTTTCAGGATGACTGGTTAATAGCTGATGAACTAAAGCTTTTTGAAAGTCCAGTGATGAAACCATCTGCAATTGCAGTAATATTAAATGTGGGTTTTGTCGCGCCTCAACTCGTTGTTGAAGCTCCTTTTGTTGTGCCTTCTCAAGCGTTTGATTTTTTGCCAGTTGCGCAGATAAACTCTCAGCTAATACAAAATCGGCAAGTGATTCAAAACGTGAATCAAGCTTCGCTAAATGCCGGGCTTGAGCATAAGCCTCAGGCCAATCACGATGACGACAAAGAACAGTGACTAGGCTGCGTAAAGCTTTGGTTTGAACACGAGGAAACTCCATCGTTTCACTGATACAAAAACGAAGAACATCTTCTGCTTTATCAAGAAACCCCGCCGCCTGATAGTCCAATGCCTCTTCATAGCGAGCCTGACTGCGTTGCTCCAAAGAAAGGGAATCGGCTTGTTGTAACCACTGATGCAATTCAACAGCTTTTTGGGTATCGCCGCGTTTTCGATAGGTATTGCCTAAACCCAGATAGGTATCAAAACTATCTTCTTCCAATGGTATAACGGTTTGAATATGATCAATATTCGCCTGAGATTTATCGGTTAAACCCCAGTTTTGGAGAAATTTTTGAACGGTATTGAGTTTTTGACTTGCCGCACTGCGGTAGCCCAAAAACCAACCGATGGCCAAAGCCACAATAAGAATAAGTAGCTGGCCGATATCCAGCGAAGCGCCGAATGAGGTCATAGCCAGCCTTTAGGCGCGGATAGATTTACGTGCTTTAAACTTAGCGATTTGCAGCAGCGCGCCACTAAGAACCAAACCCAGCAACAAGCCAAGGCCTAGCATCACTAATAATAATACGCCAACAGGCACACCAGGAAGCTCAGCAAAAAAAACATTGAGCTTGATCAACTGACTATTTGCAAAGCAAAAAGCCAATGCAATCATGGTAGAAAGAATAAAAAAAAGTGAGCCAATAATGGTTTTCATAGCAACTTACGCCCTAGGATTGATTAACGCTGTCTACGCGTTCGCGCAGCTCTTTACCAGGTTTAAAGTGTGGCACAAATTTGCCCGTAAGTTCAACCTTTTCACCCGTTTTCGGGTTGCGACCTTCTCGTGCGGCTCGATAATGCAACGAGAAACTGCCAAAACCACGAATCTCAACTCGCTCACCATCACTCAACGCATCCGTCATTTCATCAATGATCAGTTTTACGGCGTATTCAACGTCCTTAATTTGAAGGTGTGGTTGCTTTTCAGTGATACGTTCGATTAATTCAGACTTTGTCATGAAGTTTTCCAGCATTGGGTCTATTTTGAGGATAAAAAAAGAGCGGCCTGACCGAAGCCAAACCACTCTTTCGGGATGAATTACTGACTATCGAGTTGCTCTTTAATCAGATCACCAACCGTTTTGATTGATGGCGCATCCGCTTGGTTAAGGCTATCAACCGCTTCACGCTCTTCCGCTTGCTCTTTAGCTTTCACAGAAAGCTGTAGGCTGCGGTTTTTGCGATCAACGTTAACAATCTTACCTTCTACTGAATCACCAACTGACAATACGTCAGAAGCTTTTTCAACGTGCTCACGGCTTAGCTCGCTCACTTTAATGTAACCTGTTACACCTTCAGCGATTTCAAGCTCAGCACCACGCTCATCAACGTTTGTTACTGTACCTGTAATGATAGAACCACGCTCGTTAACAGCAAGGAAGTTGCTGAACGGATCATCTTGAAGCTGCTTAACGCCTAGAGAGATACGCTCACGGTCAGAGTCGATACCGATAATAACGGCTTCAACTTCTTCACCTTTCTTGAATTTACGAACAGCTGTTTCACCTGGCTCATCCCAAGAGATGTCAGACAAGTGAACAAGACCATCAATACCACCCGGAAGACCAATGAAGATACCGAAGTCAGTGATCGATTTGATCGCGCCAGAGATCTTATCACCTTTATTGTGAGTCTCAGCAAACTGCTCCCATGGGTTCTTCTTACACTGTTTGATACCCAAAGAAATACGACGACGATCTTCGTCGATTTCAAGGATCATCACTTCAACCTCATCACCTAGGCTAACAACCTTAGATGGGTGGATGTTTTTGTTTGTCCAATCCATTTCAGAAACGTGAACAAGACCTTCGATGCCGTCTTCAAGCTCAACGAAACAACCATAGTCAGTCATGTTCGTTACTTTACCTGTCAACTTCGCACCGCTTGGGTAACGCTCAACGATCAAGCTCCATGGATCTTCCTCAAGCTGCTTCATACCAAGAGAAACGCGCTGCTTCTCTGCATCATACTTAAGGACTTTAACAGTAACTTCTTGGCCCACTTCAACCAACGCGCTCGGGTGACGAACACGCTTCCACGCCATATCAGTAATGTGCAATAGACCGTCAATACCACCTAGGTCAATAAACGCACCGTAGTCAGTCAAGTTCTTAACGATACCTTGAAGAACCGCACCTTCGTGCATCTTCTCAAGAAGCGCTTCGCGCTCTTCGCTGTTCTCTGATTCCATAACCGCACGACGTGAAACAACCACGTTGTTGCGCTTCTGGTCAAGTTTGATTACTTTAAAGTCAAGCTCTTTACCTTCAATATGGTTTGTTTCGCGAACAGGGCGAACGTCAACCAAAGAGCCTGGCAAGAAGGCATTAATAACACCAATTTCAACCGTAAAACCACCTTTAACTTTACCAGTGATCAAACCTGAAACCGTTTCATCTTCATCGTGAATACGCTCAAGCTCAGCCCAAGCCTTCGCACGGAGTGCTTTTTCACGAGAAAGCAATGTAAAACCAAAACCGTCATCGATTGCTTCAACTGCAACTTCTACAAGGTCACCTTCTACAATTTCAAGAGAACCATCTTCATTCTTTTGGAATTCAGAGGTAGGAATCACACCTTCAGACTTCAAACCTGCGTTAACGGTAACCCAGTCGCTATCAACTGCAACAACTGTACCTTCAACAACAGCGCCTTTTTCTACGTCAAAGCCCTGTGAGTGTTCTTCAAATAATTCAGCAAAACTCTCTGCCATTTATATACCTTCAATGTTTTTGCATTCGACCAGAGAATGCGGGGGTTAGTTAATGTATAGAATGTAGGCTCTGGCCGCCCACAATCCCAAAAACGTTCTATTTCAATACGTTACTTTCGTCTTTTAAAGCCAATTCAACTTTTTCACCGACAAAGCCAACGACTTCTTCTATGCTCATTGCGGTGCTATCAATGACGTAAGCATCCTCTGCTGGTAATAATGGAGAAATCGCACGGTTGCGGTCTCTATCATCACGCAATTGAAGCTCATTTTCGAGAGCCGCGAGGTTAACATCAAACCCTTTGCTTTTCAACTGTTTATAACGCCTTTGAGCCCTTTCTTTTACGCTCGCATCGAGAAAAAATTTCACCGTAGCCTTTGGAAAAATAACCGTACCCATATCACGACCATCAGCAACCAATCCGGGGGCACGCACAAAACTCTGTTGTAAACCCACTAAGGCTTCACGAACCTCAGGCACCACCGCTACTTGAGAGGCCAGCTTGCCCGTCTCTTCTGTTCGCAATGCTTTGGTTACCGTTTGGCCATCGAGCCGAACCATGATCTCGCCATCACCACGAATAAACTCAATGGGCAACTGTCGAGTCAGCTCACCTAAGGCGGCGGCATCCGCAAAGTCAACGCCTTGCTGCTGGGCAAATAAACCCACCGCACGGTAAAGCGCGCCACTGTCTAATAAATAAAATTGGTGTTTCTCAGCTAATTGAATAGCCAACGTGCCTTTGCCCGATCCGCTCGGTCCATCAATCGTGATAATTGGGATGCTCATGTTTTCACTTTTTTTTAATCAACAGACTTTATATTATAGCCCCTACTCTTAACGCACCTCAAAACAAAACGAATGCAAAAATCAAAGCGCTGGAAGCCAAACCCCAAAATTAGCCAATGCCAAGTGAAACCAACTCGAGCGCTGGCTCTATTATCTAGCAAGGAAATTCAAAGCCTACATGAAAAGAGAGAAGAAATGTACCAACTGTTTCGTCTCTGTGCTTTGGCGGTTTTAAATACAGGATCTGTCACCGACGCTAGCCATGAATTGTTTGAAGCCTTTGATGATTTTGATATTGAGATTCTTTCTGAATCAAAAGGGATTGAGCTGGTCATGAAAAATGCACCTCGCTCGGCATTTGTTGAGGGACAAATCATTGAAGGGGTCCGTCAGCACTTATTTGCGGTTTTGCGCGATATTCTGCACTTTGCCAGTAAAGACAACCGAGAAGACAGCCTCACCGACGGCGTATTTAAACTATTGCGTAATGCCCAAGTCCTTCGTGCCTACGAGCCGCCCAATGTCGTTGTCTGCTGGGGCGGACACTCGATTCCACGCCATGAATACGACTATACCAAGGAAGTCGGCTATCAGCTTGGCCTGCGTTATATGGATATCGCCACAGGCTGCGGCATTGGAGCTATGAAAGGCCCTATGAAAGGCGCCACCATCGCTCATGCTAAACAAATGTATCACAAAGGTCGCTATATCGGCATTACCGAGCCAGGCATTATTGCCGCCGAAGCACCCAATCCCATTGTTAATGAGCTGGTGATTTTACCAGACATCGAAAAACGCCTCGAAGCCTTTGTTCGCATGGCGCACTGCATAGTCGTCTTCCCAGGTGGCGTTGGCACCATGGAAGAAATCCTGTATTTATTGGGCCTTTTGATGCACCCCGATAATCAGCATATTCATCTTCCTTTATTACTTACGGCTGATCAAGAAAGTGCGCATTATATCCAACGAATTGATGATTTTCTAACCACTTGCTTTGGTATCGAAGTGCATGATTACTACCAAGTTATTGTGAATGATGCCGTTGGCGTAGCGCAATACGCGAAAAAAGCCATTCAACGTGTGCATCAGGATCGCAAAAAAACCAATGAAGCATTTTCTTTCAACTGGACATTATCCATTCCTGAAAGCTTCCAAACGCCTTTCGTTCCAAGCCATGAAAACATGGCTAAGCTCAATATCTCCAAAGAGCTACCCTTGCACGTGCTTGCCGCGAACTTGCGTTGCGCGTTCTCAGGTATTGTCGCAGGCAATGTGAAGACCCCTTATATCAACACGGTAGCCGAACAAGGAAAATACCAACTCACTGGCGATTCAATTATCATGTCTGAGATCGACGGCTTGCTGCAATATATCGCCAATGAAGGTCGAATGAAACTCGATGGAGAATACAAACCATGCTACAACCTGCTTTATTAGAGCGAACGCTATTTCATCCGTGGTTACGCTGGTTTCAACCCGTTGCACTACTCATTAGCTGCTTTTATCTGGCCTGGCTTTTATTAGCTCAGTGCCAATTCTTTTATAGCGCAAACTACGAGCTGCTCAATATTGGGCAGCATATCCAACAATATGGCCCACAAAACCGCTATAAACGCCATTTTGAGATGACCGACAAAAACCAGCATATTGAGCTTTTTGAAGAGATCGTTCACGGCATTCGTCATCAGCCCGAAACACTGAGCCAGATCACCTACACCGTTGGGCACCAAAGCTATACCCTACTCCGCCCACCCGAAGCACAACACCTGAGAGATGTTGCCGCCTTGGTTCAGCCCTGGGAGCGTTTTGGCCAAATAATAACGGCGTTCACTTCGCTTTTTATCATTGTCGCCGTTGCCAATCGGCGCGCCCTGCCCCGTGCCAAGTCAATCGGCGCATTTATTCTTGGTTTGATCACCCTGTCAGTGCTCATTGCAGTGATCAACCCTCAGGCTGTATTTGTTTGGCTGCATACCATAGCCTTCCCACCTGAGCATCCTTGGTTTTTTTATTACCAAGACTCATTGATGACCACATGGATGAAAGCGCCAGACTTATTTTTCGCCATAGGCATCGAATGGCTACTTAGCGCCATTATCTTGCTGATGAGCTATTTAGTTTTGGTATCAAAAATCCACAATCCTCGTCTAAAAAGACTTAACACATAACAGAAACTGTTATATATTAGCCACTGTTTTTAGCGCACATGCACAATTTTTAGCGCACATGCACAAATGGACACCCAACAACTCTTTAAAACCCTAGCTGTACCGCTGCGGCTCAATATTTTACTGCTGCTTAAGCTGCGCGGAACGCTTTGTGTTTATGAATTAACCCAAGCGTTTGAACTGGCCCAACCCCAGATTTCAAGAGAACTTGCCAAGCTAAAAATGGCCGGCTTCATTCACTCAACGCGCAATGGCAAGCACATGCATTATTGCTTGCGAGATGATCTTTCGCCCTGGGTGAACACCATCATTGATGCCGCATTAAGCGAGCAAAAGCCCAAATTGCCGATTATCGAACACACTCACTCACCCTTTAAACAATAGAGGCCCACCTATGAAAGTCTTATTTATTTGCACGCATAACCGCTGTCGCAGCATTTTAGCTGAAGCCATCACCAACCATGAAAGCCAAGGTCGCATCCTTGCCAAAAGCGCAGGCTCCAGCCCTGTCGGCGAAGTGCATCCAAAAACCTTAAAATACTTAAATGAAACGGGTATCGAAACAGAAGGCTTGTGCAGTGAATCATGGGATGCGCATGAAGGTTTCGAGCCTGATGTCGTGATCACAGTTTGCGACAGCGCTGCTGGAGAGGCCTGCCCTGTTTGGTTTGGTCAATCCCTGCGCATTCACTGGGGTGTCGCTGATCCGAGCAAAATCGAAGACGAAACGGCAGCCAGAGCCGCATTTCTTGCAACCATCGATATCTTCCGTCAGCGCATCAAAAAAGTGCTAGATACCGACTTTGAGAACCTATCCGAGGCTCAACTAGAGTCTTTATTCAATGAACTAGCCACGGTGTAATCATGGGTATTTTTGAACGTTATCTTTCAGTATGGATTGCGCTAGCCATCGGTTTAGGCGTTTTGCTCGGCAACTTAATGCCCGCTCAGTTTGAGGCTATCGCAGCATTAGAATATGCAAAAGTGAACCTTGTCATTGCCTTATTAATTTGGTTGATGATTCTTCCGATGATGCTACAAATCGACTTTTCATCGATCAAAAATGTCGGTAAAAACCCACGAGGTTTAGTCCTTACCGTGGTGATTAATTGGTTAATTAAACCCTTCACCATGGCGGCTCTTGGCGTCTTGTTTTTTGAGGTTATTTTTGCCAGTTTGGTCAGCCCCGAAACGGCTCAACAATACATTGCTGGCATGATCTTACTGGGCGTTGCGCCTTGTACGGCAATGGTGTTCGTATGGAGCCAACTCACCAAAGGAGACCCGAATTACACGCTTGTCCAAGTCTCGGTGAATGACGTGATCATGGTTTTTGCCTTTGCGCCGATCACGGCCTTTTTATTGGGCGTTACCGATGTCACTGTGCCTTGGGATACCTTGCTGCTTTCTGTTGGCTTGTACGTTGTTCTGCCTTTAATCGCCGCGCTAATAATACGCGCCGCGCTAAACAGCAAAATCGACACTTTGGTCAATCAGCTCAAGCCTCTATCCATAATGGGCTTGATTAGCACGGTTGTTATTCTTTTCGCTCTTCAAGCGCAAACTTTGCTTCAAAAGCCATTAGATATTGTGCTAATCGCCATCCCTTTGCTGATACAAACCTATGCGATTTTCTTTATCGGCTACTGGATTGCTCGTCGCATTCAATTGCCGCATTCGATTGCCGCACCTGGCTGCTTAATCGGAACCTCCAACTTTTTTGAACTCGCCGTTGCCGTAGCCATTAGCCTATTTGGCTTACAATCTGGCGCGGCATTAGCCACCGTTGTTGGTGTGTTAGTCGAAGTGCCGGTCATGCTCTCGCTGGTTGCTTTTGCTAATCGCACCAGAGATCAGTTTCCAAGCTAAGCAAAAAACTCCGCTTCAATAAAAAAGCCGAGCATCTGCTCGGCTTTTTTATTTCTCTAACTGGCCTAAATCAGAGAAATTCAGGCCAGCGAAATAAGCAAGGCAATGGATTAATTAGTCATCCATGTGCTTGATCATCGCATCACCAAACTCTGAACAGCTAAGTAGCGTTGCATCTTTCATTAGACGCTCAAAGTCATAGGTTACGGTTTTCGCTTCGATAGCACCCGCAATACCTTTAATGATGT
>JAXHSS010000043.1:9908-12060 GCA_034190675.1 Pseudomonadota bacterium
TGCTTGATCATCGCATCACCAAACTCTGAACAGCTAAGTAGCGTTGCATCTTTCATTAGACGCTCAAAGTCATAGGTTACGGTTTTCGCTTCGATAGCACCCGCAATACCTTTAATGATGTAATCAGCCGCATCGTGCCAGCCAAGGTGACGTAGCATCATTTCTGCTGAAAGAATCAATGAACCTGGGTTCACTTTGTTCTTGCCTGCATACTTAGGCGCTGTACCGTGCGTTGCTTCAAAGATAGCAACAGAGCCACCAATGTTTGCACCTGGCGCAATACCAATACCGCCAACCTGTGCTGCAAGCGCATCAGAAATATAGTCGCCGTTAAGGTTCAATGTAGCAATAACATCGTACTCTTTTGGACGAAGCAAGATCTGTTGCAAGAAAGCATCGGCAATCACATCTTTAATGATGATCTCTTTACCCGTTTTAGGGTTAGTAAGAACATGCCATGGACCACCGTCAAGTGGCGTTGCGCCGTAGCGCTCCGCTGCAAGCTCATAACCCCAGTCTTTAAATGCGCCCTCGGTAAACTTCATGATATTACCTTTGTGGACGAAAGTGACTGAGCCCTTATCTTCATCAATCGCGTATTGAATCGCTTTGCGAATCAAGCGCTGCGTACCTTCTTTAGATACTGGCTTAATACCGATACCACAATCTTCTGGGAAGCGAATTTGCGTCACGCCCATTTCATTGCGTAAAAACTCGATCATTTTTTTCGCTTGATCGCTGTTCGCCATCCACTCAATACCCGCATAAATATCTTCTGAGTTTTCACGGAAGATAATCATATCGGTTGCTTCAGGTTCAGTTACTGGGCTTGGAACACCCTTAAACCAACGAATTGGGCGCAAGCAAGCATACAGGTCAAGCTCTTGACGAAGTGCAACGTTCAATGAACGAATGCCGCCGCCAACAGGTGTCGTTAATGGGCCTTTGATACCAACAATGAATTCACGCATGGCTTCAAGCGTTTCTTCAGGCATCCAAACATCTGGACCATACACTTTAGTTGATTTTTCACCCGCGTAAACTTCCATCCAAGAGATAGACTTTTTATCACCATAAGCGCGACGAACAGCTTGGTTTACGACCTTGATCATGACGGACGTAATATCAACACCAATACCGTCACCTTCGATGAAAGGAATAATGGGGTGGTTGGGAACATTCAAGCTAAGATTAGCGTTAACCGTAATTTTGTCACCATCTCTAGGCACTTGAATTTTTTGGTAGCTCATAAGTTGTTTCCTTCTTGTGGAATGGGTTTTCAAAGCACACCCTGTTTCGCATGGTGAGCGAACAAGTCACTTCGACTAAAAAATGCAACGACATCTTAACGAATTATTTACATGCCGTCAGCATCAAAATTCGACCATATAGCAAGCAAGGTTCACGCCAACTTGCATCAAAATAGCTCCTCATCAGGTAATAAACCGTCTTTAATATGCTCATAATCAAAGCCTCTAGAGGCTAAAAAACGCATTTGCTTCTTTTTATCTTTCATTTCGGTGGGCAAACTTGCACCAAAACGACGCTCTCGCAATGTTTTAGCTTGTATCGACCAATCCACTTCAAGCTCAGACATCGATGATTGAACCAGCGACTTTTCCACACCTTTTTGCTTAAGCTCAAAGCGGATTTTTATCGGCCCATAGCCACGAGAAACTCGGCTTTCAATAAAAAGCTGAGCAAAGCGTTGATCATCAAGATAGCCGCGCGCCTCAAAGCGCTCGATCAGTGATTCGATTTCTGGCAGCAAGGTTTCGACAGGGTGTTTAGAGAATTTGCGCATCAGCTTGTCCTTAAGCTCTTTAACGCTATGGTCGCGCCGAGCTAAATAGCCCAGCGCAGTTTGCTCAATCGCAACGGGAAGTTCCAAAATTGGATATCCGGCCGATGGGGCTTATTCAGCCTCAGCCGTTTCATCGGCCTCTTTAGGCAGGCCGAAAGCAATCGCTCGAATCTTCTGCTCAAGCTCTTCGGCAATCGCTGTATTTTCTAGCAGGTAATTGGAGGCATTGTTCTTGCCCTGACCAATCTTCTCACCGCCATAGGCATACCATGAGCCTGACTTTTCAACCAAATCATGTTGAACGCCCAAGGTAAGCAGCTCTTCCATTTTGTTGATACCGCTGCCATA
>JAXHSS010000044.1:0-11723 GCA_034190675.1 Pseudomonadota bacterium
GAAACCGACTGGAACGTGACACTGCCCTCAATCGCTTTAAAGACTTTAACTAGCTCGTAGCCTGATTGCGCTGCATAAGCCTTGTCGTTCTCATTTGTCGTTTCTGCCGCTCTTGCAAACTCGGTCAAATAATCATAGGCGGTGTCGGGGTAGCTCCTGTGAGTTTCTGGTGTTTCTTGCGCTGGACCAAACAAGATGCCATAACTGCGAATTTGATAGTCCTGATTATCCACCACGACACCTTGTGATTTGAGGCCTTGAGCCAACTTATTACTGCAATCCCAGTACTGATAACTTGAACCTGAGGTTGAGCTTCTTGAGCAACTGCCAAAATCAGCAGGTGAATTATTAGGAAAGTATGAGTAGAAGCTGCTTCTCGGGTCTGATCCGCTGGTTTCTTGACCATCGGTCAACATCACGATCGCATCAGGAATACCGCACTCTTTAGAGCCTGTATCCTCAAGCGGTGAACTGCCGCCTTGGTAATACTCAGCAATATCAATATAACGAGGTGAAATAGGCGTACCCCCGGAAGAGCCAAATGTCATAGCAGAAAGAATGACCTGCTCACGGTGCGAGCGCTTCATTAAGTTATACACCGAGGCTGAGTTATATAAGCTAAATTCTAGTTTCGCAGTTGTGCCGTAGTCACAAAATGTCTGATTGCCAGCATACGATGACAAAACGTAGCTTTCAGAACCCTGTGGACAGCTGTCAGACGGCTCATGCGACTGCTCATAAGAATAAAACCCAATATCACTTGTCCCAGAAACACGATCTAGAACCAGTGTAATAGCGTCTTGGTAATCCCAGCCTGTGGAGCTGGACATGCGAGAAATAATCGCGTTTTTCAGTGTATCTGGCAGACTGATCTGATAACCATCTCCCGAGCTCGCTGCAGAGTTCCAGCCACCACTATCGATGGTGACATCTGCCTTGGTCGCTGAATCATACAAAACCGTCAAGGCGCCTGGTTCAACTGGGATCACCTCAGAATCACTGGTTAAACCGATAGATACCGTGACATCAGAGCCGATAGTGCCTGATGGGTAGACGCGAAATCGAATATCGTCGATAAAGCCCGTATTACTGCTATCAAACGGTAGCAGCATAAAGCGAAATGCCACCTTACTGTTGCCACTTAAGCTCAGTGCCTTCATATCCTGACCACCGCTGACATCCGTTCGGTTAAGGTCAAATACGTCACCGCTGTTATCTTCCAACACGTCTGAGCCAATAGTCATAACGGTTGAGGTTACGACGCCGTCGGCCTCGGCTTCTTCGTCATCGTCTTCGGTGTATTCAATATTCAAACGTAAATCATCACTATCCAAATCGATCTCCGCCGAACTGCTGCCGCTTCTTGGGTTCTTCGGCACAATAATGAATTGCAGGTCACTGTAATTACCATCTGACAAATCATCTGCAATGTCTGAAAGTGCGGCGGCATCAAATTCGTAGATAGATTCCCCCAGATTCACCTCAAAACGAGTGATTTCTCGCGTTGACGGCGCAGCAACATTAAAAACTTCTTGGCCGTTAGCATTTGAATCAGACGTGGTCATATCATCATAAACTTTTACGATCAGCTCAATGTTTTCACCCGTTTGCCTACGAATGTCCGATATATAAATTCGATCAATATTATTGCCCTCATACGCCGAGCCTGCGGGCAGTTCAAAACTCGCATAACCGGCACGCGCAAACCTCCGAGTCAACAAATTAAATCTATCGTCGTTATCAAATCGATAATCAGGGTCACTCGTATCACAGTGGATTGAATTATTTTCATCATCACACTGAAACTGTCCCGTTGCACTAGGCTGCCTTGCGAAACTAATAGGCGCATCGGCATCATCATCGCCTTCGTAAGTAATCACTTCAGACGGATCATCATAAAGCCGCGTTAATAAATCGGTGGTGACACGCTGTCCGTCATAGTCGTACATACCGATTTTTAGATCGCTTGGCGCTGAGGAAACATAGTCGATAAACGCGTTTTTCATGATGATACGGCGCTCGCCTTCATTATAAAACGCCCCGCCCGTTGCATAAGAAACTGCAACTGACTCATCACTATCAATAGCAAAACTCATTGAGCCGGAGCTGTCGAGCAAAAATGTCATCGCCGATTGGTTACCACCGTCAAAGGTTTCATCACCCGCTGCTGAAACGCCTTGAAGGTATAAATCGATATCATCGGCTTGTAAAAAGCTTAAACCTAATAAGCTCATGCTTAACATCATGGCTTTTATTAACGGCTTTTTTACTTTCCGTGTTTTATCTGACAGCACTTTTTTTATCCCATTCATCATAACAGCAAACCTCTTAAAAACATTCTGCACCAGCAAAGCCAGTGAGTGTCCAATATTGCTCCTGTCGTAATACGCGATTAATCACACGTGCTTCGACTTCCGTTTTAAAATTAAATTTCGCTTCTGTACTCTGTCCTGTTTCTTTACTACAACCCTCGTAGCTGGTCAGTGTAGTTACCGAAACATTAGGCTGCCCGGGGTTACTGACCACAGCCGGACACACAGTAAGCGTTTCTCCTGTGCCGACCATTTGCGCTGACGGGTTGCCATTGGCATCTGGACAAACGTACAAACCTCTTGAGCCCACCTTATCATTGAGCATAATCCTTTGAACCTCGCGCTTATCATTGCGCAAATCTTCATACAAAAAATTCTGCACCATTTGCACCTGCTCAGCGGCAGCGGTCTCGGTTAACACACGCTGCTTAACGAGGTTGGCATTACCAACAGCTGTAATCGAGTTTTTAGTCAGTGCGATTACCATAATAATTAAAGCGATAGAGGCCACAATCGAGAAATAAAGCACGGCCCCCTGTTGTCTGTAGCTTTTCATCTTTTGTTGGGTCAATTTAATCGACTGGCATTTGTTCGACCGGCCCCGTAAAAACTGATCTTGCATTTAAGTTCCGTCTCTAACATCAGCACGAGTGTTTCTCAGTGCAATGGTTTTTTGAAAAAGAAAGTAAACATTAGCATCGGTTCGCGAAAAAGTCTCGCCAAACAAATCAAAGTTTGTTGTTGCGCTTTGATCTTTCAACGTATCACTGGGCATGAACACTAAGCTCATTCGAATGGCATAGACTGGCTCGCTGGTCATGAGCGTAGAGCTAGCGTCGATATAGCGATCTACCGTAGATGAGGTCACTGTTTGCGTTCGACCATCGCCATAAGTCACGACCTTATCATTGCTACCAACACCATATTGCACCTGAAAGTCAGCAACATTGCTCACCAAAGGCTGTTGCGCTGAGAGCGCTGTTACGGTCGCTGGGTCAAAATCACTTAAGATACTGGCATGACGAGCTAGGTAGGATGCACAGTATAGCGTTGCCACTTCAGCGCCATTTTTTGTCTCGTCATTATTTAGAAAATAGTGGTTAATCACTGAGGTTTCGCTCAAATTCCAACCTGCTGGGAGATTACTTGAGATATTCGCGCCCAGGCAATCAACCGTATCGGTATCATAAATATCTGTGCGAAACGCCACCGCAACTTGGTCACCCGCAATGCTTGAGCTGCCCACTTGAATATCGTTTTGTGTTAATGGTCCGCCAGGAATGCTCATAACCACAGGCTGAATAACGGTGCTACTGTCGATATATTCACTGCCATAGCCTGCATGAGAGAGCTCATCGGCAACAACTTGCATCACATAGGTCGCATCATTAATGATATTGGCTCGCTCTGTCTGGACAAGGTAGCTTGATGCAGAGCCCGAAAAAACAGACAAAATAGCAATCGCAATAATAGCCCCCATCGCCACAGCGATGAGTAGCTCGATAAGTGAAAAACCTTGTTGTTTCATATTCATAATTACAGACCTATGTACTGGATATAACACTTATCCTCAAGCTCCGCGACGCCACCGGTAACCGTCTCAGTACCATCACATTCTGCAACATCTTTCTCTTGCCACGCAATCGCGACACAAAAGCCGTAATTAGGATTAGTAGGAAAGCAGTCGTACATGCGTATTTGACCATTAGGCAAACTTGATCTCACCAAAGTTTGTACCTGGCTTGAGTTATAAGTCACCATCTGGTTAAGGCTGCAACCGCCTGAGTCACAATCCCCTGAGCCACCTGCTGTGTAGGTAATGGTTGAACTCCAGTTTTGTCCAGTATACGCGTTTTTTAATTGGCCAACTGTCACAAATGTTGTTGTACCTGTTACGGCTGAGTTAGCCTGAGCTTGCAAGCGCCCCATAATGCCATCGACAACAATCGCTGCTTGAGTCTTGGAGTAACTTTCAGTAGACAGCTGCATCGACTTTGATTGCAAGGCAATAAACGTGACGATCGCAATAGAAAAAATCGCGGTTGCGATTAAGATTTCAATTAAGCTGGACCCTGCTTGAGATGAGGGGCTAGGTGTGACTACCGCAACACGCGGAAGGGTTGGATGATGCGCCATTATTGAAGCCTCCCACTTCGCAGTAAAGTCAGTGTTTCTGTGCTGCCATTGCCAGATAGCTGAATAGTGTTATTCGTTGGAAAAGCACCCGAGTTATTAACAGAAAGAACCGAAATTTGGTTATTCGAAGCGTCATAAAAATTAACGGTTTTTTGTTGCAGAGGATAAACGCTGACCGTTGCGGTGCCCGCCATTAAAATTATTTGATCATTTTGATCCTGAACATCGACGGCAATATTGTTTGCTCGGGCAAAAAATCGTGCCTTGCTCAGCGCATTTCTGACTTGCTCATTGTCCGCCTCAGCTTCTAAACCACTAGCATAGTTCTGCAAGGTCGGGATAGCGGTTGCTGTAACAACCGCCAATATCGCCACCGTAATTAGCACTTCGATCAGTGTATAACCGCTTTGACTCATGAAATAAAACCTTAAATATCGTGCTCTCTATCATAATTGAAGAGCTGGTTTTATTACAACGCAAGACTGAAGCTTGACTACAAAACCATTACTTAAAGCCCAATTTTAAGTAAATTCCCGTGTAAACTGAGCCAATTCAGCCAAGAAAACCATTAGTTCAAATCAGCTCCACATTCATTAAAGCTTGAATCCATACATTGACGCCATTTTGTACGAATCAAACTTTCTGTATCTGTGGAGAACGTCGCTAGTACATCCGTTGGCGGAGTATCTAGCTGAAGCTTAGAACAACTACCGTCTAGACAAACCGACTCGGTACCAAACAAGAAGTAAGTATCGGTTGAGTCTTTAACATTCTTAATGACGCTACCTGTGGTTGAGAAACCTGGGCTCTCATTAATCACACGACCCTTGGAGAAAATGGCCGTGCCATCAAGGTACATCGCATAGGAGTTCGACTGCCCCACAGCGATTGAGCATTGATCATCCTGATCCAGGTTATAAAGGCTAAAGGTTGTCAAAAACAAACGCTCTTTAAAAATTTTTTGCTCGCCAGTCACTTTCTCTGCATTGCTTCGGTTGAGTGGCATCGCCCAGCCAACCAAGCTCGCATCACCATTGATCTGGTTAAACAACGAATCATTGGTGTATTCGTAAACCGCATTTTACGTATCGATAGTCACTAAGTTGCTGACCGTATACGGCGCTGTAATTGGCTGTGGGCCATAACGGAATAAATCATCCTCAAAGAGTGTAATGATCATATCTTCCACACGCGTCTCACGAAGCTCTGGCACAAAACCACTGCTTAGCACCACGGCCAAGCCATTATGCATGCGGCCACCTTCGGGTCAGTTGATTTATCAAAGAAGCTATAGGGCTTTAAGTTGCCCGGCCAACGCACCGTGGCATCAGGTTTAAACAAGGGATAAAATAATTCTCCCTAAACTTAAAACACTCAATAAGGCGATAAGCTCGTTTTGAGGTTTCATCTTGTTTTTGTGCAACTTATGGATTAGAGCGCAGCGCAGAGCCGCTAATGACAATAATGTTTTTGAGATAAGTAAGATGACGCCAACACGTATTGCTGGCGAATTTGCTTTAATGAAACGTCCCTGTTTTACATTACTAAAAACATATTTCATCAGGAGCAGACCTTCTTAACGACCAAACATTAATTTTGAGTTTACTCCTTCACTTAGGAAGAATAAGGGATTCTTACAAACTGTAAAATTTGGTCTACAAAGCTCGACTATTGCTTAACCAAACCCACAGAAAGGGGCTTTTTAGCTACGCAAAATGATCTTTTGTAATGAACTTTTAACGAAGCGCTTTGGGCATACTAAAGACAATCGTCTCATCGATACCTGGGTTCTCGGTTGCAAGGCCACCTTGTTTGACCAAGCTATCCGTCAACTCCTGAACCAACACCTCTGGTGCTGAAGCGCCAGCAGAAATACCGATCGACCTAACACCGTCAAGCCAGCTGCCATCGATATCATCCGCACTGTCAATTAGATAAGCTGTCGCTCCACAACGCTCAGCGAGTTCACGAAGGCGGTTAGAATTCGAGCTGTTTTTTGAACCGACAACTAAGACCAAATCATTCTCCAATGCCAGCTGGCGAATGGCATCTTGACGATTCTGCGTTGCATAGCAGATATCATCTTTTCTTGGCCCTTGAATATCGGGAAAGTGTGCCTTTAATGCATCAATGACCACAGCGGTATCATCTACTGACAGCGTCGTTTGAGTCACAAAACTCAGCGCCTGAGGGTCTTTTACCCGCGCTTTAAGCGCGACCACATCATCAGGTGTTTCAACCAAATAAATTTCTCCGCCTTGCGAATGATCATAACGCCCCATCGTGCCTTCCACTTCAGGATGACCTTCGTGACCAATCAACACACATTCTTTGCCCTGCTGGCTGTTTCTCAGCACTTCCATATGCACCTTGGTTACTAATGGGCAAGTCGCATCGAAGACTTGTAAATTGCGGGCATTAGCGGCATCTTCAACGGCTTTAGACACACCGTGAGCACTAAAAATCACAATATTGTCGTCGGGCACTTCATCTAGCTCTTCAACGAAAACCGCGCCCCGATCTTTTAACTGGTCAACAACAAAACGGTTATGCACCACTTCATGGCGCACATAAATTGGAGAACCGAAGACATCAAGCGCCTTGTTCACAATGGCGATTGCCCGGTCAACTCCGGCGCAAAATCCTCGAGGATTGGCTAGATTGATCTTAAATTTCGTTTCGGATGTTGATGCCATTGCTTGTCTGCCTCGAATTATCGACGTCTAAAATCTCTACAGAAAATAATATCGTTTTTCCTGCCAGGGGGTGGTTAAAATCCACCTCAACCTGCTCATTAGTAACACTATTGATCACACCGGGCAAGTCACCGCTGGGGCTAGAAAAGTTCATCACCAAGCCGGGCTCTGGAGCCTCCTCAAAGCTGTTCAAGCTGAAGAACTGAAGGTTTTTAGGGTTATGCACGCCAAAGGCTTCTTCAATAACAAAAGAGCGCTTTGCTCCGGCTTCCAGGCCTTCTAATAGCTGCTCGAAATGCGGCAATAGCTTGCCATCACCCACTTCAAAGCTAGCAGGCTGCGTTGTTTCATCGACCAATTCGCCGCTCTCTAGATGTAGCGCAAACGTTAAAGTAACACGGCTTCCAGATTGAATCGCTGTCATTTTTGCTCCGATTGTTGAAGAAAGAGCGCGTCAACGAATAACAAAAACGCGCCCGTCGACACGGCAATATCCGCCACATTAAATGCAGGCCAATGATAACTGCCTACATAAAAATCAAGAAAATCAATCACATAGCCATATGCCAAGCGGTCAATTAAATTACCAATAGCTCCACCGATGACCAATGGCAGAGCAATCGCCAAGACTCGCTCTTTTTCAGATAAACGGCATAACCACACCACCAGAACCATCGACACGATGATCGCCACAGCAGAAAAGAAAATTCGCTGCCAGCCACCAGCATCCGCCAAAAAGCTAAACGCTGCGCCGTGATTATGAACCAACACCAAGTTGAAAAAGTCCGTAACGGGCCGCGACTCATACAGCACGAATTGATCTGCTACCGCCAGCTTGCTCCATTGATCCAGAACTATAATTACTGCACTGATCAAAAGCCAGAAAAGGTTTTTCCAGCGAAGCCCCAACGTAAAGTTTTTCATCATCCGACTCGTTTTAAGCGAACTGGCGAGTTTCACCCTCGCCTTCGATATTTTCAATACAGCGACCACAAAGGCTTGGATGCTGGGCATGCGAACCCACGTCATCGCGATAATGCCAACAACGCTCACATTTCTCAGCGTCACTGGCCGTCACAGCCACACGCAGTTCTGGCAACTCAGTTGCCACGCCTTGGGTTTCATCCCAATCAGCCAACGTAGCTGTTGAGGTAATCGTGACAAAGCGCAATTCATCACCCAATTGCTGTAAAGCCGCTTTCAACTCAGGCTGACAATATAAGACCACCTCAGCAGCCAAGCTTGCGCCAATGACTTTGTCCTTACGCGCTTGCTCAAGTAGACGGTTAACCTGCGCTTTAACGGCTTGAACCTGAGCCCAAAACGCATCATTTAAGCGCGGTTGCCCCTCTGGCAAGGCATACCATGTTTGAGTAAACACCCACTCACCTTCTGTTATTTGCGCCTCGGGGATAGCCTCCCAAATTTCCTGCGCGGTAAATGAGCAAATCGGCGCCAACCAGCGTACCAATGCCTGAATAATATGATACAAGGCGGTTTGAGCCGAGCGACGAGCCAAAGAGTCTGTCTTCAATGTGTACTGACGGTCTTTAATGATATCCAAATAGAAGCCACCCAAATCCACAGAGCAGAAATTATGGATTGTCTGGTAAATAGAATGGAATTGGTATTGCTCAAATGCCTCAGTGATGCTGGCCTGAACATCTGCAGCTCTCGCCACTGCCCACTGATCCAATGCGAGCATATCGTCAAACTCAACGGCTTGTGAAGGCTCAAAACCCGCCAAATTGGCTAATAAAAAACGCGCCGTATTTCGAATACGACGGTACGAATCAGCAATGCGCTTCACGATTTCATCAGAAACTGTTATTTCACCGCGATAATCCGTTGAAGCAACCCACAAACGCAAAATATCAGCGCCATATTGATTACAAATTTCTTGAGGAGAAACCACATTACCCAGCGACTTAGACATTTTTCGCCCATCGGCATCTACTGTAAAGCCGTGCGTTAAGACTTGCTTATAAGGTGCTTTACCGTCAATCGCCACGGCCGTTTTCAATGAAGACTGGAACCAACCGCGATGCTGATCCGAACCTTCTAAATACAGATCCGCAGGCCAGCCTAAATACTCGCGCTGTTTAAGCACAGAGTAATGCGTCACGCCTGAATCAAACCAAACATCCAGCGTATCTGTGACCTTCATATATTGATCAGCCTCATCACCCAACAAAGACGCTGGCTCAAGCTCAAACCAGGCCTCAATGCCATCTTGCTCGATTTGCAATGCCACCTGTTCAATCAATTCAGCGGTATTTGGGTGCAAATCTTGAGTTTGTTTATGCACAAATAACGTAATCGGCACGCCCCAAGTTCGCTGACGAGAAACACACCAGTCTGGGCTTTGCTCAACCATGCCTTCAATTCGCGACTGGCCCCAGTCAGGAATCCATTGCACGCCTTTAATCGCGTCTAAGGCTTGTTGTTTTAAGTTTTTTGCGCTCATGCTGATAAACCATTGCGGCGTTGCGCGGAAAATCAGCGGCGTTTTTGTACGCCAGCAATGCGGATAGCTATGCTGGAAAGACTTTTGACGCACCAATGCGCCTTTTTCTTCAAGCACGGCGATCACTTGCTGATCAACCTTGTAAACATGCTCACCAGCAAATAGTGGTGTCGCCTCGCTGTATACGCCATCAGGACCCACGAGATTCAGCGTTTCAATCCCATAACGCTTACCGACATTAAAGTCATCAACACCGTGATCAGGTGCCGTATGCACAGCGCCAGTACCCGCCTCTGTGGTTACGTGATCACCTAAGATCACAGGCACCTGCTTATCGTAAAACGGGTGGTTAAGCTTTGCATGCTCTAGCGTCTGACCTGAGGCCGTCCCCAAAACAGAATACGACTCAACGCCATAACGCTGCATCACTGCATCCACCATATCATTGGCGATAACAACCGCCTCAGTGCCCTGTCCTAGATCAACGCTAACCAAAGCATATTCTAGTTCAGCATTTAAAGACACGGCTTGGTTTGCAGGCAGAGTCCACGGAGTGGTTGTCCAAATGACTAGGCTAATCGGCAAATTGGCATCTGCGCCAAACGTTGAAGCAGCAAATGCTTGATCAGCAAATGCAAAACGCACATCAATGGCGATCGAGGTTTTCTCTTGATACTCGACTTCCGCCTCCGCAAGCGCAGAACCACCAACAACGCTCCAATGAACGGGTTTGAAGCCACGAACCAAATGGCCTTGCTGAGCAATTTCACCCAAGGCACGAACCGTGTCCGCTTCCATTTGATAATCCATCGTGAGATAGGGGTTATTCCACTCACCCAGCACGCCTAAGCGCACAAAATCGCTCTTCTGACCTTCTACTTGCTTGGCCGCGTAGTCACGACAGGCCTTACGAAAATCAGCAAAACTGAGCTTAGCACCGGCCTTGCCTTTTTTCTTTTCAACATTGTTCTCGATTGGCAAGCCATGACAGTCCCAACCCGGCACATAAGGCGCATCAAAGCCTGCCAAGGTTTTTGACTTAACGATAAAGTCTTTCAAAATCTTATTCACCGCATGACCAATATGAATATTGCCATTCGCATAAGGAGGACCGTCGTGCAAAATAAACGGCTTAGCACCCTGACGCGCAGCGCGAATAGCTTCATACAGCTTGCTCGCTTGCCAAGTTTTCAACATCTGTGGCTCACGCTGAGCTAAGTTCGCCTTCATGGCAAAAGACGTGTTCGGAAGGTTCAGGGTTGCTTTATATTCTGTCATAACCAAAATCAGTTTGTAATTTATCGGGTAGTTACGAGTCGATCGTTGAACCCGCACTCGGGTCAGTTATCGAATCGTTTTGTAATGCGGAAAAATAGGCTCTTGCCGAGCGAATATCTTTTGCTATGCCTTTTTGCAGTTCCATTAATGAACCAAACTTCTGCTCATCACGTAAAAAATGCAGAATCTCGACCAAGATATGCTTTCCATAGACCATTTTCTCAAAATCCAAGACATGGACTTCAAGATTAAACGTTTCACCACGGCTCACACTTGGACGATAGCCCAGGTTAGCCACACCGAGCTTCACCTCATCATCTAAACCATGAACCTTCACAGCAAACACGCCCTTAAGAGGAAAATTATGCGCAGGCAACACCAAGTTCAGTGTCGGAAAGCCCAGCGTTCTGCCTAGTTTTTCACCATGGGCAACACGGCCTGAAAGTTTATACGGCTTGCCTAGCAAAAACTCTGCCTGAGCCAAATCATGAGCCGCGAGTGCTTCGCGCACCCAAGTGCTGCTAATACGTCGATCCGCTTCTGTGACAGTGGCTGAATCCTCAACAGTATAACCATGCTGCTCACCGGCAGCCGTTAGCGTTGCAAAATCACCTGCGCGCTTAGCACCAAAGCGAAAATCATCGCCAATCACTAAATGCTGAATCGCTAGGCCATCGACTAAATATTGCTCAATAAACTGCTCAGGGCTTTGAGCCGCCAATGTCGCGTTAAATGGACTTCAGCCGCGACCAGAGTAGCTGGACCTCGGTGGTGACCGACGCTGCGTCCCTGAGGTCGCGTACGCGCTGCTCGTCCTTGATCTGCGAGATGACG
>JAXHSS010000045.1:0-5838 GCA_034190675.1 Pseudomonadota bacterium
CTTTTTTCTTACCCATCGCACGGCGCAACATATCCGCTTCACCCAGCGTGTAGCTGGATAAAACCTGAGCGGTTTGCATGATCTGTTCCTGATATACCAATGTGCCATAGGTCTCTTTAAGAATGGGTTCAAGGCTTGGATGAGGATACTCAACTTTTTGAATGCCATGCTTACGATCGACGAAATCATCAACCATGCCTGAGCCCAGTGGCCCAGGTCGATACAGCGCCACGAGTGCGATAATGTCCTCAAACAGAGAAGGTCGCAAGCGTTTAATCAGCTGCTTCATGCCGGAGGATTCGAGCTGGAAAATAGCGGTAGTTTGACCTGAGGACAAAAGCTCGTAGGTGGCTCGATCTTCGAGATCAATTTCATCAATATCCAGTGGAGTTTGGCCAGTTTTTTCATGCTTTTGATTAATGAGCTGCACCGCCCAGTCAATCAAGGTCAGCGTTTTAAGGCCCAAAAAGTCAAACTTTACCAGACCAATTTTTTCAACATCATCCTTATCATAATGCGTCACGAGATTATCCCCGTTTTCATCACAATAAAGTGGGCTAAAATCCGTTAACTTACCCGGTGCAATTACGATACCCGCTGCGTGCTTACCCGTGTTTCGCGACAGCCCTTCGAGCTTTTTCGCCATAGTCCAGATTTCTTGAGCCATTTCAGCATCGTCATCACGGTCAAGAAATTCGCGTAAGGCAGGCTCTTGATCATAGGCTTTCGACAAGGTCATCCCAGGCGTTCCAGGGATCAGCTTAGACATGCGGTCGCCCAAACCATAGGGTTTGCCTTGAACCCTCGTGACATCTTTGATCACCGCTCGAGCCGCCAGTGTTCCATAGGTCACAATTTGAGAAACAGCGTCCTTACCGTATAAGTCTTTAACGTAGTCGATCACCTCTTCACGGCGATCCATGCAAAAATCGATATCAAAATCGGGCATGGAAACCCGCTCAGGGTTCAAAAATCGCTCGAATAGCAGCTCATATTCAATCGGGTCTAAGTTGGTGATCTCCAGTGCATAGGCAACCAAGGAGCCAGCACCCGAGCCTCGTCCTGGGCCAACGGGAATATCATGATCCTTAGCCCATTGAATAAAGTCGGCAACGATTAAGAAATACCCCGGAAAGCCCATTTCATTAATGATGCGCAGCTCAAAGTCTAAGCGCTCATTGTAAACGCGGCGGGTTTTTTCCTGCTCTGATTCATCAATGGATGCGAGGATGGTTTTAAAGCGGTTTTCCAAACCTTCTCGAGAAACATGAACCAGATGTTCTGCGGTGGTCATGCCCTCAGGTACAGGAAAGTCGGGCAAAAAGTTTTCACCGGTATGCAACTGGAAGTTACAGCGCTGAGCAATGATCGCTGTATTGGCAATGGCCTCAGGATAGTCAGCAAATAACGATGACATCTCATCAGCTGATTTAACGTATTGCTCAGGTGTGTAGCGCTTGGGTCTTCGCTCATCGTAAAGCACATAGCCTTGGTGGATACACACGCGAACTTCATGCGCTTCAAAGTCTTCACGGCGGATAAAGCGAGCGTTATTGGTGGCCACAATGGGCAAATTGGCTTGATAGGCGATCGCTGCACTGCCATGCACAAGCTCCTCTTGGTGAGGTTGGCCAGTACGCACAAGCTCAATGTATAAACGATCAGCAAAACAGTGTTTTAACCATCTTGCCTCGTCTAATGCCTGCGGTAATTTGCCCTCAAGCACCAACTGCCCAAGCTCACCTTCTTCAGCGCAGGTTAAAGCAATCAAGCCTTCATGCTGAGCCGCTAGCCATTCGCGCTTAATGGTCGGTTTGCCTTCAAGATAATGTTCGCGGTAAGCCTTGGATATCAGCTCAACAAGGTTTTTATAGCCCTGCGCATTTTGCACCAGCAAACAAAGCTTATGCGAGTTTTGCTTAGTTTGAGCCGACTCAAGCCAAACATCCATGCCCATGATCGGCTTAACACCGGCTGAAACAGCTGATGAGTAAAACCTAACTAGGCCAAAAAAGTTGCTCATATCGGTGACGGCAACAGCAGGAAATGCCTGCTCTTGGCAGTGCTTAATCAGCTGTTTGAGCGTGATGGTGCCATCTTCAAGAGAAAACTCAGAGTGGAGTCGTAAATGAACAAAATCAGACATGATTAGCGGCCACCGTCATCGGGTAATTGCTTTTTGCTTGAGACACCGAGCGACTTCATGTTTTGCGTTTGCTTGAGCACACTGCCTCGACCGTCCCAAAGCTGATTATGCGCCTTATCATAGGCACGATGAGCCTTATCGAGCTTATCGCCGATATCCACAAAACTTTCGTAAAATAGCGTAATTTTATCGTATAACTTGCTCGCTAAATCAGCGATTTGCTGGGCATTATCTGACTGGCGCTGTGTTTGCCAAAGCTTTTCAATGACTCGCAAATTAGCCAGTAATGTGGTTGGACTGGTCAGAATCACATTTTGAGCAAGCGCCTGTGTGAACAGCTGAGGATGGTGCTGGATTAACATTTGGAACGCACTTTCGATCGGAATAAACATAATCACCATATCCAGCGCATTGCTACCCAATGCCTCTGGGTAATGCTTATCAGCTAATTCTTTGACCCGAGCCTGCGTGCTCTTAACAAAACGTTGCTCAGCGGTTTCACGCTGATGATCATCGCCGGCATTCACGTATTGTTCAAAGTCCACCAAGGTAACTTTTGCATCAACAATGAGTCGCTTATCATCGGGCAAATAAATGAGCGCATCCGGAATCAGCCTTTGCTGGCTTTGAGCTATCGAGACCTGCGTTTCATACTCTTCGCCCTTGCGCAAACCCGAGGCTTGCAATACCTGCTCTAGAATTAGCTCGCCCCAAGTTCCACGGGTTTTTGACTGGGTTTTCAAGGCTTTAGTCAGCTCTACGGCTTCTTTGCCGATTTGCTGGTTCAGCGCTTTTAGATGATGAATTTCTGCCAGAATTCGTTGGCGGCCTTCATTGTCCTTTAGATAGACATCATCCACTTTACGCTGAAACTGAGTCATTTGCTCTTTTAGTGGCGCAAGCCAAGCTTTGAGCTGCTGGTCTGCCACTTCACCGACCTGTTTGCTTTGCTCGCCGAGCACTTGTCTGGAAAGCTGCTCAAATTCGGCTTTGATTTCGTTTTTACGCAACTCTAAGGCCTGCATTTGTTCGCGCAGGTGTTGCTCCGTTAATTGCTGTTTGCTCTTTAAAACCGCAACTTCTTGTTCAAAACGGTATTTTTCATCCGTTGTTTTTTGGTGCTGAACTTTAAGCGCTTCAAAGCCCTTAAGCTGGCCTTGCAAATGCTGTTGGTCATTTTGCAGATGGTGAATTTGCTCTATTCGTTGCTGATCCAGCTGCCTAAACTGATCTATTTCACTGCTTAAAGCGCGCGCACGACGACGGCTTGATAGCCAAAGCCCCAAGCAAAGCAAAAATAATACAGCGAGTACAATCAACGTAACGCCTACCCACAAGCGGTATTGACTGATCCATTCTAAAGTCAACGATGACCCCTATTTCTCTAATTTCATTAATTATTGCATCTCAAACATCGCGCCAAGCGGCTTTGTTCATGCCATGCACTTTTGCTGGTGTTAAATTAGCCAAAACCCCGTTCAAAAGAGACACTTCACGACTGACCATTATTTGGTGCGTTTTTTAAGCGATGCGGTTATGCGAGGTTGTGGTTACCAACAGCAGCGTCTTTAAACAACCTAAAAAAGTTTTGCCCTGTCACGGTGATTAGCTCTTCGTAGCTTACCCCTTTAAGATCGGCAATAAACTCAGCGACCTTGGAAACATAAGCCGGCTCATTAGGTTTACCTCGAAAGGGAACTGGCGCCAAATAAGGTGAATCGGTTTCAACCAATAAGCGCTCCAACGGCAAAGTGCGAACCACGTCTTGTAGCTGCGTTGCATTTTTAAAGGTCACAATGCCTGAAATAGAGATATAAAAACCCAATTCCAGTGCTTGCTCAGCCATCTGCTGCGTTTCGGTAAAGCAGTGCAAAACACCTTTACATTGCTCAGCGCTCTCTTCTTTTAGTAGGCGAATGGTATCTTCGCGAGCTTCGCGTGTGTGAATAATGAGTGGTTTATCCACCGCATTCGCCGCTTGGATATGTCGACGAAAGCGCGCTTGCTGCCAGCTCATGTCAGTGCCTTTTTTGGTGCGGAAATAATCAAGACCCGTTTCGCCTATAGCAACGATTTTAGGGTGTTTGGATAATTCGATCAGCTCATCAACACTGGGTTCTTGGCAATCCTCGTAGCAAGGATGCACGCCCACTGAGGCGGAAATATCCGGATGTTGCTCGGCAATACTTAAAACGTCTTGAAACTTTTCTAAGGTAATACAGACATTCAGCAAGTGCTGAACGCCTGTGTCGCGAGCGGCTTGAACGGCACGATCAAGATTGCCGTCGTGAGTTGTTAAATCTAATTTATCTAAATGACAATGGGAGTCAACCAGCATGTTATATCGTGTAAGTCGGTAAATCCGAATTGATCATACCTGCAAGTTGCGTTTCTATAAACACTTTTAAACGATCTAATTTATCATCAAACTGAAGCCCAATACCTTGTGGCTTGTTAAGCCCCATACCTTTAGGGCTAATCCAAACCACTTTACCCGTTACGGCATAGCGGTTGTCTTCATTAAGAACAGTTAGGGCCAAACGAACGGTATCGCCCAGCTTAAAATCGGTATTTTTGGTTTTAACGAATAAGCCACCAAATTTGATATAAGGCATATAGCAGCGATAAAGCTCCTCGATGGTCATAATTTGATATCGAAGAATGGGTGTAGTTGGCGTTTTGTTTTCTTCTTGCATAAATAATAAGTGTCCTAAGCGCTGATCATCATTCGACCCAAAGGGTGAGCCAATTCATCAGCAGTATCTCTTGGTTTAGGTTATAACTCTGCTCAAATTTATCAAGCATTTCAGCTAATTGCTGCGCGATTTTAAGTAGTAATTGCGTATCCATATCGCTTATTAGTGTAGCAAAAGACTCTGGATATTGATCAGCGCCTAGCATCTTCGCCTCAACCAAACGCTGCATTAATCGATACAATGCTGGTCCAAAAAACTCAGCGGGCAATGCCAGCCACTGCTCAGCCAGCTCAAGGCTGGTCAGGCGTGCAGACTTGAGCGCAGACAACTGCTGCACCAAAGAGCGCAGAGCTGATTGCTCATCATCTTCCAGGTGCAAAAACCGCTGAACCAGACGCGCCTTGGGGCCTAATAAATCCACTGCTTGCTCAATTTGCAACGTAGAAAATCCTTGCCCATGAAGCCACTGCTGCAATTGCTCGACTGTTGGCTCGGGGCAGCGCGTCCACTGGACTCGGCTTTTTATCGTGGGCAATAACTTGGCCATGTTTTCGGCCGCTAGCAAAAAATAACAACCTGCGTTCGGCTCTTCTAAGAGCTTTAATAACGCATTGGCCGCAAAAGCGTTTAGGTCATTGACCGTATCTATGATGATCACCTTAACAAGGCTCACCTGCGAGGTTTGTTCACAAAACTGTTGGATCGCACGAACCTGATCAATACGAATATCGCTGGATTTGCCCTCAGGCCTTACCAATAAGCAATCTGGATGGCTTCCCTGACGCGCCATACTGTCGAATAAATGACAGCTTTTACATTGTCCGCAGGCCTGAGTTAACACATTACTCTTAGCCGAAAGGCAAAGCATATGTTTCGCTAAATGCTGAAAAAACAACGACTTGGCCGTTCCTTTTGGCCCAACAAGCAAAGACGCATGGGCCATTTGCCCATTAAAAAACGCCTGAGACTGCTGCTGATAAAAGCTTGCAAACCAAG
>JAXHSS010000045.1:5938-11606 GCA_034190675.1 Pseudomonadota bacterium
GCTAAATGCTGAAAAAACAACGACTTGGCCGTTCCTTTTGGCCCAACAAGCAAAGACGCATGGGCCATTTGCCCATTAAAAAACGCCTGAGACTGCTGCTGATAAAAGCTTGCAAACCAAGGTGGCAGTGCGTCTTGATCACTGCGCTCAATCATGTTGGCGCTGCCATTGTTCAAAAAGCTGCTCAAGCCCTGCTATTATTTGCTGCTGCACCTGCGCTAAGGGCTGAGTGGCATCAATGATTTGATAACGCTCGGGTTGCACCTCTGCCCGCGCTAAATACTGTGCTCGAGTGGCATTAAAAAACGCCTCATGCTCTTGCTCAAACCGGTCTTTACCCTCACCTCGGCCCTGAACACGTTGCTGACTGATCGCATAGGGCGCATCCAACATAAATACCGCATCAGGCCTAAGCGAGCCCTGAACTTCGGACTCCAATAAGCCAATAAACGCCACATCCATACCACGACCACCCCCTTGATAAGCGTAAGTCGCGTCGGTAAAACGATCCGAAACCACCCAGTCACCTGACGCTAAGCTGGGTTGAATCACCTGCGACAAATGCTGAGCTCTGGCAGCAAAGACCATCAAGAGCTCGGCCTTTTCATCCATGGTTTCATCACGAGGTCGCAGTAAAATCTCGCGAATCTCCTCGGCCAGCGGTGTACCGCCCGGCTCTCGAGTCATTCGTACAGAAACCGCTCGCTCCTTTAGCCACGATTCGATCAACGCAAGGTTGGTGGACTTTCCCACCCCCTCGATGCCTTCAACTGTAATAAAAAATCCGCGTTTCATACTCTGCTTATTTCATAATCGATTATCCGCGCCTTATTTTGGCGAAGAGCGATAATCTTGTCGGCGTTTTAACTGATATTCTCTAACCGCGCGAGAATGCTCTTGATACGTTCTTGAAAATACATGACTACCATCACCTTTGGCCACAAAGTATAGCGTATTACCAGCTTTTGGGTTTAAGGCGGCCTCAATGGCAGCCTGTGACGGCATAGCGATTGGTGTTGGCGGCATATCGGCTATAACATAGGTGTTATAAGGTGTTGCACGGATGATATCGCGCTTACGAATATTGCCATCATAGTCTTTGCCAATGCCATAAATAATGGTTGGATCCGTCTGCAATTTCATGCCTTTATTCAATCGGCGGACAAACACACCGGCGATTTCAGGTCGCTCATATGCCACCCCCGTTTCCTTTTCCACAATAGACGCCATGATCAACGCCTCATAAGCGGATGCATATGGAAGATCATCGGCCTTTTTTGCCCATGCCGCATCCAAGCGCTTTTGCTGAGTTTCAAATGCCTGAAGTAATAAGTCCTTATCCGTCATTGAGCGGGTGAAAAAGTAGGTGTCAGGCGCAAACCAGCCTTCAGCGTGCTCAACAGGTAAGCCAAGCGCTTTTGCAAGGGACTGGCCATCCTCACTGCTGGTCGCATAATCAAGCTGCTGTTGTAAGCGTTTTTCGTCAGCCAAGGCTTCCAGTAACTGCCATACATTCCAACCAGGGATAATGGTGAATTGGTAGCGTTGAACATCGCCAGCGATCATACGCGCGGTCAATGTTCTCGGGGTTTCGTCCTCATTTAAGCAATACTCGCCAGCTTTTAGATCAGCCGACAGCCCTTCATATCGAGCCCAAAGTCGCCAAACTTGAGTATCTAGGGCAAGCTGCTCTGCTTGTAGCTTACGTAAAAAATGCGATAAGCCCTCACCCTTTTTAAGCTCTAGGCACACAGGCTCTTGCGACGTTTGGTTGGCGTTTTGGAGTGACTGGTCTAGGGTTTTAACCCGTAAAAAACCATAGCCCAATGCCAGTACAAAGGCGACAACAGCTAAAAAACTCAGGCCGAAAAAAATACGTTTTAACACAGTTCTATCCTATCTCCAGCGACGACTTGCCCCCAACGCTCAGCAACCAAGTCACTGAAAGCTAAAGCCTGCTTACTATATTGAATGGGTTTCTGGTCCAGCTCACTCACGAAGCGCATACCCCGTACGCTATTGGCTAGCCAAAGCCCTTTGGCCGCAGTGATTAACTGATCGCTGCTCAGCGGCTTTTCACTTAGCTTAATATATTGCTCTTTTGCCAACTTTATGAGTTGGTCACGAAAAATCCCCGACACGCCACCGTGAACAAGACTTGGTGTCCAAAATCCATCATCGATCCAAGCAAAAACATTATGAAAGCTCGCCTCAGCAACATGGCCATAGTGGTTAAGCATTAGCCCCTCGTCGGCTGCAACCGCCTGCCACTCCTTTGTTGCCAAAACATAATTAAGCGCATTCGTGGTTTTTAAACCGTTGATCACAGGACCAAAATCAGGCACTGGCGTCGCGCAGCTAACCACTGATAATGCCCCGCCTGAGCTAGCCGTATCTAACGCTCGATATTGTAGATCAAAAACCAGCTTTGCCTGTTCATCCCGGGCTAAACCAGCTTTGCCTTGCACAACGCAGCACTGCAAGCGAACAATTGCTGATGGCTTTGCGCTCGAAGCCGAAGCCGAAGTACATTTGGCTTTAAAATCTTTCTTTATCTTATTGAAAATATTAATTATTTCTTTCTCTTCAAGCTGAACCCCTAAACGTTCAGCGCTGAGCAGAAGGCGCGATACATGAGAAGATTCAAAAAGGATGTGGTCCGATTGCAACCGCAGTGTAGTAAAGAAACTATCACCGAATAAGGTTGCCCGGTTATGCATTACTCAGCAAGCTTGCGGAAGATGACGCTACCGTTTGTGCCGCCAAAACCAAAGGAATTGCTCAACGCAACATTGATCTCGCGCTCCTGCGCTTCATTAGGCACAAAATTAAGATCACAGCCGTCCTCAGGCTCTTCATGATTGATCGTTGGTGGTGCAATATTATGATAAACCGCCAACGTTGAGAAAATGGCTTCGATCGCGCCCGCCGCCCCCAATAAGTGGCCCGTCATGGACTTAGAAGAGCTGACCGCAAGTTCGTAGGCATGATCTCCAAACAAGCGTTTTACAGCTTGAACTTCGATCACATCACCAGCTGGTGTCGATGTGCCGTGGGCATTGATATAATTCACTTCTTCAGGATTGATACTTGCATTATTAAGCGCATTACGCATAGCGGCTTCAGCGCCCTTGCCCTCAGGCTCAGGGCTTGTAATGTGATAGGCATCGCCACTCATTCCATAACCCACAAGCTCGGCATAAATCGTGGCACCACGCGCCTTCGCATGCTCAAGCTCTTCAAGCACGAGAACGCCCACGCCATCGCCTAGTACAAAACCGTCTCGGTTTTTATCCCACGGTCGGCTTGCGCGGTTAGGCTCATCATTGCGCGTCGATAATGCACGGGCATTGCCAAAGCCTGACATGGCAACGGGCGATGAAGCTTTTTCAGCACCACCGGTCACCATAACATCCGCTAAGCCTAGTTGAATTTGTTGAGCCGCTAAAATCAGTGCGTGCGTACCTGTAGTACAGGCTGTTGCCACAGCAAGGTTTGGTCCTTGCAAGTTGTAGCGCATTGAGACTTGGCCTGAGGCCATATTGACGATCATTGAAGGAATAGCAAAAGGCGAGATGCGCTTAGGGCCGCGTTCTAACAAGGTTTGCTTGCAGTCTTCAATTGAAGAAATGCCACCAATGCCAGAGCCAATCAGTGTGCCTGCTCGGGTAGCATTCGCATCAGTAATTTCAAGGTTGGCATCTTTAATTGCCTCATCAGAGGCAATCAGCGTATACTGAATGAATTGATCCATTTTGCGCTGGTCTTTTTTGTCGATAAACGCATCAACATCAAGACCTTGAACTTGGGCGGCGAAACGAGTGCCATAGCTAGACGTATCAAAATGCTCAATTAATTGCATATTAGATACACCAGCGACTAGGTTTGACCAGTTTTGGCTAACGTTATGACCAATCGCGCTAACCGCGCCCATACCTGTAATAACGACTCGCTTCACAATAGCCCCTTTTTTGCTTCTATTTTTGCTTTTATCGCGTCGAGTTCACTATGGATCAACGCTTAATTAAAAAGTGTAGCGATTACTCAGCGTTTGCTGAGATATAATCAATTGCGGCCTGAACCGTAGTGATTTTTTCAGCTTCTTCATCAGGAATTTCGATGTCAAACTCCTCCTCAAGTGCCATCACCAATTCCACCGTGTCTAGAGAGTCTGCGCCAAGGTCGTCAACGAAAGATGCTTCAACAACGACTTTGTCAGCTTCAACACCCAGTTGCTCAACAACAATTTTCTTTACACGCTCTTCGATAGAGTTACTCATCGTAATGCTCCTGTTACTCTGTTTAAAATTTCAGGTTGCTAATTCTATGTAAACCGCCCATTCACAGCAAGTGAAAAATTCACTCCGCCAAAGCCCGCGAGCCCGTCCTACAAAAATGCCACAGTGCTATTTTTATCACATCAAGCAACTTTTTTGCATTAAATGATCTAATTATTTCGATCAAGAACAGGAGTCAAACCGTGAACTCATCGCCCCATCAAAATGGCCAAACCGATGATGCAGGTAATGCATCTAGTGAAAAAAGCCGATCAAAAAACAACTGGGTAGCCAAACATAATTACCATCCAAGCCTGCGTTTTCGGGATCGTAAAAACGATTATCAACGCCACGAAAAACACAAAAAGCGCCATCATCATCACGATTCTGGCGCTTTTTTCTATCTAGCGGTCTAAAAACGACCCGAAAACATTGTCGCTGTTTTTAAAACGTGCTGTTTTTAAAAAGGGATGTCTTCGTCGAAGCTGCCTGAGGCTTGCATAGAGGAGTCTGAAGCGGACGAAACGTCAGAGCCAGACAATGCCTCGATACGCCAAGCTTGCAAGCTCGTGAAACAGCGCTCAGGTTTGCCAGGCGCACTCCAGAGGCGGCCGTTCAGGTTAAAGTGCACTTTGAGCTCGTCACCCACTTGGTAGCTGTCCATCAGGGCGCATTTGTCTTTGATTAGCTCAAAGGCTACGTAGTTAGGATAATCTGGATTTTCGCCCTCGCCGCTGAGCTTGAGCACAAACTCACGTTTGGTGAACCCGTTTTGTCCAAATGATTGCGTGTCGCCAATGCGGTAAATTTCGCCTTGTGCTTCAAAATTCTTGCCCATAATTGCTTCTTCTTTTGCGTGTAAAATCAAGCCGATAACATAGCAAAAGCCGCGTTAAATCACCATATGTGATACTTAAAAATGAGGTTTTGCGTCAAAAGCACGCATTGTAATTAGCGTGCGCATTAGAGCGAATATCGCCAACAGGTGATGAGATGCCTGCGCTACTAAACCTTTCTTGTTAGCCAGTTTAGTCAGTATCTTAACCGCCAAACAGCAAGGCAAGATGCAGAAAATTAAATAAAAGCATGAAAACCGCGCCATAAGCCGCGAAAGCAAAAGTGCTATATGAAAGACAAAAAGAGTGATTAGGAGAAGATGGGATTATAAGTGGTAGGCGTAATTGGACTCGAACCAACGACCCCCACCATGTCAAGGTGGTGCTCTAACCAACTGAGCTATACGCCTACAATAGGCCGAGCATTCTAGCGCAACTGTGCTCAAGCGCCAAGTGTTTTTATGCGCAAATTTATTTCGAAGTGGTTATAAGCCTAGCGTGCTAATATCGCCATCGCCTTCACGGATCAGCTCAGGGTTGTCGCCAAGCAAACTC